>JAUSDK010000255.1 GCA_030650875.1 Polaromonas sp.
CAGCGTCAACGACGTGGTCATCACCGGCTACACCGACCGCCTGGGTTCCAACAGCTACAACCAGGCGCTGTCCGAGCGCCGGGCCAATGCCGTCAAAAACTACCTGAGCGCCAAGGGCGTCAGCGCCAACCGCCTGAATGCCCAAGGCAAGGGCGAAGCCAATCCGGTGGTCGAATGCAGCGACAAAAACCGCACGGCCCTGATCAAATGCCTGGAGCCCAACCGCCGCGTGGAAGTCGAGCAAATCACGATCGAGCGACGCGTGCAATAAACGCCGGCCCGCACGGGCCATGGCAAGCGTCAAAAGGGCAGCGGACATGGATCCGCTGCCCTTTTTGCGTTGCGACGCGCCACCGCATGGGCCAGCGCAGGGCTATCATCCGGCCATGCTGATAGAGACCCTGAGCGCCGCGCGCGACATGCGCCGCCTGAACGAAATTGCCGGCGTGCTGATTCGCCACGGCTTGGCCGACAGCGTGCGCCGCCTCGGCCTGGCCGACCAGCTCGAACGCGCCGGCCACGCCATCCGCTGGGAAACAGCCGCCGACCTGGCCCGCATCGCGCCGCCGGTGCAGGTGCGCCTGGCCATGGAGGAACTCGGCCCTACCTTTGTCAAGCTCGGGCAGATCCTGGCCGGCCGCGCCGACCTGTTTGGGCCCGAGTGGATTGCCGAGTTTGAGAAACTGCACAGCCACGTGCCCGCCGTGCCACTCGACCAGTTGCGCCCGCAGTTGCGCGAAGACCTGGGCGGCGAACTCGAAGACGTCTTCGCCCGCTTTGACACCGCGCCGCTGGCCGCCGCCTCGATTGCCCAAGTGCACCGCGCGCAGCTGCACGGCGGATGCGAAGTCATCGTCAAGATCCGCCGCCCCGGCATCACCGAGGTCATAGAGGCCGACCTGCGCCTGCTTGGCCACGTTGCGGCGCTGGCCGAAACCGAACTGCCCACCCTCAAGCCCTACCAGCCGCAGCAGCTGGTGCGCGAGTTTGCGAGGTCGCTGCGGCGCGAGCTGGATCTGGCCGCCGAATGCCGCCATGCCGAGCGCATTGCCGCCAACCTGGCCGGCCTGCCCGACATCGTGATCCCGCGCGTGCACTGGGCGCATACCGGCGAGCGCGTCAACGTGCAGGACTATGTGGGCGGCGTGCCCGGCAGCCAGCTGGAGCAGCTGACGCCCGAGGCCGGCTTTGACCGCCCCCTGCTGGCCCGGCGCGGCGCCCAGGCCGTGCTCAAGATGATCGTCGAAGACGGCTTTTTTCATGCCGACCCGCACCCCGGCAACGTGTTTTACCTGCCCGGCAACCGTATCGCCTTCATTGACTTTGGCATGGTCGGTCGACTGTCGACGCGGCGGCGCGAAGAGGTGCTGGACCTGATGCTCGGCCTGGTTGAGCGCCAGCCGCAGGCCGTGGTCGACGTGCTGCTCGACTGGACCGGCGACGAGCAGAACGTGAACCCGGCGCAGCTTGAAGCCGAGATCGAAGCCTTTGTCGACCAGTACCACAGTACCCCACTGGCACAACTCAACCTCAGCAAGATGCTGTCTGACGTGACCGGCATTTTGCGCGAGCACCGGCTGGGTCTGCCGCCCGACTTGGCGCTGCTGGTCAAGGCCTTCATCAGCCTGGAAGGCATGGGCCGCGGCCTGGACCCCGCATTTCACATGGCCGCCGAAGCCGAGCCGCTGCTGCGCCGGGTGGCGCGTGCCCGGCTGCAGCCCAGCGTGCTGGCCGCCCGCACCTGGCACACCCTGCGCCGCACGCTGGCCGTGGCCGAGCAGCTGCCGCACGATGTGTCGCGCCTGCTGCGCAATGCCCGGCGCGGCCGGGTACACGTCGGCATCGAGCTGGCGCACCTCAAGCGCGTGGGCAACCAGATCGACCGCGC
>JAUSDK010000263.1 GCA_030650875.1 Polaromonas sp.
GAACACCATGAAGCCGCTGGCGCCCAGCACCACCGGATTGGCCAGCAGGTGCAGGCCCTGCGGCAGGTCCATCCAGCCCATGTAGCCGGCCAGCCCCGTGAGCAGCACCACCAGGTACAGGCGCACGCCGCTGGCCCAGCCCAGGGCGCCAGCCAAAGCAATCAGTTGAGCGGTGTCGAGAGGATTCATAAGGCCCCCACGCTTGTCGCTTCGCGTACTGCGCTGCCCCCCGAGGGGGCCGCTGCGCCTGCGGCCCGGCAAAGCCGGTTCCGCGGCCCTGGCTGGGGTGGAGCCGCCCCCACGCTTGTCGCTTTGCGTACTGCGCTGCCGCCCGTGGATGCGCGCATCAGGGGTCGCATGCTAGCCAGCCAGCCACGAAGGCTTGCGTTTTTGCAGGAAGGACTGCACGCCCTCCCGGCCTTCGCTGCTGGTGCGGATGTCGGCAATGCCTTCGACGGTGCGGGCGATCAGCGGCGCCTCGATGGCCTGCCCGGCGACTTCCTGCACCAGCCGCTTGCAGCTGCGCACGGCGTTCGGGCTGGCGTTGACCAGGGCGCCCGTCAGTTCCGCCACCTTGGTGTCCAGGGCGTCGGCGCTGACCACTGCATGCACGAAACCGATGCGGTGCGCTTCGCTCGCGTCAAAGCGCTCGGCCGTCAAAAAGTAGCGGTGCGCCGCGCGCGCGCCCATGGCGCGGACCACGTAGGGGCTGATGGTGGCCGGAATCAGCCCCAGCTTGACTTCGCTGAGGCAGAAGTTCGCCGTGTCCACACTGACGGCCATGTCGCAGGCCGCCACCAGCCCCATGCCGCCGGCATACACGTCGCCCTGGATGCGGGCAATGGTGGGCTTGGGGCATTCGTACATCACGCGCAGCATCTCGGCCAGCGCGGCCGCATCAAGCAGGTTTTCGGCGCGCGTGTAGTCGGCCATGCGGCGCATCCAGTTCAGATCAGCACCGGCGCAAAAGGCCGGGCCCACGGCGGCCAGCACCACGGCGCGCACCTCGGCGCGGCTGGCGGCGTCCTGGAAGGCGGCGGTGATCTCGGCGATCACCTCGTCGTTGAAGGCGTTGCGGATGTCGGGGCGGCTGAGCGTGATGGTCAGCACCGCGCCTTGCTGGGTAATTTCAAGTGCGTTCATAGCTTGCATCCCTTACATGCGGAAAAGGCCGAACTTCGTCTCGGGGATAGTCGCATTTTGCGAGGCGCTCAGGCCCAGCGCCAGCACGCGGCGGGTGTCGGCCGGGTCGATCACGCCGTCGTCCCACAGCCGCGCGGTGGCGTAGTACGGATGGCCCTGGTGCTCGTACTGGCTGCGAATCGGCGCCTTGAAGGCTTCTTCTTCTTCAGCAGACCACGCGCCACCCTTGCCCTCGATGCCGTCGCGCGTGACGGTGGCGAGCACGCCGGCGGCCTGGTCGCCGCCCAGGACGCTGATGCGCGCATTCGGCCACATCCAGAGGAAACGCGGCGAAAACGCGCGGCCGCACATGCCGTAGTTGCCGGCGCCAAAGCTGCCGCCGATGATGATGGTGAACTTGGGCACGGCGGCCGTGGCCACCGCCGTCACCATCTTGGCGCCGTTGCGGGCAATGCCTTCGTTCTCGTACTTGCGCCCGACCATGAAGCCGGTGATGTTCTGCAAAAACACCAGCGGAATCTTGCGCTGGCAGCACAGTTCGATGAAGTGCGTGGCCTTGAGCGCCGACTCGCTGAACAAAATGCCGTTGTTGGCAATGATGCCTACGGCCAAGCCTTCGATGTGGGCAAAGCCGCAAACCAGCGTGGTGCCGTAGCGCGCCTTGAATTCGTCGAACACGCTGCCGTCGACGATGCGGGCGATGATTTCGCGCACGTCAAACGGCTTGCGCACATCGACCGGTATCACGCCGTACAGCTCTTGCGCTGCGAATTTAGGGGCCAATGGCGCAGAGCCTGCCTGCGCTGCAGCCTTGTTTTTATTCAAATTCTTGACGGCAGTACGCGCCAGCGCCAGCGCATGCAGGTCGTTTTGCGCCAGGTGGTCGGCCACGCCCGACAGCCGGGTGTGGACATCGCCACCGCCCAGGTCTTCGGCCGTCACGACTTCGCCGGTCGCGGCTTTGACCAGCGGCGGGCCGCCCAAAAAGATGGTGCCCTGGTTCTTGACGATGATGCTTTCGTCGCTCATGGCCGGCACATAGGCGCCGCCTGCGGTGCAGCTACCCATGACCACGGCGATTTGCGAAATGCCCAAAGCACTCATGTTGGCCTGGTTGAAGAAGATGCGGCCGAAATGGTCGCGGTCAGGGAACACCTCGTCCTGGTTCGGCAGGTTGGCGCCGCCCGAATCGACCAGGTAGATGCAGGTCAGGTTGTTCTGCTGGGCGATTTCCTGGGCGCGCAAATGCTTCTTGACGGTCAGCGGGTAGTAGGTGCCGCCCTTCACGGTGGCGTCGTTGCAGACGATCATGCAGTCCACGCCGCTGACGCGGCCGATGCCGACGATCAGGCCGGCGCAAGGCGCATCGCCGTGGTACATGCCCAGCGCGGCCAGCGGCGCGACTTCCAGAAAGGGCGTACCGGGGTCTAGCAGCATCTGCACGCGGTCGCGCGGCAGCAGTTTGCCGCGCGCCGTGTGGCGGGCTCTAGCGACCTCGCCACCGCCGGCAGCGGCCTTGGCGAGCTGCACATGAAGGTCGTCCACCAGCGCGCGCATGGCGCTGGCATTGGCCTGGAAGTCGACGGAACGGGCGTTGAGTTGGGTGTCTAGCGTGGTCATGGTTCCGATTTCTTTCAAGCGTTTCAGGCGATTCAGGCGGTTTTGTCTTCTTCCAGCCCGAGCTGGTTTTTCATTTCGTCGCGGATCTTGAACTTCTGGATCTTGCCGGTCACCGTCATCGGGAAGCCCGGCACGAAGCGAATGTAGCGCGGCACCTTGTAGTGGGCAATCTTGCCCTTGCAGAAGTCGCGGATCTCGTCTTCCGTCGGCGTCTCGCCGGGCCGGGCCACGATCCAGGCGCACAGTTCCTCGCCGTAGCGCTTGTCGGGCAGGCCAACGACCTGCACGTCCTGCACCTTGGGGTGGCGGTATAAAAATTCTTCAATCTCGCGCGGGTAGATGTTCTCGCCGCCGCGAATCACCATGTCCTTGATGCGGCCCACGATGTTGACGTAGCCTTCACTGTCCATGGTGGCCAGGTCGCCGGTGTGCATCCAGCCTTCGGCGTCAATCGACTCCGCCGTGCGCGCCGGGTCGTCCCAGTAGCCGTGCATGACCGAATAGCCGCGCGTGCAGAACTCGCCCGACACGCCGGTCAGGGCGATCTCGCGGGTCTCGGGGTCGATGATCTTGACCTCAAGGTGCGGCTGCACCAGGCCGACCGTCGAGACGCGCTTGGCCAGCGGCGTGTCGACGGAACTCTGGCAGTTCACAGGGCTGGTCTCGGTCATGCCGTAGGCAATCGTGATCTGACCCAGGTGCATGTCGCTCACGACCCGCTTCATCACTTCGGTCGGGCATGGCGAGCCGGCCATGATGCCGGTGCGCAAGGTGGACAAATCGAACTCGGCAAAGCGCGGGTGGTCAAGCTCGGCAATGAACATGGTCGGCACGCCGTGCAGGCCGGTGCATTGCTCGTCCTGCACCGCCTGCAGCACGCTCAGCGGCTCGAAGCCGTCGTTCGGATAGACGATGGTGGCGCCATGCGTCAAACAAGCCAGGTTGCCCAGCACCATGCCGCAGCAGTGATACAGCGGCACCGGAATGCAGAGCCGGTCGGCCGGCGTGAGCTTCATCGCTTCGCCG
The DNA here is from genome assembly GCA_030650875.1 of Polaromonas sp. GTDB lineage: Bacteria > Pseudomonadota > Gammaproteobacteria > Burkholderiales > Burkholderiaceae_C > Polaromonas. Next base: position 3,790 of record JAUSDK010000263.1, read on the forward strand.
ATGAAAAAGCCGTTGTTCAAAATATTGCGGTGCGTCAGCGTCGCGCCCTTGGGAAAGCCCGTGGTGCCGCTGGTGAACTGCAGGTTG
>JAUSDK010000265.1 GCA_030650875.1 Polaromonas sp.
TTTCGGGGCTTGGCCGCCCAGATGGGGTTTACCGATGAGTGTTTTAACGATAGCGACGAGACGCTGTGCCGCGCGGCGTTTGGCGACAAGGTCGACTGTCAGCAAGTGGGGGACCAGGGATTTTCAAGCCTGAAGCTGCCCGATGCGCCGTTTGCAGAGGGCGCGTTTCCCACGCCGTCGGGCCGCTGCGAAGTTTTCAGCGACCGGCTGGCGGCCCAGGGCCTGGACGGCCTGCCCGACCACGTACCCAACTATGAAACGCCAGGCTCGTCGAACGACTACCCGCTGGCCATGATCTCGCCGCCCGCCCGCAACTTCCTGAACTCCAGCTTTGTCAACGTGAAAAGCCTGCGCGACATCGAGGGCGAGCCGGTGCTTGAAATCCATGCCCAGGATGCCGCCGCGCGCGGCATCACGCATGGCTGCATCGTCACCGTGTTCAACCAGCGCGGCGCGTACCGGGTCAAAGCCAGCGTGTCAAGCCGCGCCCGGCCGGGCGTGGTCAACGGCCTGGGCATCTGGTGGCGCAAGCTCGGCCTGGACGGCACCAACGTCAACCAGCTCACCAGCCAGCACCTGACCGACCTGGGCCGCGGACCGGTGTTTTACGACTGCCTGGTGCAAGTCCGGGCAGATTGAAACTCAAACTCAAACGCATACCGGCCATGGCAAGCACAAGACTCCGCACGGCACTGGCCGCAGGCATGGCAGCCGTGCTGCTGACGGGTTGCGCCAGCATGGGTTACTACTGGCAGTCGGTCAGCGGCCACCTGCAGTTGCTCAACGCTGCCCGGCCGGTGGCCGACTGGCTGGGCGATACGCAAACGCCCGCCACGCTGAAAACCCGGCTGACGCTGAGCCAGCGCATTCGCAGCTTTGCCGTGACCGCGCTGCACCTGCCCGACAACGCCAGCTACCGCAGCTATGCCGACCTGCAGCGCAAGGCCGTGGTCTGGAACGTGGTGGCGGCGCCCGAGTTTTCGCTGACGCTGAAAACCTGGTGTTTCCCGGTGGCCGGCTGCGTCGGCTATCGCGGCTATTTCAGCGAACCCGACGCCGTGGCCGAGGCTGCGCAACTCAAGCAGCAGGGCCTGGAAGTCAGCGTCTACGGTGTGCCGGCCTATTCCACCCTGGGCTGGCTGAACTGGGCCGGCGGCGACCCGCTGCTGAGCACTTTTGTGGCCTACCCGGAAGGCGAGCTGGCGCGGCTTATTTTTCATGAACTGGCACACCAGGTGCTGTACGTCCAGGACGACACGGCGTTCAACGAATCGTTTGCAACGGCCGTCGAACGCCTGGGCAGCCGCCAGTGGCTGGACAGCCAGGCCAGCGAGAGCGCCCGACAGGCCTATGCCGAGTTTGACGGCAGGCGCCAGCAGTTCCGGGCACTGGCCCTGGCCACCCGGCGCGAACTGGAGAAAATCTACAAGGAAAAAGACCCTGAAGCCAGGGATGAACGAGCCCTTAAAGCTAGCAAATCAATAGCAATGCAGCGCTTTCGCGACGACTATGCCCGGCTCAAGGCCACTTGGGGCGGCTATGCCGGCTACGACCCCTGGGTGGCGCGCGCCAACAACGCCTCGTTTGGCGCGCTGGCCGCCTACGACGAGCTGGTGCCCGGCTTTGAAGCGCTGTTTGAACGCGAAGGCCGCCACTGGCTCCGGTTTTATGATGCGGCAAAGCAGCTGGCCCGCCAGCCTAAAGATGCGCGGCACAATGCCCTCAAAACCCAGACACCCCTCACAGGAATCCCCCATGGCTGACATCCGGATCGAACGCGTACACACCCTGGGCCTGCCAGCGGCGCGCAAAATCGCCTTGACCTGGACCGAACAGGCCGAAGAAAAATTCGACATGGCCTGCACCTACGAACAAGGCCAGAGCGGCGACCAGGTCAGCTTTATCCGCTCGGGCGTGAGCGGCACGCTCACGGTCACCGCCGACAGCTTCGCGTTGAACGCCCGGCTCGGTTTTTTACTCAGCGCCTTCAGGGAAAGAATCGAGGCAGAGATCGCCAAGAACCTCGACCAGCTGATGGCCGACAACCTGGCGGCAAGGGAATAACAACCAGGGAATCAGCGCATCAACTTATCAGCCCAGGTCGGAAATCTGGTCGATGTACTGCTGCATGGCAGCGTCCTGCGCGGTGCCCTTGAGCTTGCTCCAGGCATCCCACTTGGCGCGCGCCACCATGTCGCCAAAGCCCGGTTTGGGCTCCGCGTTGTCGCCCGTGCTGCCTTGCTTGTAGAGGGCATAGAGCTTCAACAGCGTGGCGTTGTCTGGGCGCTCGCTGAGGTTCTTGGAGTCCAGCACGGCCTGGTCGAAGGTGGCTTTGAGGTCTGACATGGGTGTTCCGTTTCTAAAAATTTCAGCTTGCAAAGCGGCGGGAGGCAATTTCCAGCAGCCCGTCAAAAATCAGGTTGTCCACCAGTTCGAACTCGACCGACATGCTGGGCGCCATCTTCCAGCCGGCGCCGCCGGTCATGATGCAGGCGGGCGCCTGGCCGCAATGGCGGGTGAGGTTTTCAACCATGCGCTGCACGGCGCCCGCAATCGCAAAGGTTCCGCCGCTGGTCAGCGCATCGCTGGTGTTGGTAGGAAAATCGGTCACATCGCCGGTCGGCACATGCAGGCCGGCAGTGCCCGACTCCAGCGCGCGCAGCATGATGCCGTGGCCGGGCAGGATAATGCCTCCCAGGAATTTGCCGGAGGTGTCGATGGCCTCGACCGTCACCGCCGTGCCCACCATCACCACCACGCAGGGTTTATGGATGCCGCGTGCCAGCAGCCGGTGGTAGGCGCCAATCATCGCAACCCAGCGGTCGGCACCGAGGCGCGCCGGATGGTCGTAGCCGTTGGTCAGGCCGGCCTCTTGCGGGCTCGACACCACCCAGCGCGGCGCCACCTCCCAGAGGTCCATTTGCTCGGCTACGCGCCGCTTGATGGCGTCGCTGGCCACGACGCAGCCAAGAATCCGTGTGGGCGGGGGCATGGTGCTCCACTCGTTTTCAGCGAGTTTGTCGATGTTTTCCAGAAACACCGCGCCTTGGGCCAGTAGTTTGGCGCCAGGGACCGGCGCATCGTACAGGGCCCATTTCAGGCGGGTGTTGCCCACGTCAAGTGCTAAAAATGTCATTGCGCTGAATTATGAACAGATTTGCCTGGCGCCATTCACGCCCCCAGCCAAAGTCAGAAACAAATAGACCGATTCGTTTTTTTCGAGGCTTCGCTGGCGTTTACTTTTGGCGCCACGGCAAGCCATGAAAACGCCAGCCCCCGCGCTGACCCCGGCGCCCCTGATCGTCCGGATCGCCCTCAAACCCCTCCAGGATGTTGTAGGCCTCCAGGCCCAGTTCGCTGGCCCGCCGGGCAGCAGCGATAGAGCGCACACCGCTGCGGCACAACAGCACCACTTTTTTCCCGGCAGGCACGGCTTTCAGGCCTTCGTCAAACCCGGCATTCATCACCATGCCGGGCCATTGTTTCCAGGCCAGCGCCAGCGCGCCCGGCACATAGCCCACCCATTCGCGCTCAGCGTCGCTTCGCACGTCGACCAGCACCGCCTCGCCCGCCTGCACCCAGGCAAAGGCCAGCGGCGGTGCGATGTCGCCGGCGTAACCGGATGCGGGTTGAACCTGGAAGGATGCGCAAGCATTCGATGGTGTCACAGTTTTCATGGCCTAGTCTGTCGTGGTGTGGTGTCAAACGATGCCCGCAAGCCCAAGCGCAGGCAAAAGGCGAGTGTATTGCGTCGCCGCATCCCGGGCAGGATGCAAAATCAGGCGGCCACCCCACCAACCCCGGAGATCCTGATGTCCTCTAACCATGTTGAAGCGCCGGCCTCGCAAGACGCGCCCCCGAGCAAAGCCGACATCAAGTCGCTCGCCAAACTGATTGCCCGCTGGCAGCCGCCCCCAACCAGTACAACGCCCGCTGACGGAGGGAAAAAAGGGAAAGGCTGGTCGCTGGCAGACTTGGATCCTGCGGCCAAGCCCTTTTCCGGCGGGGACAAGCAAGCCGACAGGGCGGCCGTCGATGCACTGGCGATCGAACTCGATGCCCTGCAAAACCTGTTTTACGCCGACAAGCGCTACAAGCTGCTGGTGATTTTGCAAGGCACCGACACCTCCGGCAAGGACGGCACCCTGCGCGGCGTGTTCAGCCGCATCAGCCCGCTGGGCGTGCATACGGTGGGATGGAAAGCGCCGAGCGAGGACGAACGCGCGCATGACTACCTCTGGCGCATTCACCAATTGGTGCCGCCCGCAGGCGAGATGATGATTTTCAACCGCAGCCACTACGAGGATGTGCTGGTGCCGCCCGTCAACGACTGGATCACGCCCGCCCAGACGGCGCAGCGCTACCAGCACATCAATGACTTTGAGCGCATGCTCACCGAAACCGGCACGGTGGTGCTCAAGTTCATGCTGCACATCAGCCTTGAAGAGCAAGGCCGGCGGCTGCAGGAACGCATTGACGACCTGGACAAAAACTGGAAGTTCAGCCTGGGCGACCTGGAAGTGCGCAAGCAGTGGCCGCAATACCAGCAAGCCTATGAGAACCTGCTGAAGGCCACCAGCACCCCCTGGGCGCCCTGGACGGTGGTGCCCGCCGACTCCAAGACCCACCGCAACCTGATGATCGCCACCATCGTGCGCAGCACGCTGCAACAGATGGACTTGCGCTACCCGCCCAGCGATCCGGCGCTGAAGGGTTTGAAGATCATCTAGCGGGCGGACACTGTCCGCAGCAAAGCCCCCGCAGTCTCAGTGCCCACCGCCCAGATAGGCGGCTTTCACCGCTGGGTCATCGCGCAGTTTGGACGCCTCGCCATGCACCGAAATGCGGCCGTTTTCCAGCACGTAGCCATAGTCGGCCACCTTCAGCGCCGCCGCCGCAAACTGCTCGACCAGCAGCATGGTGACGCCGCGTGACTTCAGGTCGGCAATGATGCGGAACACCTCTTCCACCAGGATCGGTGCCAGCCCCATCGAAGGCTCGTCGAGCAAAACGATTTCGGGGTTCAGCATCACGGCGCGGGCCATGGCCAGCATTTGCTGCTCACCGCCCGACAGCGTGCCGGCCAGCTGCATGCGCCGCTCCTTGAGGCGCGGAAAAAGCTCCATCGCCCGCTCCAGGTCGGCCTGCACGTCGCCCTTGGGGCGGCTGCCGGTCAGGCGTGGAAAGGCGCCCAGGATCAGGTTGTCGGTCACCGTCATCGTGGCAAAGACACGCCGTCCTTCAGGGGAGTGGGCCAGGCCCTGCTTGGCAATCGTGTAGGACTCCAGGCCATCGATGCGCTTGCCGTGCAGGTTGATCTCGCCGGCCGTGGGCTTGATCATTCCCGATATGGCCCGCATGGTGGTGGTTTTGCCGGCGCCGTTGGAGCCGATCAGCGTGACCACCTTGCCCTTGGGCACTTCCATCGAAATTCCGTGCAGGACCTGCACCTTGCCGTATCCGGCTTCCAGATTCTTGATACTCAACATGGTCAATTCCTTCCTATCCTTGTTCAGGCGGCCGTGCCACCGAGGTAAGCCTCAATGACCTTTTCATCAGCCTGCACATCGGCGGGCTTGCCTTCGGCGATCTTCTGGCCGAAGTCGAGCACCGACACGGTGTCGCACATGCTCATCACCACGTCCATGTGGTGCTCGATCAGGATCACGGTGATGCCGTGGTCGCGGATCTTGCGGATGATGGTCACCAGTTCCTTGATGTCAGGCGCGGTCAGGCCGGCAGCCGGCTCGTCGAGCAGCAGCAGTTGCGGGTCGAGCGCCAGGGCACGCGCGATTTCCAGCAGCCGCTGTTTGCCGTAGGGCAGGTTGCGCGCCTCTTCGGTGGCCAAATCAGCCAGACCGACAAAGCGCAGCAAGCCCATGCCGCGTTCGATGGCCGAAGTCGCCTCGCGCCGATAGCGCGGCGTGTGCAGCGCCACATCCACGATGTTGCTGTTGAAGGTGTGGTGCAAGCCCACCTGCACGTTTTGCAAGGCCGTCATTTCGCCAAACAGCTGCACGTTCTGGAAGGTCCGTGCAATGCCCGACAGCGCGATGTCGGACGAGGTGCGCCCCACCACCGAGCGGCCCGCAAAGTCGATGCTGCCGGCCGTTGGCACATATATGCCGGTCAGCACGTTCATCATGGTGCTCTTGCCCGAACCGTTCGGGCCGATCAGGCCGTGAATGGTGCCGCGCTGGATGCGCAAATCGACCTGGTTGATCGCCTTGAGGCCGCCAAACTGCATCAGCACGCCTTTGGCAATCAGCAGGTCGCCGCCGGCCTCTGCCCCGCCGGCACTGGCGGCCACCGAGATGGCATCCTTGCCATGGTCCGCGCCGGCCTCGCCGATGAACTCGGGCGCAGGCTTGCGCACATGGAACAGCGCGCGCACAAAACCGACGATGCCGTTTTGCAGGTAATAGACGACAAACAGAATCATCAAGCCAAAGATGCTCAAGCGCCAGTCAGTGATCGACTCCAGCCAGAAAGCAAAACCGGCCAGCGCAATGGTTCCAACTACGGGAATAGCCATCGCCTTGGGGGTGGTGATCTTCTTCAAAATGCCCACCACACCGCCGACGGCAATCAACGCAGCCAGCACCGTCGCGACCATGCGAAACAGCTCCAGGTCATCCAGCAGCTTGGGCAGGATCACGATGATGGCCGCACCCAGCAAGGCACCGGAACGGGTCTTGCGCCCGCCCATGATGACGGCCAGCAAGAACAGCACGGTCAGCTCGAAGTTGTAGGTGTTGGGCGAGATGTACTGCTCAGAGTAAGCATACAGGCAACCCGCCAGGCCGGCAAATCCGGCGCTGATCACGAAGGCATACACCTTGTAGCGGTACACCGACACGCCCATGCAGTCAGACGCCACCGGGCTGCCGCGCAGCGCTTCGAAGGCACGGCCCAGCTGCGAGCGCAGGATGCGGTCTACCACCACCAGCGAAATCACCATGAGCGCAAAAGTCAGCCAGTAAAAGTCATGCTCATTGAGCTTGTAGCCGGCAATCGATGGCTTCGGGATCGTGATGCCGAGCGGGCCTTCGGTGAGGAAGGTCATCTCGTTGATCAGGATCTGGATGATGGTGCCGAAGGCCAGCGTCACCATGGCCAGGTAAGGCCCGGTCACGCGCAGCGCTGGCAGGGCCAGCAAGGCGCCAAAAGCAGCCGTCACGGCAATGCTGGCCGGGATGATGACCCACAGCGGCGCGCCCAGCTTCATGAACAGCACGCCGGCCGTGTAGGACCCGATGCCAAACAAGCCTGCATGGCCCAGCGACACCTGGCCGGTGTAGCCGACCACGATGTCCAGCCCGTACAGCAGGATTGCGTAAATCATGATCGTGCCGACCATGTGGATGTAGTAGGAATTGCTGGTCATGAGCGGCACGGCGGCCAGCAAGGCCAGCCCCAACACAGCAGCAATGAGAGTCTTGCGGTTCATCTTCAAACTTTCTTGATCGCGTTTTTACCGAACAGGCCGGCAGGTTTGAAAGCCAGCACCAGCAGCAGCAGGACCAGTCCCGGAACGTCCTTGTAACCAGTGGACAAGTAATAACCAGTGGTGGTTTCGGCCACACCCAAAATAATGCCGCCCACAATAATGCCCATGCCGCTGGTCAGCCCGCCAATGATGGCGACCGCAAAGGCCTTGAGGCCCAGCACCGCACCCATGGTGGCGCCCGTCATGGTCAGCGGCGCGATCAACGCACCCGCAAACGCGGCAGAAGCAGAAGACAGCGCGTAGGAAAAAGTGATCACCAGGCCGGTGTTGATGCCCATCAGCTTGGCTGCATCGCGGTCGTTGAACGTGGCAACGACGGCTTTTCCGTAAATCGTCTTGCGGTTGAAAAACTCAACGGCCAGCATCATCAGCACGGCGCCCACCACCACGAGGATTTCCATGGGCAGCACATTGGCACCAAGCACCTTGAGGGGCGACTCGGACAGCGGCGAGGGGAACTTCATGTCGTCCCGTCCCCAGACGTTTTCCGCCACGTTCTTGAAAATAATGCCCAAGGCAATGGTCGACATGATCCAGCCGAACTCGCTCTTGATCTTGATGGCGGGACGCACGCCGATACGCTCGACCAGTCCCCCTTGAAACAGACCAAAAATAATGACCAGGGGGAGCATCAACCAGTAATTCACGCCCATGCCGACCAGGGTCAAGCCGACCATGGCACCCAGCATCAGCGCATCGCCCTGGCCGAAATTAAGCGTGTCTGAAGTCTGAAAGGTCAGCTGGTAGCCGAAAGCAATGACCGCGTAGATCATGCCCATCGCAACACCGCTGAAAATAAGTTGAAGCAGGATTTCCATACATTCAGTTCCACAAAATGGGTTACAGCCCGACTACCGCGCCTGGCGCATAGAAACGGGCTCCAGTGGCGTTCAACGTAAAAAAGCACCGCGCCGGCCCAACCGGCCGGCGCGGTGCAGACTTTTACGTCAGTTCGCCAAATTACTTCTTGGCAGCAGGTGCTGCTGCCTTCGCGTCTTTGACACGCAGGTCGCCGCTTTTCTTCATGTCTTCCGCATAAGCGTAGACCACACGACCCTGCTTGACTTCACCGACCACAGGAATGTTGGCGGTGATGGCCTCATGGTCGGCCTTGGTGAAAGGCTTGTCATAAGTCGTCACCACGCCCTCTACCTTGGTGCTGAGGTTTTCCAGCGCTTCGCGAATTTTCGTGCCGTCGGTGCTGTTGGCCTGCTTGATGGCGGCTGCGAGCAGGTACACGGAGTCATAGCCCTGCGCTGCCGACACCGGTGAATCGATGCGGTTGTTCTTGGGCTTGAAGGTTTTCAGGTAGGCATCAATGAAGGCCTTGCGCTTGGGCGTGTCGGCTTGCTGAATGAAGGTCTGGGGCATGCGCGCACCCTCGCCGCCAGGGCCGGCATTGTCAATGAAGTTGGCCATCGAGAGCGTCCAGCTTCCGACCATCGGCACTTTCCAGCCCAGCTTGGTCATGCCGTTGGCGATCTGCGCCAGTTCAGGACCAATGGCGTAGGTCAGGATCACTTCAGCACCGGCTTCCTTGGCCTTGAGCAGCTGGGCGGTCATGTCCACATCCTTGATGTTGAACTTCTCGACGGCGACCGGCTTGACGCCCTTGGCGGTCAGCGCTTTTTCCAGGTCTTCGCGGCCGAGCTGGCCGTAATTGGTGGAGTCAGCCAGGATGGCGACCTTCTTGAAGCCGCGGCGGGTGACGGCTTCTTCCACAATCATGGGGGCCTGGATGCTGTCGTGCGCGGCATTGCGGAAAATGTAGTTTTCGGGCTGATCCTTGAACTGCTGCGTGATGAGCGTGCCGGTCGCCACGTTGTTCATCACAGGAATCTTGGCTTCCTGGAAAAACCGCTGCGATGCCAGTGCAACGCCGGTGTTGATGTAGCCAACCGTCGCGGCAACTTTTTCCTTGTTGATCAGCTCCTGGGCAATTTGCACGCCGCGCTCGTTCTTGGCCTCGTCATCACGCTCGACGAGTTGCAGCTTGCGACCGATCACACCGCCGCTCTTGTTGATTTCTTCGGTAGCAAGCCTGACGCCGTCACGCATGCTCACGCCCATGGAGGACGACCCGCCGGTGAAAGGTCCCGCAACACCGATCTTGATCGGGTCAGCAGCGGTAGCCATGCCGGCAACGCTCAAAACAGCAGACGCAATAGCCAATTTGGCAAAACGAATATTCATGAAGTCTCCAAGGTAGTAAATAGTTTGTGCGTACACGTCAGTCAACGCCATCACGCCTCTTCGGCCCCTTAAGGCCTCGGATCAACCCCTAATCTAGCTGATTTACCCGAATGCCGCCCTAGTACTTTCCACAGAGAGGGCAAGATTAAGGGTGAAAAATGCTGAATTATTTTTAAATCGCAGCCAAAAATATTTCATGCACCGCAACAAGCGGCGCCAGGACTCAAATACCCAAGGGTTATCCCTTATCCAAAGACACCCTCCACCAAAAAAGCATCGCCATCCATCGTGAAAACTTTTTGCCGTCGTTTTAGTTGACGTTTACGTAAACGTAATATCATTCGACTTTGGCCTCCAGCCGGAGCCCATCGCCACAGCAGAGGAGCTCCCATGACCGACCTGTCCGCAGACTACCAAGCGCTCGCCAACTACCGCCCCACCCACAAGGTGCGCTTCATCACGGCCGCCAGCCTGTTTGACGGTCACGATGCGGCCATCAACATCATGCGGCGCATTTTGCAGAGCATGGGCGCCGAAGTGATTCACCTGGGGCACAACCGCAGCGTCGATGAGGTCGTGACGGCGGCCCTGCAGGAAGATGCGCAGGGCATTGCCATCAGCTCCTACCAGGGCGGGCATGTCGAGTACTTCAAGTACATGGTCGATTTGCTGAAAAGCCGTGGCGGCGAACACATCCAGATCTTTGGCGGCGGCGGCGGCGTGATCGTGCCGCCCGAAATTCGCGAACTGCATGCCTACGGTGTGACACACATTTTCAGCCCTGAAGACGGCCAGAAAATGGGCCTGGCCGGCATGATTGGCGAGATGGTGATGCGCTGCGACAAGGACCTGACCGGCTTTGCGCCAAAAGATATCCAGGCCATTGAAGGCCACGGCGAAATACACTGGCGGGCGTTGGCCCAGCTCATCACCGCGCTTGAAAATGACCAGGCCGACGAAGCGCTGGTCCACGCCGTGCGGACGCAAGCCGCTACCAAAAAGATACCGGTGCTGGGCATCACCGGAACCGGTGGGGCCGGCAAGTCGTCACTGACCGACGAGCTGATCCGCCGTCTGCGGCTGGACCAGGGCGACCAGTTGCGCGTGGCGCTGATCAGCATCGACCCTTCACGCCGCAAGAGCGGCGGCGCGCTGCTGGGTGACCGCATCCGCATGAACGCCATCAACCCCTGGTCTGCTGGCGCGCGCGTGTTCATGCGCTCGCTCGCCACGCGCGACTTCGGCTCGGAAATCAGCAAGGCACTGCCCGACGTGCTGGCCGCCTGCAAGTGCGCCGGGTTTGACCTGATCATTGTGGAGACCTCGGGCATTGGCCAGGGCGACGCCGCCATCGTGCCGCATGTCGATGTGCCGATGTACGTGATGACGCCCGAATTCGGCGCCGCCAGCCAGCTGGAAAAAATCGACATGCTGGACTTTGCCGAGTTCGTGGCCATCAACAAGTTTGACCGCAAGGGCGCGCTGGACGCGCTGCGCGATGTGGCCAAGCAGGTGCAGCGCAACAAGGAAGCCTGGACCACGCCGGCCGACCAGATGCCGGTGTTTGGCACCATGGCCGCGCGCTTCAACGACGACGGCGTGACCGCGCTGTACCAGGCGCTCAAGCCCCGCCTGGCCAGCCTGGGCCTGCCGCTGGAAGGCGGCACGCTACCACTGGCCCCGGTGCGCCACAGCACCAACCAGAGCCCGGTGGTGCCGGCCGCGCGCACGCGCTATCTGGCCGAGATCACCGACACGCTGCGCGGCTACAAAAAGCGCAGCAAAGACCAGGCTACGCTGGCCCGGGAAATCCAGCAGCTGCGCGCCGCCGCCGCCATGCTGCGGGTGGGCAAGCCCGACAAGGCACGCGCCGCGGAAGCCGCCATAGACCTGGCCGAGCAGCGCGCGCAAATCCAGGACCCGGCCGCACGCAAGCTGCTGGCACAGTGGCCTGAAATGCAAAGGGCTTACGCCGGGGACGAATACGTCGTGAAGATCCGCGACAGGGAAATCCGCACCGCGCTGATCACCAAGTCACTCTCGGGCACCCCCATCCGCAAGGTCGCGCTGCCCCAGTACCAGGACCACGGCGAAGTGCTGCAGTGGCTGATGCTGGACAACGTGCCGGGCAGCTACCCCTACACCGCCGGCACCTTTGCCTTCAAGCGCGAAGGCGAAGACCCGACCCGCATGTTTGCCGGCGAAGGCGACCCGTTCCGCACCAACACGCGCTTCAAATTGCTCAGCGAAGGCATGGCGGCCAAGCGCCTGTCCACTGCGTTTGACTCGGTCACGCTGTATGGCAACGACCCGGACCGCCGCCCCGACATCTATGGCAAGGTCGGCAACTCGGGCGTCTCGATTGCCACGCTGGACGACATGAAGGTGCTCTACGGCGGCTTTGATTTGTGCAACCCTGCTACCTCCGTCAGCATGACCATCAACGGCCCGGCGCCCAGCATTCTGGCCATGTTCATGAACACCGCCATTGACCAGAACCTGGAAAAGTTCAAGACCGACAATGGCCGCGAGCCGACCGATACCGAAGCCGAAAAAATCCGCGAATGGGTGCTCGAAAACGTGCGCGGCACCGTGCAGGCCGACATCCTGAAGGAAGACCAGGGCCAGAACACCTGCATCTTCTCAACCGAGTTCAGCCTCAAGGTCATGGGCGACATCGCCCAGTATTTTGTCCACAACCGGGTGCGTAATTTCTACAGCGTATCAATCAGCGGTTACCACATTGCCGAAGCCGGCGCGAATCCGATTTCACAGCTGGCCTTCACGCTGAGCAACGGCTTTACCTTCGTCGAAGCCTACCTGGCGCGCGGCATGCACATTGACGACTTCGCGCCCAACCTGAGCTTTTTCTTCAGCAACGGCATGGACCCCGAATACACCGTGATGGGCCGCGTGGCGCGCCGCATCTGGGCCGTGGCGATGAAGGAAAAATACGGCGCCAACGAGCGCAGCCAAAAGCTCAAATACCACATCCAGACCAGCGGGCGCAGCCTGCACGCGCAGGAAATCCAGTTCAACGACATCCGCACCACGCTG
>JAUSDK010000270.1 GCA_030650875.1 Polaromonas sp.
CCGCGGCCCTGGCTGGCGGGGAGAGGAAACCCAAACGCCTATCAAAACGCGGCCTGTGCTGCGGCTGTCCGCCTAAGGAAAAAACACTATGCCAGCAGTCAGTTCCCGCGGCCGGGGCCGCCGCACCATCAGTGAGATCAATATGGTGCCGTTCATCGATGTCATGCTGGTGCTGCTCATCATTTTCATGGTGACGGCACCGCTGATCACGCCCAGCATGATCGCCCTGCCCAAGGTCGGCAAGGCGCCCAGCCAGCCGCAAAATCCGGTGCAGATCCTCATCAGCAAGGACGAAACGGTTCAGATCAAGTTCAAGACCGACAGCGTGGCCAGCGACGTGCGCAATGTGGCGGGCGACATCGTCAAAATGCAGCCAGAGGTTAAGGCCGCTGGCCCCGAGGCCGTGCCGGTTGTCATCAGCGCAGACAAGTCCATCAAGTACGAAACCGTGGTCAAGGTCATGGACAACCTGCAAAAAGCCGGCGTGTCGCGGGTCGGCCTGTCGGTGCAGACCGGCAAGTAAGCAGCAGCCCGCACGGCCTCATGACCAGTACCACCGAACGCCTTGAATTTGGCCCGCCGCAAGAGACCGCCTCGCCGCGCTCTTTCGCACTGGCCTTGCTCGTTCATGTATTGCTGATTGCCGCATTGACCTGGGGCGTGAGCTGGAAAAGCAGCGACAAGGCTGCCACGTTCGAGGCTGAGCTGTGGTCCGGCGTGCCGCAGCAGGCAGCGCCCAGGCTGGTTGAGCCATTGCCGCCACCGCCTCCTGCGCCCGCACCAGAGCCAACACCGACCCCTCCGCCGCCACGGCCTGTGCCCAAGCCTGCACCCGCACCGCCTGAAGTCAAGGTGACGCCGCCGGCACCCGACGTGGACATTGCGCTGCAGCAGGAAAAGAAACGCAAGTTGCTGCAGCAGCAAAAAGAAGATGCCGCCGAAAAGGCTGAAAAGGTCGAAAAATCGCAGAAGCTGCAGGACAAGCGAAAAGCCGAGTTGCAGGCCAAAAAAGAGCTTGCAATCGAAAAAGAAAAAGAAAAAGAGAAGGAAAAAGAGAAAGAGCTCGAAAGAGAGAAGGCGCAAAAAGCCAGGGAAGATCTGACCAAGCGCAAGACGGCCGAAGAAGCAAAGAAACTCGAAGCGAAAAAGCAGGAGGCCGCCGCGCAGGCCAAAGAAAGACAGGCAGCCGCCGAGGCGGCGTCCCAAAAGCAGCGCCAGGAAAACATGAAGCGCATTGCAGGCCTGGCAGGCGCCACCGGCGGAGCCGATGCCAAAGGCACAGCCCAAAAATCCAGCGGGCCATCGGCCGGCTACGGGGGTAAAGTCAGAGCGGCGGTAAAACCCAACGTGATTTTTTCGGACGATATTTCGGGTAACCCCACGGCCGAAATCGAAGTGCGCACCACGCTGGACGGCAGCATCATCAGCCAGCGCCTGATCAAATCAAGCGGCAACAAGGCCTGGGATGACGCGGCGATCAAGGCCGTGATCCGCACAGGAACCCTGCCGCGCGACACCGATGGCCGGGTGCCGACGCCCATGATCCTGGAAATGCGGCCGAAAGACTGACGCCGCAAGCGGGTGGGCAATGCCCGCCCTGCAACTTCAGTACACGCTTTAAATAATAGCTACAAGCGCTCGTTCTTATTGGGCTAGCGCGTTATTTCATTCATAAACAATGCTGGCCAGCCGCTGGTCCGCCTGCGCGGTCCAGCTGGCCAGCGCCGCATCGCTGGGGAAGAACTTGGCCGCCTCGCCCAGATGCAGCTCGGCGCTGGCGCCCGCACAGCGCAGACTGAGCCGCACCGGCAACCCACGCAGCAGCTCACCCTGCTCTGACATTTCAGAGCGCGCAGGAAAGTCTTTGACCAGGCGGGAAATGTCTGGCGGCATGCCTTTTTCCACATCCACCGCCACGCGCAAATACCGGCCAAACTTGCAGCGCGCGGTTTC
>JAUSDK010000276.1 GCA_030650875.1 Polaromonas sp.
CTGCCCGCCCCCGCCGCCGGCGAGGTGCAATTGCGCCAGACGGCCATCGGCTTTAACTACATCGACATCTACCAGCGCGCCGGCAAATACCCGCTGCCAACGCCCACCGGGCTCGGGCACGAGGCCGCCGGTGTGGTGGAAGCGCTGGGTGAAGGCGTGACCGATCTGCAGCTGGGTGACCATGTGGTCTACATGAACGCCGGCGTGGGCGCCTATGCCGACCGGCGCAATGTGCCGGCGGCCAAGCTGGTAAAAATCCCGGCGGGCATCAGCGACGAAGACGCCGCCGCCATTTTCTTCAAGGCCATGACGGCGCAGTACCTCGTCAAGAAGACCTACGCCGTGCAGCCAGGCGACGTGGTGCTGGTGCATGCCGCCGCGGGCGGTGTGGGCCTGATTTTGTGCAGCTGGGCCAAGGCGCTGGGCGCCACCGTGATCGGCACCGCAGGCTCGGCGGCCAAGTGCGAACTGGCCCGCCAGGCCGGCTGCGAGGCCTGCATCGACTACACCCAGCCCGACTGGGTGGCGCAGGTGATTGAAGCCACCGGCGGGCGCAAGGCGCGCGTGGTGTACGACTCGGTGGCGCAGCACACCTTCATGGGTTCGCTGGACTGCACCGCGCCTTTTGGCATGGTGGTGCTGTTCGGCGCGGCGTCGGGCCCGGCGCCGGCGATTGACCCGGAGCTGCTCAACAAGAAAGGCTGCCTGTTTTTGACGCGGCCGTCGGTCTTTCCGCACAACGCCGACTCCGCAACCTTCCGCGCGAATGCAGCCGACGTGTTTGCCGCCATGGCCAGCGGTGCGGTGCGCGCCACCATAGGCGCGCGCTTCAGTCTGGACCAGTTGCCCGAAGCCCACCGCGCCGCCGAGGCCCGCCAGACCACAGGCGCCATCGTGATCCTGCCTTGAGGGCAATCCCCGCCCCCGCCCCACTTGCGTCCCACAGCCCGCCCATGTTCAGCCCCGCCGCAGAGCGCAACAAGCAGGCCATCCTCGATGTGCTTGTCCAAGTGCTGCCAGCGCGCGGCAGCGCGCTGGAGATTGCCTCGGGCACGGGTCAGCATGTGGCCTGGTTTGCCGCGTGCCTGCCCCACTGGACCTGGCAGCCCACTGACGCAGACCCCGAAGCGCTGAACGCCATGGCCGCATCGCGGGCCTCGCAAGGGGCAAGCCCTGTGCGCGCGCCGTTGCGGCTGGACGTGATGGCGCCGCAGTGGCTGCCGTGCGGTACGCAGCCCGATCCCAGGTTCGACCTGATTTACTGCGCCAACATGCTGCACATCGCCCCCTGGGCCACCTGCGCCGCGCTGATGCACGGCAGCGCCCGGCACCTGGCGCCGGGCGGCAAGCTCATCACCTACGGGCCCTACCTGGAGGACGATGTGCCCACCGCTGAAGGCAACCGGGCGTTTGACCACAGCCTGCGCGCGCAAAACCCGGCCTGGGGCATTCGCCGACTGGAAGACGTTGCGCAAATGGCCGCTGGCGCCGGGCTGCGCCTTTCAGCACGGCACGCCATGCCGGCCAACAACCTCTTGCTGGTGTGGACCGGCAAGCCCGGCCCCATTCCAGTGAATTCCTCCACGGATAATCCAGCGCCATGAACCTTTCTCTTTCTCTTTTCCCCCTCGGCTGGCAGCACTATCTGCTGGGCGGGGTATTGATTGGCACGGGAGTGGCACTGCTGTTCGTGCTGACGGGCCGCATCGGCGGCATGAGCACGGTGTTCTCCAGCACCTGGTCTTTTGTGGTGCGCCGGCCGTTTTTTCAGCAGGCGCGGTTTGTGGACTCGCGCGGCTGGCGGCTGGTGTATGCGCTGGGGCTGATTCTGGGCGCGCTGGTATGGTGG
>JAUSDK010000277.1 GCA_030650875.1 Polaromonas sp.
CTGCAGGCCACGCTGAGCGAAAAGGACGAAGCCTTGTCGCCGCGCGTGCTGCGCCGTACGCTGCAAGAGTTGCAGGCGATCATCGACCCGCGCGTGAGCGAGGTAGAGGGCGGCCGGCGTGCCATGGATGTGGCCAACTGGTACGCGTCGGCGCCCGCTGAGCAGCGGCGCGACATGTGGCTTCTGATGAGCGAGTACTTTGTGGCCGACGCGCAAAAAGTCAAGGACGCGCAAGCCCGGTTCTCGGCGGCGGTGGGTACGTCCGATGAAGCGGTGGCCGAAGTGCATTACCGCCGCGCCACCGTGTCGCCGCGCCGCCGGCTGCTGCAGCGCTTCAGCGTCTACCCGGGCGGCGTTCAGTTCCTGGTCGACCTTCGGGCGGAAATGCTGCCCTTCCTGAAAGCCGACAAGCGGCTGATGGCGCTGGACGTGGAAATGGAATACATGTTTTCCACCTGGTTTGATGTGGGTTTTCTGGACCTGCGGCGCATCAGCTGGGATTCACCCGCTTCGCTGATTGAAAAGCTGATCAAGTACGAAGCGGTCCACGACATCAAGAGCTGGGCCGACGTGAAGAACCGGCTTGACAGCGACCGCCGCTGCTACGGGTTTTTTCACCCGCGCCTGCCCGACGTGCCGCTGATCTTTGTTGAAGTCGCCCTGGTGGACGCCATGGCCAGCAGCATCATGCCGCTGCTCGACGAGTCGGCCGACGCGTCTGACCTGAACAAGGCCACCACCGCCATTTTTTACTCCATCAGCAACACCCAGGTGGGCCTGCGCGGCGTGAGTTTTGGCGACTCGCTGATCAAGCGCGTGGTGGAAACGCTCAAGGACGAGTTCCCCAAGCTCAAGGCCTTTGCCACGCTCTCGCCCATCCCGGGCTTCAGGAGCTGGCTGGCCAAGAATGCGGCCGGCCTGCTCGAACAACTGGGCGACAAGGAGCGCACCGCGCTGGGCCGCGCCGTGGGCTACGAGCCGCCAGGCGCCGGGCATTTCCTGTCGGCGGCTGAAGGCGCGCTGGCGCTGCCCGACAAGTCGCCGGTCCGCCTGATGCTGCTGCACTGCGCCGCGCACTACCTCGGCCAGGCCTCCAGCGACGGCAAGCCGGTCGACCCGGTGGCGCGCTTTCATCTGGGCAACGGCGCGCGTATCGAGCGGCTCAACTGGGCCGCCGACCCGTCGCCCAAGGGGCTCAAGCAGTCTTACGGCCTGATGGTCAATTACCTCTATGACCTCAAGCGTCTGGACAAGTACCGCGACCAGTTTGCACAGGGCAAGATTCCGGCCTCTGGCAGCATAGAAGATTTGTATATTTGACGGTGTTTTCAGGCAGCAATGCCAGCTTTTTATTTACAACGACAGGAGACAAGCATGACAGTTGATTTTGATGTGAACGGTTCCCGGCGCAACGTGTTGCGCGCTGCGGCGGCAGGCTTTGCGGCGCTGTCCCTGGGCAGCCATGCCCAGCCGGGCTGGCCCAGCAAACCGGTGACCTTGGTGGTGCCGTTTCCCGCAGGCGGCGGTACCGACGCCTTTGCCCGCCCGCTGTCGGCGCAGTTTGCCAAGCTGACCGGCAAGCAGCTCATCATCGACAACCGTGGCGGCGCCGGCGGCACGCTGGGCGCCGGCATTGCGTCCCGCGCTGCGCCGGACGGCTACACGCTGTTCATGGGCGCGGTGCACCATGCGATTGCGCCGTCCATGTACCCCAAGCTGGACTACGATCTTGAAAAAGACTTTGTGCCGCTGGCGCTGATGGCCAACGTGCCGCAGGTGCTGGTCGTCAACCCCAAGAACATCCCGGGCGACTTCAAGGCCTTTATGGCGCAAGTCAACAGCAAGCCGGGCCGCTTCAACTACGGCTCCGCCGGCGCCGGCACCTCGCACCACCTGGCTGGCGAGCTGTTCAAGCAGCAGACCAAGACCTTCATCACCCACATTCCCTACCGGGGCGCCGGCCCTGCGCTGCAGGACCTGATCGGCGGCAACGTCGACATGATGTTTGACGGACTGGGTTCTTCGGCCGGTCACATCAAGGGCGGCCGCATCAAGGCGCTGATGGTGTCAGGCAACAAGCGCAACCCGGCTTTTCCGGACGTGCCGTGCGCCGCCGAGTTGGGCCTGCCCGACTACACCGTGACCACCTGGTACGGCATCTGGGCGCCCAAGGGCACACCGGCCGACGTGCAGGCGCGCATTGCCGAAGAGCTGCGCCGGGCCGCCGCCACCGATGAGCTCAAAGCCATCTGGGCCAGCAACGGCGCGGACTTTGGCAATCTGACGCCGCCGCAGTTTGGCGCTTTTGTCAGCAGCGAAGTCAAGCGCTGGGCCACGGTGGTCAAGGCTTCAGGGGCCAAGCTCGAATGAATATGGCCCCCACGCTCCCGCACTGCGTGTCGTCGCTGCCCTTGCAGGGCGCCACGCCGCCAGAGGCGGCGCATCTGCAGGCTGTCCAAGCCCGCGCAGGCGGGCTCGTAGCCGCAGCCTTCAGCCCCGAGGGGGCGGTTTCGCCTTGGGGCGGCTTGTGAGCGGCACCGTTTCACTCGACGTCTCCGGCGCGGTGGCCTTTGTCACGCTGTCCCATCCGGGTAAGTTCAACGCCATGTCGCGCGCGATGTGGCACGCGCTGCGCGCTGTGTTTGAGTCGGTGCAGCAAGACTGCGCGCTGCGGGCCGTGCTGGTCCGGGGCGAGGGCGGGCATTTTTGCGCTGGGGGCGACATTTCTGAATATGCGGCCTTTCGCTTTGACGAAGCCAGCCTGCGCGACTTTCATGAGCGCGAGGTGTGGGGCGGTCTGCAGGCCATGCTGGCTTGCGATTTGCCCATCATTGCCCAGATCGAGGGCAACTGTATGGGCGCAGGCGTTGAGATTGCCAGTTGCTGCGACCTCCGGCTGGCCAGCGATACAGCCCGCTTTGGCGCGCCGATCGCCCGACTCGGCTTTCCCATGGCCCCGCGCGAAGCCGCGTTGGTGATACGCGCCGTGGGCGAGCTGACCGCGCGCGAAATGCTGCTGTCGGCCGCCGTGCTGGGCGCGGCCGAGCTGAAGCAGCGCGGCTTTTTGAACCAGGTGGTGCCGGCCGCAGACCTGCAGGGCGCGGCCGACGCCTGCCTGGACCGCATTCGCCCGCTGGCACCGCAGGCTACGCGCCTCAATAAACAGACATTCAGGGCCCTGTCGCCCGTCCTTGCGCATGAAATGGCTGCTGATTTGGTAGCAAACGCCTATGACTATGCGCCCTCGGCCGAACACCGCGAGGGCGTCACCGCATTCATCGACAAACGTTCGCCCCAGTTTTCGGACTGAAGCGTGCGGTTGCATTTTTAATTTACCGGTCGTCTGATTCCTATGAAAAACCAAAACCTGTTTACCGCGCTGCGGGCCGCTTTTCCGGCCGATCTGGACGCGGTCGCCATCGAAACCGACAACGGCCTGACCTATTCATGGGCTGACCTGGAGCGCAGCACTGCCATGATGGCCAATTTGCTGCAGTCGCTCAACCTGCCCCGGGGCGCCCGGGTTGCGGTGCAGGTTGAAAAGTCGGTCGAAGCCGTGGTGCTCTACCTGGCCACGCTGCGCGCCGGCTACGTGTTCCTGCCGCTCAACACCGCCTACCAGAGCACCGAGATCGAATACTTCATCGGCAACGCCGAACCGGCCGTGCTCGTGTGTTCCAGCCGCAATCTGGGCTGGGTCAGCAAGATCGCCTTCAAGGCCGGCACGCAAAACGTCTTCACGCTCGACGACGACCGCACCGGCTCGCTGCTGGACCGCGCCGCGCATTGCAGCGACCAGCACGAGGCCGCCGTGATGCATGAGGACGACCTGGCCGCCATTTTGTACACCAGCGGCACCACCGGCCGCAGCAAGGGCGCGATGCTGTCGCACGGCAACCTGCTGAGCAACGCGCTGGTGCTCAAAGACTACTGGGGCTGGAAGAAGGGCGATGTGCTGATCCACGCCTTGCCGATTTTTCACGTCCATGGCCTGTTTGTGGCGCTGCATGGCGCGCTGATCAACGGCAGCAAGATGATCTGGATGTCGAAGTTCGACCCCAAGCGCGTGGTTGAAAAACTACCCGAGGCCACCGTGTTCATGGGCGTGCCCACGCTGTACGTGCGCCTGCTGGCCGAGCCGGGGCTGACCCAAGAGGCCTGCCGCAACATGCGTTTGTTCGTGGCGGGCTCCGCGCCGCTGCTGATTGAAACCTTCAACGACTGGAAGGCGCGCACCGGCCACACCATTCTGGAGCGCTACGGCATGTCCGAAACCGCCATGCTGACGTCCAACCCGTATCAGGGTGGTGAGCGGCGCGGCGGCACGGTCGGCTTTGCCTTGCCCGGCGTCAGCCTGCGCGTGCAAACCGACGACGGCCAGCCCCTGCCGCTCGGCGAGATTGGCGGCATCCAGGTCAAGGGGCCCAACATCTTCAAGGGCTACTGGCGCATGCCCGAAAAAACCAAAGAAGAGTTCACGGCAGACGGCTATTTCAAAACTGGCGACGTTGGCAAGATTGATGCCGATGGCTACATCACCATCGTCGGGCGCAGCAAGGACCTGATCATCAGCGGCGGTTACAACGTCTACCCGGCCGAGATCGAAGGCTACATCAACGACATGCCCGGCGTGGCCGAAAGCGCGCTGGTGGGCGTGCCGCACCCCGACTTTGGCGAAGCCGGCGTGGCCGTCGTCATCGCCAAGCCCGGCGCCGCGCTGGACGCGGCCCAGATCCTGGCCACGCTCAAGTCCACGCTGGCCAACTTCAAGATCCCCAAGCAGTGCTTTGTGGTGAACGAGTTGCCGCGCAACACCATGGGCAAGGTCCAGAAAAACCTGTTGCGCGATCAGTACAAGGGATTGTTCGCCTGAGTAGCGCACAGCGCCGTCATGGCGGAAAAGGCGCGGTCATTGGTGGCCGCGCTGTTCTTCCATGACCCGTCCCCGATTCGTCATCGCGAACGAAGTGTGGCGATCCATCTTCGAAAAAACGCAGTCATGGATTGCCGCATTTCGTTCGCAATGACCGGAGTAGATTGGACCGGTTTATTGCTCATCGTTCCTGGTTCGCGTGCAACTCTGAACCCGAACCAGAGGCGCGCAATGACCGGGATGGATTGCCCCGCTGCGGCAAGGTGGCCAGCACCACGCCGGCCAGCGCAATGGCAAACGCGCCCACCTGAGTGCCGGTCAGCGTTTCGCCCAGCACCAGCACGCCGACCGCCGCCGCGCTGACCGGCAGCAGTACCGTGAACACGCCGGCCTGGTTGGCCGGAATGGTCTTGAGCCCGGTCATCCACAGCCACACCGTCCAGACGCTGGCAGCCAGCGCGTAAAACACCAGCAGCAGCCAGCTTGGCGCCGCCACGGCCGCAAAGTCAAAGTCCCAGGCCACCCACAAGCCCAGCGGCGTGACCAGCGCAAAGCCCCAGAGGTTGATCAGCGCCGTGATGCGCTTGGGGCTCAGTACGCCGGTGAGCTTTTTGCC
This sequence comes from Polaromonas sp., assembly GCA_030650875.1. GTDB lineage: Bacteria > Pseudomonadota > Gammaproteobacteria > Burkholderiales > Burkholderiaceae_C > Polaromonas. The sequence continues at coordinate 5,490 of JAUSDK010000277.1, forward strand.
AATCACCGCATAAGCCGCCTCGCACAGCACCGCGCCCACCAGCAGCAAATTGCCCAGCCAGGAATTTTTATGCATCAAATCGGCCTCTGGCCTAGCAGAAGCGTTGGGTAGAAGCTCTGGTTTTGATAGCGAAACCAGCGCCACGCCCAGCACCGCGCAGGCCACCGCGCCCCACACCCGCAGGCTGATGCGCTCGCGCAGAAACACCCAGCTCATCACCGCCACCGTGGCCGGTATCGACGCCATGATCACGCCCGCCGCCACCGCGCTGGTCATGCTCACGCCGTAGAGCATGCAGATTGAAAACAAAAAATTGCCCAGGAATGACTCCAGAAACACCAGCTTGCGCGTCTGCGGGCGCATGGGCGCTTCATGCGCCGGCTTTTTCAGCCACGGCAGCATCGCCAGTCCGCCGATGCCAAAGCGCAGCCACGCCAGCAAAAACACCGGCAGCGCAGCCACCAGTGGTTTGGACAAGGCCACATAGCTGCCGACCAGCGCCATGCTCAGTGCAAGGCAGCCGTAGGCAAGCCACGGGGAAAGAGGAGGGCGCGACATGGGAAAGCTCCTGGGCGGGTTAATGTAGAGAAGTGACAACCAGCGGCTGGCTTGTGGCCGGGGGACGAAATGGCGCCTGCTGGAACAGCCTGATGGAGGCTATGTTCAGGGCAGTTTACCGGAGAGGATTTGCATGCGGCCCGACGGCTAGCCAGCCCGGCGCCACCGGCCGGAAGCCGGGCACACACTGGCCCGTGTGCCGTCCAGCCAGACTTGCTCTTCATCGAGTCGCAACGAGGTCGAAGGGTCGATGTCGAAGGCGATCTGGAGGGCGTGCGCTACATGGGCATCCTCGATGGGAAGCTCCCAGGTCAGGAACATCTGGGTGCAGTCCTGGTCGGGTGGGAAGTCGGCCACATCAAAACCGCCGCTGCGGCGCTCTATGACGGCGTGCGGCTGGCCGGTATCGAATATCACCGCTGTGCCCCGGGTCAGCGGGATGCGGTGGCCTGTAGACGGAAAATGCAGGTCCAGACCCTTGTCTTCGCTCAGGAACAGATTGCAAAAGGCCGCACCGCCGTAGTGCGCGCCGTCATGGTGGTACCGCGCGCCGCGGCAGGCCATCAAGGCCACGTCACAGGAGGCCAGCACCTCACCCAGACCGAGCGTGCGCGTCCAGTCGGACGCCGCCTGCACGCAGTGCTTGTAGTCCGGCCAGCGCGCACGCGCGCGTGCCAAAGGCAAGGCCTCGACGTCGCCGGGTTCCAGGCCCAAGCGAAACGAGATGTCCCTTTCCCAATCTGCCACCAGCCTTGCTGGCGGGGCAGGCACATCGACCGTGCCTGAGCGCACGACGTCACTCACGCTTCGGCTGCGGATGACATCGCTGCTCCAGAAATAGGAAGCAAGGCGAGGGCGGTCTGGCGCAAGATGCGGTGGAGGAGTGGGGCTCATCTGGACGAGTGTAGGGCTGTGCGAACCAGCTTGACATCGTTCAATTTCGTTCAATCTCGTTACATCAGTCCCTGTTCAATGCAGGTGGATGACCCGGAAACAGCACTTTCATTTGGAAGCAGCTATTTGAAAAATATAAGCGCCCAATCGCTTCCCGTGCTCAAGTAATTGTCCTTGGTCAAGGACGATTGGATGCTTGAGACGTCACCCTTCTTCCGGCTTCAGGAGGTTCTATGGGCCAAGTACACCACCCCCCTCATTTTTCCCATTTTTATTCACACGAGTGGCCTGAATTCCGCGCGAAACTGGTTGCCAGCTTCAAGCGGCATGGCCTTCACTTTGGCATTGCAGCGCTGCTTGCAGTCGCGGCGTTGATCATGATGAAGCCTTTGGCCGAGGTGAACATGCCTCAGAAGGTGGCAGAGATTTCTGACGCGACGAGCAATGCGTCTTGGGTCGCTGCGCCCTCAAGGGGCTACTATCTTCCCGGCGAGTTCCATGAGCAGCAAAAAAACGCCAAAACTGAAGAGTTTTCGCCCCAGTTTTAAGGCGGGTCGGCGGCTTTTTCGAACCGCCTGAGTTTGAAAAACCGGGACTGAAGACGATCGGCTGGAGCCCATGGGCGCGCTCCTGCATTCAGCCCAACAACAAGGGACAAGGAGGTCGCCATGCGCAGTTATTCCATTTATCCCATCCTCGGCGCCGCGCTGCTTGCATGCGCGCAATCAAGCCTTGCACAGACTGGATCCGTCAAGATTACATCCCCCGCAGAAGGCGCCACGCTGGATGCCATGGCCCAGAACAAGGTGGACTATGACGTCATGCCCGGCCCCAATGGCGACCATGTCCACCTCTATGTGGATAGCAAGGAAGCGGCCATCCTGCGCCAACTCAAGGGGAGCTACACCCTGGCAAGCCTTTCGCCAGGCCCGCACGACATCTGCGTCAAGGTCGTGAACAAGGGCCATACGCCCATCGGGCTGGAGCAATGCGTCAAGGTACGCGTCAATTAGCCACCATGGACCTGCAAAACCTGAGCTATGCGGCGATCCAGGTCGTCCACAATTTCGGCGCCGTTGCCGTGGTGGGCAGTGCTGCCTGTGCGTTTTGGCCGGGGCTGGCCAGGATGCGAACACCGCTGGCGTGGGCCATGCTTTTGGGATGGGCCGCGCAAGCCGCCAGCGGCGGCGCTTTCGGCGGCGTCAGCTGGCTTTATTACGGGCGCTTTCCAGACATCCACGGGATTGCTTTGGCCGCGCTGCTGATCAAGATGGCCTGCGCCGCCGCCGGATTCATGCTCGCCGCCGCGTATCTTTATCGTGGTGCCGGGTGGAGCGAGCGGGCGCAGCAGGCGACGTGGCGCACGCTCGCCACGCTGGCCGCAACGGCGCTGACCGCCGCCGCGTTTTTGCGTTGGTTTTCCTGAGCGTTTCCCTACACCAGTGTGCTGAGCGTTCTTGCCGCTTCCAGCACTTTTTGTACGTGGCGCTCGTCGTAACGCTCGGCCGGCATGGTCAGCGTCAACGCCGCAGCCAGGCTGCCGTCGGCCTTGAACACCGGCGCCGAAATGCCGGCCACCCCCGCCAGCCGGTCGCCCATGGCGGTGAAATAGCCCTGCGCCCGAATGCGGGCGTAGATGTTTTTGTCTTCAGCACTGCGTACTGCGGCGGAGATCGGGCCAAAAGCAGACAACACCCGTCCGCCGGTGCCCCGGTCCAGCGGCAGCACGTCGCCCGCCTGGATGTGGTCGCGAATCGGCTGGGGCGAATCCACACGGTACAGGCACAGGCGCGCGTCACCCTGCACCACATGGTAGGCGGCGCTTTCGCGGGTGGCGGCCACCAGCGCACGCATCACCGGCAGCACCACGCGGTCCAGCGAAAACGAGGCGGCATACACCGCGTTGAGCCGCGCCACTTCGCTGCCCAGGCCATAGCGGCCACCCTCCAGCCGCTGCACCAGCCGCGCATGCTCCAGGGAAGCCAGCAGGCGCAGCACGGTGCTTTTGTACAACTGCGTGCGGCTGGCCAGTTCGGCCAGGCTCAGCGGTGCATCGCCCTGACGAAATGCGGACAGCAGGGTTAGCGCGCGGTCCACGGCAGCGGCGCCGCCGGGCGCGGCATGGCTGGCGGCCAGGGATTCGTTTCGGGCTTTGCGGGGCATCAGTAACTCCTTGCAGTCAAGCCGGTCGCTTCGCTTGACAAGCAGCCGGCCATCCGCCATTATTTCATTAGAAAGAATATTGTTCTATCTTACAGAACTTAAAGGTCATTGCAACCCATGTCTCATCCTCCGATATTGATCAGTGAAGTCGGTCCGCGCGACGGTCTGCAATCTGTCAAGGCCACGATGCCGACGGCTGACAAGCTGCGCTGGATCGACGCGCTCTACGCTGCCGGTGTGCGCGAAATCGAAGTCGCTTCTTTCGTACCCGCCCGGCTTTTGCCGCAAATGGCCGATGCCGCCGAGGTGGTGCGCCATGCGATCACGCTGCCCGGCCTTACGGTGATGGCGCTGGTGCCGAACCGCCGTGGCGCAGAGGCGGCGCTGGCCGCCGGCGTGCACAAGCTCACCGTGCCGGTGTCGGCCAGCGCCGCGCATTCGCTGGCCAACGTGCGCAAGACGCGCGAAGAAATGGTTGAAGAAGTGCGGGCCATCGCGGCCTTGCGCCAAGGCATCGCGCCCCACGTCGGGCTGGAGGCCAGCATTTCGACGGCCTTTGGCTGCACGCTGCAGGGCCAGGTGGCCGAGGATGACGTGATCTGGCTCGCCGCGCAATGCATTGCGGCCGGGGCTGACGAGTTGGGCCTGTCGGACACCGTGGGGTATGCCAATCCGGCGCAGGTTCGCCGCCTGTTCAGGCGCCTGCGCGCTGAAATTGGCCGCCATGCCGGCGCGGCCCACATGCACAACACGCGCGGCTTGGGGCTGGCCAACTGCCTGGCCGCCTACGAGGAAGGCGTTCGCACCTTCGACGCGTCGCTGGGCGGCCTGGGCGGCTGCCCGTATGCGCCGGGCGCGTCGGGCAATGTCGTGACTGAAGACCTGGTTTTCATGTTCGAGGCCATGGGTCTGAGCACCGGCATTGACCTTGAAAAACTCATGGCCGCGCGCGCGCCGCTACTGGCCGGCCTGCCGGGTGAATCCATCTATGGCATGACGCCCGAGGCCGGGCTGCCCCGGGGGTTTGTGCAGGGCGCACGCCTGGCGGCACCCGTCCACCCAGTGCCTGAAGAAAGCCAGGAAACGCCGCTGCCCTACGCCGGCATACGCGTGGTTGAATTCACCCACATGGTGATGGGCCCGACCTGCGGCATGCTGCTGGGCGACCTGGGCGCCGAGGTTATCAAGGTAGAGCCGCCCGAAGGCGACAACACGCGCCGGCTGCTGGGTTCGGGCGCCGGGTTTTTCCCGACCTTCAACCGCAACAAGAAAAGCATTGCGCTCGACCTGAAAACGCCCGAAGGCCAGGAGGCCGCGCGGCGCCTGATCGCCACGGCCGACATCGTCAGCGAGAACTTCAAACCCGGCACCATGAAAAAGCTCGGGCTGGACTACGAGACGCTTCAACAGCGCCACCCGCGCCTGATTTATGTCAGCCACAAGGGTTTTCTGCCCGGGCCTTACGACCATCGCACCGCGCTGGATGAAGTGGTGCAGATGATGGGCGGCCTGGCCTACATGACGGGCCGCAGCGGCGACCCGCTGCGCGCCGGCACCAGCGTCAACGACATCATGGGCGGCATGTTTGGCGCCATCGGCGCCATGGCCGCCTTGCGCCAGCGCGAGTTGACCGGGCGCGGCACAGAGGTGCAGTCGGCGCTGTTTGAAAATAATGTGTTCCTGGTGGGCCAGCACATGGTGCAGTTCGCCGCCACCGGCCAGGCCGCCGCGCCCATGCCCAGCCGCATTTCTGCCTGGGCGGTGTATGACGTGTTCACCGTGAAGGACGGTGAGCAGATATTTCTGGCCGCCGTCAGCGACAAGCAATGGACGATTTTTTGCAAGGCCTTCGGGCTGGACGCGCTGATGGCCGACCCGCGCCTGAAAACCAATAACGACCGTGTGCGGGCGCGCGAGTGGCTGATACCCGTCTTGCGCGTGCAACTGGCCGACCACAGCGCGGCCGAACTAAGCGCTCTGTTTGAAGCCAATGAACTGCCGTTTGCACCCATCACCCGGCCCGAGGAACTGTTTGATGACCCGCACCTGAACGCCACCGGCGGCCTGGCACCGGTGCGCATGAACGACGGCAGCGAATCCAAAGTCCCGCTGATGCCCTTCACGCTGGGCGGCCAGCGCCCCGGCATTCGGCTGCAGCCGCCACGGCTGGGCGAGCACAGCCGCGAATTGCTGCAGGAACTGGGCTATGGCGAAGACGCCATCCAGGCCTTTCAGTCGACGCAGGTTTTTTCTTGAATCCACGGCATGAAAAATTAAGGCCAGGCAGGCAACAACACGTGACTTATTGCAGACCTTCCTGGTCTCATCCACGACCACCGCCTGCCGGGCGCAGCACCGCAAAAACCAGCATGGCGACCAGCGACAGCGCAGCCGCTAGCCCGAACGCCAGGCCGGGGGCGACGGACCATAAAGCTCCGGCCACCAGCGACGCCGGCAGGTACAGCACGCCGGTGACGAAGTTGTAGACGCCCACGGCCGTGGCGCGGCGCTCGGGCTCAAGGTCTGCAATGAAGGCCTTGCTTTGCGACTCGTCAATGGCATAAAACAGCCCATACAGCGCGAACACGGCCACGATCTCCCAGGGGCTGCTGGCCACCACCAGCCACAGGTTGACGGCCGCATAAACGGCATAGCCCAGCACGATGACGCGGCTGCGCCCTGCCTGGTCGCCGAGCTTGCCCACCAGCGGCGCAGCCACCACGCAGGTGGTGTTGAACAGCGCGTAGAGCAGCACGATGTCGGTCACGCTGAAACCCGCGTTGTGGGCCTTGAGCAGGATGAATCCGAGGCTGAAATACGCCAGCGAAAACACCCCCGCCGGCATTAAAAAGCGCTTGAAGCCGGGGCTGAGCTGCTGCCAGTTCTGGCGCACGCTCTCGCGTTCATGGGGCGTGCCGGGCTGCTCCGGGATGCGGGTCAGTACCGCCACGCTGATTGCGGCAGGCACAAACGCCACCAGAAACAGCGTGCGGTAGGTGCTGGCCGACTCTCCCAGCCACGACAGCAGCGCATAGGCCACCAGCGGCCCGAGCACGGCGCCCGATTTGTCGAGCGCCTTGTGCAGGCCAAACGCATAGCCGCGCGACGCCTTGCCGGCAATGGACGACAGCCAGGCGTCGCGCGGCGGCCCGCGAAAGCCTTTACCCAGCCGCTCGATGACGCGAAAAACGCCCAGACCCACCACCGACGACGACACCAGCAAAATGAGCTTGGCCAGCGTGGAAAAGCTGTAGCCCGCCGTGGCGAGCCACTTGCGCCGCCCGCTGCGGTCCGACAGCCAGCCGGCCAGGTAGTTGAGCGAAGAGGCGGAAAAATCCGCCAGTCCCTCGATCAGCCCCAACAACGCGCTGGAAGCTCCGGCCACCGTGGTGAAGACGATGGCGAACACCGAAAAAATCATCTCTGAACTGAGGTCCGTGAGGAAACTCACCAAGCCGAGCTTGAGCACGTCGGGGTGGAGCCGCTGCGGCTGCGGCTGGTCCGTCAGGCTGGCTTGGGCTCCGGCCTCATCAGGGGCGAGTGGTGGCATCGTTGCTGTCCATTTTTTATTTGTTCGCGTTTTTCGCGCGTGCGTAGAACGCCTTCTTGGCCACCTCGACGGCCAGAACATAGGCCAGCGTCAGTCCAATCATGGCCAGCACCAGCGGGGCGGGGAGGGGCACAAAGCCGAAGATCCAACTGAATGGCAGATACGGCAGCACCAGCGCCACGGCAATCACGGCCACGGTGCTGCCCAGCAGCAGATTGCCTGGCCGGCTGCGGTAGAACGGGCGTCGCGTGCGCACCACCAGTGCGACCACCAGTTCTGTCAGCAGCGACTCCAGAAACCAGCCGGTCCTAAATTCCTCGGGCGCCGCCTTGAACAGCCACAGCAGCGCCCCGAACGTCAGCAGGTCGAACACGGAACTGAGCAGCCCGAACAGCACCATGTAGTCCCGGATGAAAGCCGTGTCCCAGCGGCGCGGCTTGGCCACCCACTCCTCGTCGACCCGGTCGCTGGCAATCGCGGCGCCGGGAATGTCGGACAGGAAGTTGTTGAGCAGGATCTGTGAGGCCAGCAGCGGCAGGAAGGGCAGGAACACGGACGCTGCGGCCATGCTGAACATGTTGCCGAAGTTGGCGCTGATCGTGGTCAGGATGTACTTGAGCGTGTTGGCGAAGGTTCTCCGGCCTTCGTCGATGCCCTGGCGCAAGATGCCCAGGTCCTTGCGCAGCAGGATGAAATCGGCCGCGTCCTTGGCCACATCGACGGCCGTGTCCACCGAAATGCCGACGTCGGCCGCGTGCAGCGCCAGGGCGTCATTGATGCCGTCGCCCATGTAGCCGACCACATGGCCGGTCTTTTGCAAGGCGAGGATGATGCGCTCCTTCTGGTTCGGATCCACCTCCGCAAAGACGGCGGTGCGCCCGGCCGCGTGCATCAGGGCCTCGTCGCCCATGTCGTTGAGCTCGCGTCCCGTCATCAGGCCCTCGATCGGGAGCTGGACCGCCTGGGCGACATGCCGCGCCACCTTGTGGTTGTCGCCGGTAATGATCTTGAGCTGCACGCCGCGCTGCGCCAGGTCGGCGAGAGTCTGCTGCACGCCGGGCTTGAGCGGGTCCATGAACAGCAGGAAGCCGGCAAAGCAGAGGTCGTGCTCGTCGGCGCGCGTGTACGGTGTGCTGCGCGCCGCTACCCGCCGGCTCGCCACGCCTAGGACGCGGTAGCCCTGGCCGCTCCATTCTTCAAAGCGCGCTTCTATGTCGGCCCGAGCGGCCGCATCCAGGGGGGCGGCGTCAGCGCCCACGCTTGTGCACAGGGCCAGGATTTTGTCGAGCGCGCCCTTGGTGATCAGCGTGGGCGTGCCGTCGGCATCGGTCGCCACCACGGACAGGTACTTGCGCACAAAGTCATAGGGAATTTCGTCAATCTTTTGCATTGCGCCAAAGTCGGTCCCGGCATTTTTCGCGGCATTCAGCACGGCCCCATCCAGCGGGCTGGCCAGCCCGGACTGGAACTGCGCATTGATGCTGGCAAGCCGTAAGACCGTGGCGCTGGGCAGTCCGAAGATGTCGACCGCGCCGTCAAGCGCCACCACACCCACTGTCAGCGTGCCGGTCTTGTCGGTGCACAGCACGTCCATGCTGCCGAGGTTTTCAATCGAATTGAGCCGGCGCACGATCACGCCCAGCCTGGCCATTCGCCTGGCGCCATGCGACAGCGTGATGCTGACAATGGCGGGCAGCAACTCCGGCGTGAGTCCCACCGCCAGCGCCAGGGCAAACAGCAGCGAGTCGACAGGCGGCCTGGCCATGAAGATGTTGATGGCCAGAACCAGTACCACCATCACCAGCATGATGCGCGTGAGCAGGTAGCCAAAGCGCTGGATGCCGCGCTCGAACTCGGTCATGGGCGGGCGCAACGCGAGCTTGCCCGCGATCTGCCCGAAAACGGTGGATTTTCCGGTCTGCGCCACCAGCATGCGCGCCGTGCCGCTGTTCACGCTGGTGCCCATGAACACGCAATTGCTGCGCTCTGCCAGGCCCGCTTTTTCCGGCACCACGCCGGGCTTTTTTTCGGCCGGAAAGGTTTCGCCGGTCAGCACCGCCTGGTTGACGAAGAAGTCCCTGGCCTCCAGCACCACGCCATCGGCCGGGATCAGGCTTCCGGCGGACAGCAGCACCGTGTCGCCTTGCACCACGCGGTGCGAAGGCAAGGTTCTGGCCCGCCCGTCACGCAGGACGACAGAATGGACCGTGACCTTGGCACGCAGCTTGTCGATCGCATTGCCGGCAATGTATTCCTGGGTAAAGCCGAGCAGGGTGCTGCCAAAGACCACCACCAGCACCACGCCCGCATCAACCCATTCCGCCGCTACCAGCGAGATGATGGAAGCCAGTATCAGGATCAGCACCAGCGGACTTTTGAACTGGCTGGCAAGCAAACCCAGCGCGCTGGCCTTTTTCATCGCCTTGAGTGCGTTGGGCCCGCTGCGCTT
>JAUSDK010000282.1 GCA_030650875.1 Polaromonas sp.
GCCTTTCGCACCAACACCCGCTTCAAGCTGCTGAGCTCGGGCATGGCGGCGAAACGCCTGTCCACCGCCTTTGACTCGGTCACGCTGTACGGCAACGACCCCGACCTGCGACCCGACATCTACGGCAAGGTCGGCAACAGCGGCGTCTCCATCGCCACGCTGGACGACATGAAGGTGCTGTACGACGGCTTTGACCTGTGCAGCCCGTCCACGTCGGTGTCGATGACCATCAACGGCCCCGCGCCCAGCATTCTGGCCATGTTCATGAACACCGCCATCGACCAGAACATCGCCAAGTTCAAGGCCGACAACAGCCGCGAGCCGACTGACACCGAGCTGGAGAAAATCAAGGAATGGGTGCAGGAGAACGTGCGCGGCACCGTGCAGGCCGATATTTTGAAGGAAGACCAGGGCCAGAACACCTGCATCTTCAGCACCGAGTTCAGCCTCAAAGTCATGGGCGACATCGCCGAGTACTTCGTGCACAACCGGGTCCGCAACTTCTACAGCGTCTCGATTTCCGGTTACCACATCGCCGAGGCCGGCGCCAATCCGATCAGCCAGCTGGCCTTCACGCTGTCCAACGGTTTCACCTTTGTCGAGGCCTATCTGGCGCGCGGCATGCACATCGACGACTTTGCGCCGAATCTGAGCTTCTTCTTCTCCAACGGCATGGACCCCGAATACACCGTGATGGGCCGGGTCGCGCGGCGCATCTGGGCCGTCGCCATGAAGGAGAAGTACGGCGCCAACGAACGCAGCCAGAAGCTCAAATACCACATCCAGACCAGTGGTCGCAGCCTGCACGCGCAGGAGATCCAGTTCAACGACATCCGCACCACGCTGCAGGCGCTGATCGCGATCTACGACAACTGCAACAGCCTGCACACCAACGCCTTCGACGAAGCCATCACCACGCCGACCGAAGACTCGGTGCGCCGCGCCATGGCCATCCAGCTCATCATCAACCGCGAATGGGGCCTGGCCAAGAACGAAAACCCGAGCCAGGGAGCGTTCATCATCGAAGAGCTGACCGAGTTGCTGGA
>JAUSDK010000285.1 GCA_030650875.1 Polaromonas sp.
AGCGGCAAATTCTGGACCGGCGTGGACGCCATCGTGGCCGACCTGGCCCCCAAGAACATCGCCCTGCTGGCCGAGCGTGACCGCCTGCAGACCGAACTGGACACCTGGCACAAGGCCAATCCCGGCCCGATCACCGACATGCCGGCCTACCGCGCGTTCCTGGAAGGCATCGGCTACCTGGTGCCGCAGCCCACCACCGTGGCCATCACCACCGCCAACGTCGATGCCGAGCTGGCCGTGCAGGCCGGCCCGCAGCTGGTCGTGCCGATTTTGAATGCGCGCTACGCGCTGAACGCTGCCAACGCGCGCTGGGGCTCGCTGTATGACGCGCTCTACGGCACCGACGCGATTGCCGAGACCGACGGCGCCGAAAAAGGCAAGGGCTACAACCCGGTGCGCGGCGCCAAGGTCATTGCCTTCGCCCGCAACTTGCTGGACCAGGCCGCGCCCCTGGCCAGCGGATCGCACAAGGATTCCACCGGCTACCGCGTGGAAGCCGGCCAGCTGGTCGTGGCGCTGCCAGGCGGCGCTACCCGCCTGGCCAACCCGGCCGCATTTGTCGGCTACCGGGGCGACGCCGGCGCGCCCACGTCGGTGCTGCTGGTGCACAACGGCCTGCACATCGACATCATCATTGACCGCAGCACCGCCATCGGCAAAACCGACGCGGCCGGCGTCAGCGACCTGGTGATCGAGTCCGCCCTGTCCACCATCCTGGACCTGGAAGACTCGGTCGCCGTGGTGGACGCCGAAGACAAAGTGCTGGCCTACAGCAACTGGCTCGGCATCTTGAAGGGCACGCTGACCGAAGAAGTCAGCAAGGGCGGCAAGACCTTCACGCGCGGCCTGAACCCCGACCGCCAATACACGGGCGCCAACGGCCAGCCGGTCGCGCTGCATGGCCGCTCGCTGATGTTTGTGCGCAACGTCGGCCATTTGATGACCAACCCGGCCATCCTGTATGACGGCGGCAAGGAAATCCCTGAAGGCATCCTGGACGCCGTCGTGACCGTCACCATTGCCATGCACGACCTGCAGCGCAAGGGCAACTCCCGCACCGGCAGCGTCTACATCGTCAAGCCCAAGATGCACGGCCCGGCCGAAGTCGCGTTTGCGTCCGAGCTGTTTGGCCGCGTGGAAGCGCTGCTGGGCCTGCCGGCCAACACCGTCAAGCTCGGCATCATGGACGAGGAGCGCCGCACCAGCGTTAACCTGAAAGCCTGCATTGCCGAAGCCGGCGCCCGCGTCGCCTTCATCAACACCGGCTTCCTGGACCGCACTGGCGACGAGATGCACAGCGCCATGCAAGCCGGCGCCATGATACGCAAGGGCGATATGAAAACCAGCGCATGGATTCAGGCCTACGAGCGCAACAACGTGCTGGTGGGCCTGTCCTGCGGCCTGCGCGGCAAGGCGCAGATCGGCAAAGGCATGTGGGCCATGCCGGACCTGATGAAAGACATGCTCAAGCAAAAGATCGCGCACCCGCTGGCTGGCGCCAACACCGCCTGGGTGCCCAGCCCCACCGGCGCCACGCTGCATGCGCTGCACTACCACCAGGTGCTGGTCAGCGACATCCAGAGAGAACTCGAAAAAAACAGTGCCGACAAGGAGCGCGACACGCTGCTGACCGGTTTGCTGCAAGTGCCGGTGGCGGCCAGCCCGAACTGGTCGGATGTCGAGAAACAGCAGGAACTCGACAACAACGCCCAGGGCATCCTGGGTTATGTGGTGCGCTGG
>JAUSDK010000290.1 GCA_030650875.1 Polaromonas sp.
TTGAACTGCCAGCTCACGCTGCCCATGTAGGTGGGCGAGCCCATGATGATGGCGTCAGCAGCCGCCAGCGTGTCCCAGCCGCCTTCAGGCAAATTGCCATCGGCGTCAATCGCCACCAGTTCGGCGTCGGCACCTTCAGCAACGGCTTGCGCCATGCGCAGCGTGTGCCCGTAACCCGAATGAAAAACAACAGCTACTTTGGTCATTCCAGATATCCTTGCGTTGAAAAAAACGGATTTGCTCAGGCGTTGCGCCTGGCGTCCAGGCTCCAGGCGCCGGCACCGTGCGCGGCCAGCACCAGCAAACCGCCCACCACCGCAATGTTCTTGAAGAACATCAATTGCTGCATCATGGCTTGTTCAGCCGGCACGCCCCAGTAATTATGAAAGAAGAAGGTGGCCACCAGGGTGAACAGCGCCAGCGCCAGCGCGGCAAAGCGGGTGCCGAAGCCCGCGATCAGGGCCAGCGCGCCGCCCACTTCCACCACAATGGCTATCGCGGCGCCAAGCTCGGGCAGGGGCAAGCCCTTGGATCCGATGTAGCCGACCGTGCCCGCAAAGCCGCCAATTTTTCCGATGCCCGCCGGAAGAAACAGCAGGGCCATCAGCAGGCGGCCTATCAGTGCCAGGGGGTTTTGGAGTGCTGTGAACATGAGAAATCCTTTGAGGTTAAAAAATTAAAGGGAGTAAAAAAGTGAAAAATCAGGGTGCCAGGTCAAACACCAGCACCTCGGCCTCCAGGCCGCTGGCCAGCACGATCTGCGGCTCGGCCTCGATCAACAGCGCATCGCCGCCGTGCAGCAGTCGGCCATTCACGGACAGCGCACCGCGCACCAGATGCACATAACTTTTTCGCCCTGGGCGCAAGGCCAGCGTGGCCGTTTCGGCACCGGTGAACAGACCGGCGTACACAGCGGCGTCCGCATGGATCGTGACCGACCCCTGCGCGCCATCGGGCGAGGCCACCAGCCGCAGCGCGCCCCGCTTTTCAGCGTCAGGAAAGGTTTTTTGCTCGTAGCTGGGCGCAATGCCGCGCACGTTGGGTTCGATCCATATCTGCAAAAAATGCGTGGTCTGTCCCTCTGCATGGTTGAACTCGCTGTGCTGCACGCCGGTGCCGGCGCTCATGCGCTGCACATCGCCAGGCGGAATGCCCTTCACGTTGCCCATGCTGTCTTTGTGGGCCAGTTCGCCGCTGAGCACATAGCTGATGATTTCCATGTCCTTGTGGCTGTGCGTGCCAAAACCCCGGCCCGCCGCCACCCGATCCTCATTGATGACGCGCAGGTTGCCAAAGCCCATGTGCGCCGGGTCGTAGTAGCCCGCGAATGAAAAGGAATGAAACGACTTGAGCCAGCCGTGGTCGGCGAAGCCGCGCTCACCGGACAATCGGGGGGTCATCATGGGAAGGTCCTTTCAGGGTTTGTTGCAAGTCCTTTACTTTAGATGAGGGCAAGGCCTTGGGTATTGCCCTGATTTGATGGCATCATTCAATTTATTTGAATGAAAAATCGCCAATGATCAACAAAAAGCTGCGCAGCGCCTTCACGCCCGACACCATTGAGTTGATTGAAGCCGTGCATCGCACCGGCAGCATGGCGGCGGCTGCGCGCGAGCTGGGCGTGGTGCCCAGCGCCCTGACCTACCGCATTCGCCAGGTCGAAGATGCGCTGGATGTGCTGCTATTCGACCGCTCCTCGCGCCAGGCCAAACTGACAGAGGCGGGCAAGGAACTGCTGCGCGAAGGCACACGCTTGCTGGTGGAACTCGATGCCATGGCCAATCGGGTCAAGCGCGTGGCGACCGGCTGGGAACCCCAGCTGACGCTGGCGGTTGACAGCGTGATTTCGCGCACCACCGTGATGGAGTTGTGCGAGGCGTTTTTTGCGCTTGAACCGCCCACGCGCCTGCGGATTCGTGAAGAGGCGCTGTCGGGCACGCTGGAGGCCCTGACGTCAGGCCAGGCTGACCTGGCGATTGGTGTCGCCCTGGATCCAGCCCTGAACAAATCGGTGCAAAGCAAGCCACTGGGCAGCCTCCACTTCATTTACGCCGTGGCGCCGCACCACCCGCTGGCCGATGCCCCCGAACCGGTCACGGACGCCATGCTGATGCCCCACCGCGCCGTGGCCGTGGCCGACTCGGTGCAACGGGGCAGCGGCGTGACGGTGGGTCTGCTGGGCGGCCAGGACATCTTTACCGTGCCCGGCATGCAGGAAAAACTGGATGCCCAGTTGCGCGGCCTGGGCGGTGGTTTTTTGCCCGAATACCTGGCGCGCCCGCACATTTCCGCGGGCCGGCTGGTGCAAAAGAGGATGGAGCGCGCCGTGCGCCAGATTCCTATGAGCTACGCCTGGCGCCGCACAGGCGATGGTCGCGAGGGACGCGCCCTGAACTGGTGGCTGCGGCAACTGGACAACCCAGGCACCCGAAAAGCGCTGCTGGAGCGAGAACATGCGTTTTAAAAAATCCGGTTTTCTGCAGCGCCGCCTCCGCCAGCGTGTAGAGTGCGTTTATGGCTTTTGTTTATGACGAAATTGTGACGCAGCCCGATGATGGAAAAATTCAGACCTACGCGCCAGGACAAGCAGCCGTAATTTCCGCCCCATGTGCCCGTTTCATCAACCCAGAAAAAGTACAAAGACATAAGACATGACTCCAAAATCCCGCCCCACCTCTTCCAAAAAATCAAAACCTCCCGCCCCGCGCCGCATTGCCGTGGTGGGCGCCGGCATTGCCGGCATCGCCTGCGCCCGCACGCTGGCGCAGGCCGGTCATCAGGTCACGGTGTTTGAAAAAAGCCGGGGTGCCGGCGGACGCATGTCCACGCGCGACACCGAATTTGGCAGCTTTGACCACGGCACCCAGTACTTCACCGTGCGTGACGCGCGCTTTGAAAAGGCGCTGGCCAGTTCCCCGGGCCTGATTCGGCCCTGGAGCGCCAGCACGGTCCGGATTCTCGATTCGCTGGGCCGTGTCGTGGCGTCGGCGCTGCCGCCCAAGGAAGCCCACTGGGTTGCCACGCCGGGCATGAATGCCCTGGTGCGGCACTGGGCCCAGCCCCTTGATGACGCCGGGCAACTGCTGGTGCAAACGCATGTCACGCGCATCGAACCCGACGCGCTGCACCCGGAACGCTGGCAACTGCAAACCGAAGGCGAAGGCGCAAGCAGCCATGTGCATTCGGGTTTTGACACAGTGGTGCTGGCGGTTCCCGCTGAGCAGGCGCACGCCTTGCTGGTGTCGTCGCAGCAGAGCCCCGCTCTGACGGCGCAAATTGCCCCCGTCAACGTGGCGCCTTGCTGGACCCTGATGCTGGCGTTCCCACAGGTGCCCCAGCCCACGCTGCCGCTCCTGGGCCCCCACTGGAATGCTGCGCGCAGCACCCACCACCGCATCGCATGGCTGGCGCGTGAGTCGTCCAAGCCCGGGCGCAGCCAGATCGAGCGCTGGACCGTGCAGGCCAGCCCCGAGTGGTCAGAGCGCCATCTGGAAGACGACGCCGAGCGCGTCAAGGCCAAGCTGATCAAGGCATTTTCTGAAGTGACGGGCATACGCGCCGAGCCGCCTTACGCTGAGGTGCACCGCTGGCGCTTTGCCCAGACCACCGAGCCGCTGGGCAAGTCCCATGCCTGGGACGCCAGCGCCCGCATTGGCGCCTGCGGCGACTGGTGCCTGGGCCACCGGGCTGAAGACGGCTTTTTGTCGGGTCTGGAAATGGCCTTGGCGATTATTTGACGGAACGGCGCGTTGGGAAAGCGGCTGTATAAAGGCAGGTTTGCGCCTTCCCCCACGGGTCCGCTGCACGCGGGCTCGCTGGTTGCGGCACTGGCCAGTTGGCTGGATGCCCGGGCGCATGGCGGCCAGTGGCTGCTTCGCATTGAAGACGTGGACTTGCCGCGCTGCGTGCCGGGCGCCGCCGACACCATTGCGGCGCAGTTGAGCGCCTGCGGCCTGCGGCCCGACGAGCCGCCGGTGTACCAGTCGCAGCGCGCCGCGCTGTACCAGGCCGCCCTGGATCAA
>JAUSDK010000073.1 GCA_030650875.1 Polaromonas sp.
CGTTGAAAGCGTCGGCCCGCTCGAACTGGACCCAGTGCCCGGCCTCTTCAATCAAGGTGAACGCCTTGAAATGGGGCGCTTGCTGCAGGGCCGTCTCCAGCGCCGCCAGCTGCCCCCGAAATAAAGCGTCTTCACGGCCGTAAATGGCATGCAGCGGGCACTGCAGCTGCGGCAATGTGCGGGCCAGCACATCGGTGCGCGACAGGCTGCGCCCCTGCATGCGGTCGCGCAGCACGTTGGCCACATGCAGGCGCAGCGCCAACTCGGTGATGGACGCCGGGTGGTGCAGCATCAACGCGGCCAGGTTGCCGCGGTGCACGGCGTCGCGCTGGTCGGCGTCCTTGAAATGGCGCCAGGCCCGCAGGTAAAACGGCGTGTCGGGCGCAATGCCCATACCGGGCGCGCCCACCAGCAGCAGCCGCGCCACCCGCGCCGGAAACTGCGCCGCCACAAAACTGGCCACCATGCCGCCAAACGAAAACCCCACCAGGTCGCAGGCGGCATCGCCCAACAGTAGTTGCAGCCCCTGCGCAATGGGTGCGGGCAGCGCATCGGCATCGGTGCCCTGCGCCGGCGCGGCTGAATCGCCAAAGCCCGGCAGGTCGGGGATGTAGACGCAGCGGCCAGACGCCACCAGCGGCGCAATGCTGGGCAGCCAGTGGGTCCAGCTGCCGCTGCCGCCATGCAGCAGCACCAGCGGCGCCAGGGACGGGTCGCAGCGGTCTTTGCCCCAGATATGCCAGACCATGGCGCCCGCGCCGCAAGGGGTTTCGGTGCGCGTGGCGGTGGTCAGGAGGGCTTGCGCCTCAAGCGGCAATTGAACGGGAATAACGGGGTGAACGAGGGTGTCAGAAGTCATCCGGTGTTTATACCTTCATGCCAGAGCGCAGCCGCCCCGCGTGCGCAGTCAGGCAAACAGGCTGTCAAAGCCGCCCAAGGGCTCAAAGCGTTTGTTGCGGTAATACAGCCGCGTCGGGCCGGGCATGACCGGCTCGCGCACGGAATGGCGCACATCGCCGGGGTAGCAAATCACGCGCCCGCCGTCCTGGTCGAACGGCTCGGGCTGGATCACGGGCGGCAGGCGGCTGCGGGCCTGCGTCAACACGCTGTCAACGCTGGCATGGTGCGACAGGTGCGCCAGGCTCATGATCTGCGGCGGGGCCAGCGCGATCTGGCCGTCCCAGTACTGCTGCAGCGCCGTGCGGGGCGCAAGCCAGATGCTTTCGGTGGTCTCATGGTCGTCGTGAACCGCCACCTGTCCGGCGGGCACGACCGACACAAAAAACCGGGTGTCAAAACGCTTGTTGGTCACCGAAGGGGCCGTGGGCGTGATCCAGCGCGACCAGGGCACCAGGCTGCGCGTTTGCAGGCGCAGGTCCATCTGCGCCAGCACCGCGTTGAATCCGTGGCCTTCGCGCAGCAGCGCGGCCGCCCGCGCAGCGTCGATGCCCGGGGTGCCGGCGCCCTGCGCAAACAGCACGCCCGACTCTTCAAAGGCTTCGCGCAAGGCCGCCACGTAGAGCCCGCCGGCGGTGCGCTCGCTGATGTCGGCCTCGTTCAGGCCGGCATGCAGCACCTGCAGGGGCTGGTCCAGATGGGCCGCCATGTCCAGTTCGGCGTCAAGCGCATCGACCTTGCCGCCCGGAAACACATAGGCGCCGCCCAGCACGTCGGACAGGGCATGGCGTTTCATCAGAAACACCTCCAGCCCCGCAGGCGCGTCGCGCAGCATGACGACCGTGGCGGCCGGGCGCACGGGGGTGGTGACAATTTCCAGGTTCAGTTCCATGCAGTGCTTTCAGAAGGATGCCGCACAGTCCATGCGGCCAGCCTGTAGAGGCTACCAGAAGGGCGGCACGGAATCAGTCGCGCAGGCCTGCAAGTGCGCGGCGTCCAGCCGCCATCAAAGCCGCGCCTTGTCGGGCGTAGACCACGTCTTGTGCAGCAGCACATACGCCGCCGAGCCAATCACCACGCCCCAGAACGCCGACCCCAGGCCCCAGAACGTCATGCCGGAGGCCGTGGCCAAAAAGGTGATGACCGAGGCCTCCCGGTGATCGGCTTGCTCCATTGCGCCGGCCAGGCTACCCCCAATCGCACCCAACAGGGCCAGGCCGGCCAGCACCGCGATCAGCTCTCTGGGCAAGGCTGCAAAAAACAGGATGATGGTGCCGGCAAAGCAGCCGCCCACCAGGTAAAACACGCCGTTCGCAATACCCGCCACATAGCGCTTTTGGGGGTCTTCATGGGCATCCCTGCCCGTGCAAAGCGCCGCCGTGATGGCTGCAATCACAATCGTGATACCGCCAAAAAATGCCACGCCCAACGAGGCCAGGCTGGTCGTGATGATGATGGGCCGGGCCGGCGTGCTGTAGCCCGAACTGCGCAAGATGGCCATGCCGGGCAAGAACTGCCCGGTCACGCTGACCAGCACCAGCGGCAGCGCCAGGCTCAAGGTGGCGCCCCAGGTCCACTCGGGCGTGATGAACACCGGGCTAGCCAGGGCCCAGGTCACGCCAGCCAGACTCACGCCCCCCAGGGCCACCGCCAGCACCAGGCTGATCACCAGCAAAATCACCAGGCGATAGCGCGGCAACAAGCGCCTGAACAGCAAATAGGCGCCCATCATGCAAAAGGTGATCAGCGGCATGGATGTGACCGATTGAAACGCGCCCACCCCAAACTGGAACAAAATGCCCGCCATCATGGCGCTGGCAATGCCTTTGGGAATGGCGCGCACCAGCTTGTCAAAATAACCCGACACGCCAATGATGAAAATAATGACCGCCGACACCAGGTAAGCCCCGACGGCCTGCCCCAGCGTGATGGCGGG
>JAUSDK010000003.1 GCA_030650875.1 Polaromonas sp.
CTGGTGGGCGGTGCAAGTTTCGAACTTGCGACCCCTGCAGTGTGAATGCAGTGCTCTACCCCTGAGCTAACCGCCCTATCGGTCAGCTTATGATTATATGCTGCTTCCAGTCGACTTTTCTGATTAAGCCGTCAAAAAATCAGCATCCATGGCACGCCAGACCGTTTTCCCCTTGCTGGCCTTGTCAATTTGAGTGAGCAATATCTCGTGATCGGCCACTTCCTGGTCATTGGCGGCAAGCAGGGGAAGCACAAACGTGCGCAGATCGACCAGCGGTGCGCTGTCACCTTCCGGCGTGCCTCCCTCTACCTCCATCATCAGGGTGTTTTGCCCGCGGGTCAGGTTGATGTACACGTCGGCCAGCAACTCGGCATCGAGCAAGGCCCCGTGCAGCGTGCGCCCCGAATTGTCAACGTCCAGCCTGTCGCACAAGGCGTTCAACGAATTGCGCTTGCCCGGGAACAGCTCTTTGGCCATCATCAGGCTGTCGGTCACCTTGGCCACGAACTGGGTGATCGGCTTGCGGCCAATGAGTTCAAGTTCCTTGTTCAGGAAACCCACATCGAACGGCGCGTTGTGGATGATGATCTCGGCATCTTGCAGGTAGTCCAGCAGTTCATCGACCACCGCCGAAAACTTGGGCTTGTCTTTCAAAAACTCATTGCTGATGCCGTGAACCTTGAGCGCGTCTTCGTGGCTGTCCCGCTCGGGGTTCAGGTAGAAATGCTTGTTGTCGCCGGTGAGTTTGCGGCGCACCATTTCCACGCAGCCAATTTCAATGACGCGGTCGCCGTTTTCAGCGGAAAGACCCGTCGTCTCAGTGTCGAGAAAAATTTGACGCATAAAGGGGATTACGGTTTGGCGCGAGAAGCCACTGTCAGTGGACTTCTTTGGCGTGGTTGATCGAGTACTTGGGTATCTCTACTGTCACATCGCTCTGCGCCAGAAAGGCCTGGCAGCTCAGCCTCGAGTTGGGCTCCAGCCCCCAGGCTCGGTCCAGCAGGTCTTCTTCGCACTCGTCCAACTCGTTCAGCGAATTGAAGCCTTCGCGCACGATGACATGGCAGGTCGTGCAGGCGCAACTCATGTCGCAGGCATGTTCAATGTTGATCTTGTTGTCAAGCATGGCCTCGCAGATGGAGGTGCCGGCAGGCGCCGAAATTTCGGCACCCTGGGGGCAGTATTCGGGATGGGGCAATATTTTAATGATGGGCATGGTGTCAATCCGGGTTGATGAAGGCGGCAGCGAACAAAGTTCAGACCGCCTCGATATTTTTTCCAGCCAGGGCTTGCCGGATGCCGCGGTTCAT
>JAUSDK010000010.1 GCA_030650875.1 Polaromonas sp.
CACCCTGCGCCGCACGCTGGCCGTGGCCGAGCAGCTGCCGCACGATGTGTCGCGCCTGCTGCGCAATGCCCGGCGCGGCCGGGTACACGTCGGCATCGAGCTGGCGCACCTCAAGCGCGTGGGCAACCAGATCGACCGCGCCGCCAACCGCCTGACCCTGGCACTGGTGATTGCCGCGCTCATCATCGGCTCATCCATCGTCATGACCGTCAAGGGCGGCCCCACGCTGCTGGGCCTGCCGATCTTCGGGTTTCTGGGCTTTATGGGCGCCATGCTGGGCGGCCTCTGGCTGGTGCGCGCCATCTGGCGCAGCAACCGGGGCAAAGACGCCGACGACCTGGACTGAAAAGAGCCGGAATTACCGCCAGATTGCTATTTTTAAATAGCAAAAAAACATCTGCTGGTTATGGGCTAAAGCCATTATTTTCTTTAAAAATGCAAAAAAGCAGCACTTGCCTTTCGGAAAATGCTGCTGTGGGGGTCCGCCACCCGGCGCGCCGCTAACGGACGCCGGGCATCGGGTTCAGGCCGTTAACGGACCGGCACCTCGCCCTGAACAGCGGCACCCGCCTTGACGTTGGCGTTGAGGCTCGGCGTGGCATTGCCACCCGCCGTCATGCCAGCGCCGGCACCCACGGCCTGGTTGGCACTTTTTGCGCCAGACTTGACCTTCGCCTTCGCCTTCGCAACCTTCGTCACCCGCTTGCCGTCCTGAATGGCCGCGTCACCCGCCGCCTGCCCGGTATCCCGAACACCGCCCAGCAGCTGGCCGGCGCCACGGGTCACGCCGTCTACGGCGCCCGAGGCGTTCACACCCGTGTCAGCCTGTGCACCCGCACCAGCCGACGCGGCGGCACCCGTGGCGGCCATGCGCTGCTCGGCCGTCACGTTGCCGTTGACGCCAGCGCGCACACCGGCATCCAGACCCACGCCGGCATTGGCCGTGCCGCCACCGGGCTGCACGGCGGTATTGGCGCCCAGACCCAAGCCAACACCGACCCCCGCACCTCCGACCAACGCCGGCCCGGTCGTCACCGCGGCACCGGGCATGCTGCCATCAAGCCCCAGGCCGGCGGCGTGCACTGAAGCGCCCCATGCCAACGCGGTGGTGAGCACCAGCATTGAGGACAAGGCCCGCGACAGCCGTGGGCGGGCCATGCGGGAAGAAATCTGAGCGTTAGAAGAAGGAATGTTGTTGAAACTGGGCATTGAAGCTCCTGCTGTTGAAGAAGGCTTCATCTTCTGTGCCCCGCATGTCCGCCCCGTGTCCGCTTTGTTGACTTTGTAAGTCGATGAAGAACCCCCGTTAAAAGGGCGATGCCGCGTAAGTGTGCGCCAACAATCAGCAGTTTATTCACCATGTGGAAGCGCGCGGGGCGCTGTGTATAGCGCCTGTCAGCAGCCGCAACACGATCCGGGGTTTTTGGCGCCTGTCAACCACCACCCGAAGGCCCGCTTACCAACCCAGACCAGTCCGCGCGAGACCCAGCCCTTGGTCCCGCCGTCCCGCTCAGAGCGGCCGAATCCCCATCAAGATCCCGTGCGCCCAGAACGCAAACACCGCCCAGGCCGCGCCACCCGCCACCAGCGTGATGACCGTGCCGGCCACCGTGCCCGCCGGGTAGGCCGTTTGCGCAGCGCGGTCCCGCCCGCGCGCGGCGCGAAAGCTCAGCAGCGACCAGAGCAAAAAACTGCCAAACAGCACGCCATGCGCCACATTGCCGTTGGCCAGCAAATGCGCCGCCGCCCAAACCGCCACCGCCAGCACCATCGGGTGGTGCAGCCGCGCCTTGATCGCATTGCGCGGCACATAGGCAGCCGCCAGCAGCACAAAAGCCACCAGCGTCAGCAGCCACGCCACATGGCGCATGAATGACGGCGGCCACCACATCTCCACCGGCTGCTTGCGCGCCAGGCTGAAACCCCACACCACCAACCCCAGCCCCACGGCCGACAGCAACGCGTACAGGCCCTTCCACGTCGTCTGGCCCAGCCGCGCCACCATGGCCGTGCGCCAGCCGTCGGCCACGATGCGTATCGAATGCACGCCCAAAAAAATAACCAGCCCCAGAATCAGCATGCCCATGGTGTCGCGTCCCCGAAAAATGAATGGATTATGCGGCGGCGCAGCGCCCGGCAAACTGCTATTTTTTTATAGCTTTCAGTATTGATTCAGCGTCGACTCGGGGTCTTCATCGCGCGGCGCCACGGCCGGCCTCGGCGGCCGGCCACAGCCCCGGGAAGTAAAACCGCAACGCATGCTGCGGCACGCCAAAGCGCAGCTTGCCGTGCGGCGAATCCGTGGCCAGCAAACCGCTCTTGAGCAGCGCCGTCACCTGCGCCGTGGCCAGCCGCTCGCCCAGCCCCAGCAAGGCCTTGAAGTCGCTACGCTCCATCGCCAGCGACGTCAGCAGCAGGTAATGCAGTGCCCGCATCGACGCGCTGCGCACCCCCTGGCGCACCACGTTTTCCTCATAGGCCAGGCAAGCCGCGATCCGGTCCTTCATGGCCGACAGGTCCAGCAGGCCGGACATCAACGCCACCTCATCCTGGCACAGCGCCAGCACATAGGCCACCCACGCCGCCAGCGCCTGCCCCGAGCGCTGGGCCGAGCCATCCGCCTCGTGCGCAAACGGCGCATCGGCGGCGGCCAGTTGCGCCCGGTAGGCTTGGTCCCCGCGCGCAAAACCGCGCAGCGGCGACCACAAGCCCTGCGTCAGGCCCAGCGCGCCCAGCGCCAGGTGCGTGTGCAGCCGCGCCACGCGCCCGTTGCCGTCGGGAAACGGGTGAATCCACGCCAGCCGGTGGTGCGACGCCGCCACCGCCACCAGTTGCAGCTCGCCCCGCCGCACGCCGCCGTACACCGCACCCCAGCGCGCCAGCAGCGCACCCGCCTCTGCCGGCGCAGGCGCCGCATGCATCGCCACGCCCGCCGCACGTTTGCGCAGCGCGCCCGGCACCATCGCCTGGCCCGTCGGCAGCACCAGATCAGCCGCCGGCAGGCGCGCAAACAAATCCTGATGAATGTCGCGCACCATCTGCGCAGACCAGATCTTCTGGCAAGACCAGCCGCCCCAGCGTGCCTCCAGCGCAGCTTGCGTGTCCATGTGCGCGACAACACGCCGCGCCCCCGCGTCATCCAATCCATCAACAGAAACCAGCATATCGCCGCTGCGCAAGGCCCGCTCCACGTCCAGCGGCGACACCTGCAGCCCTTCCAGCGCCAGGCTGTCATGCGCATTCATCGCCTGCAGCAACCGCCTGAGCTCCAGCGGCACGCCCACACCCGCCAGCCGCTGCGCCGCCTGCTGCAGGTCATGCGCCTGCTCCAGCAACGGCGCCAGCAGCGGCTCGGCCGGCAGCCAAGGCACCGTGGTGGAATGATGATCTTCTGTGGATAACTTTTGCGACTTTACAGGCATGCTTAAGTCTATGTTGTCAAACAGTATTTTTAAAATGTTGCGGTAATTTTTGCGACTTTATTTCCATAATCTGTATAAGCCAGCCACATCAAAATTCAACGATGCGCTGCCCCTTGATGAGCCCACATCGCAAACCCCGCGTTGTTGCCAAACAGCCCGTGCAGGGCGCAATGGCTGGCGCGCACCCAGGCGCGCAAAAACAGGCGCGAAGCAACCCAATTCAGGTTTCGCGCCTGTTTAACTACTTTTTAATAACCGCCACCGCAACAAGGCGGCGGCCCGTGCGCAACTGGTCAGCGCCCGGCGCTGCCCACCGGCCCGCGCCGCGACTGCGACTGGTTGCTGCCGCCCACATGTGCCTCGCGGTCGCTGCGGCTTTCCGGCGTGCGCTTGCCCTGGTTCAACTGCGTCGGGTCCTGCTCCCCGGTCTTGTTGGTGTCGTTCTCGACCTTGCCGGTGTGGGGCTCCTGCTTGTCGCGCGGGCTTTGTGGTTTTGTCATGGTGTCTTCCTTGGTAAATGGATCAGCACAAGCGCCCTGCAGGCGGGCGCCGCAACGTGCGGGGTGCGGCGCCGGGGCTTGGAAGCCCCGGCATCACCCTGCTTGCCCATTGTTGGAACAAGCCAGAGCCGGCAGTGTCAGACAACGCCGCGTTTTGCATTGCCCAAAAAAATTAGACAGACAAGTACCCAAAGGCATACTGAACGCCCCAATCAGAAAAGCTTATATGCCCACAGCCTCCACTAACTGGACGCGGCCCGAAACGCTGGCGGCGCTACATGTTTATCTGCAACTTCCATTCGGCCAGTTGCACCGCAATCAATCCAAAATCAAAGAGCTTGCCAGCTGGATCGGACGCACGCCAAGCGCAGTCGCCCTGAAGCTGGTCAACTTCGCCAGTCAGGATCCGCAGATCATTGCGCGCGGGTTGAGTGGCATGGCCAATGCGTCGAAGCTCGATAGAGCAATCTGGCATGAATTACAGGCCCATTGGGATCCGGTAGCGCTGGAGGCCGCCGCTGACTACGAAAAGTTAGCTAGAAATCACGGCGTCGTTCCGGATGAAGACATCGTGCAAAAACTGCCCGACTTTGCAGAGGGCAAGACCCGCACTGCCAGCGTTCAGGTTCGCGTGAACCAGGCGCGGTTCAGAAAATCTGTTTTAGCCAGCTATGGCAGCACCTGCTGCATCAGCGGGCTGCAGCATGAAAAATTAGTGATCGCCAGCCACATCATGCCGTGGCGCATGGACACCAAGAATCGACTGAATCCCCAAAACGGTCTTTGTCTTTCTGCACTGCACGACAAAGCCTATGACCAAGGACTGATCAGCGTGATGCCTGATTTCACGGTCCGCATCTCAGGCAGGCTCAAGGCGCTCAAAGAAGACTCGTTCATGGCTGACGCCTTGCTGCGCTTTGAAGGCAAAAGCATCACACTGCCTGAGCGCTTTCGTCCTGCGCCAGAGTTCCTGGCTTTTCACGCGCGCGCGTTCGGATTCATGGACTAATCAAGCGCACCGCCTGCAGCCGCTCGCCAATCCAGCACCAATGCGAGAATAAGTCCCCGCAGCCCCAGGCGCTTTTGCCGCCCGCCCACTCGTGATTGTTCGCCCCCGTCCCCACTGGATTCGTTTGCTGTTTGTCCGGCGCGGCTCCCTGATCCACCGCATTGCCGCCCAGCAGTTGTTCATCTTCACGCTGAGCTGCGCCGTCGTGATGGCGCATGGCCGGTTTTTTGACTGGAAGGTGACGCTAACTTCGGGGCCGTTTTCCCTGATGGGCGTGGCGCTGGCGATTTTTCTGGGGTTTCGCATCAATGCCAGCTACGACCGCTACTGGGAGGCGCGCAAGCAGTGGGGCACGGTGCTGGTGGAGGCGCGCAACCTGTCGCGCCAGGCAATGAGCCTGATCGCGCCGGGCCAGGACGTGCGCCCTTTCGTGATGGGCCTGATTGGTTTTGCCAGCACCATGCGCAACCAGCTGCGCGGCCGACCCTGCACCACCGACACGCAGGGCCTGTTGCCCGAGCCACTGCGCGAGCGGCTGACCGGCGCGCGCTCGGCACCCACGCTGGTGCTGCTGTGGCTGGGCGGCTGGCTGCAGGAACGCCGCGCGGCGCGGCAGCTGGAGCCTATGCTGGCGCACAAGATGGAAATGTCGCTGGACGGCCTGTCGGCGGCGCTGGGCAGTTGCGAGCGCATCGCCAACACGCCGCTGCCCTTCACCTACTCGGTGATCCTGCACCGCAGTTCTTACCTGTATTGCATGCTGCTGCCGTTTGGCCTGGTGGACTCGATCGGGCTGATGACGCCGCTGGTGGTGAGCTTTGTGTCCTACACCTTCTTTGCGCTGGAAGCGCTGAGCGACGAAATCGAGGAGCCGTTTGGCATGGCGCCCAACGACCTGGCGCTGGACGCCATCGTCGCCGGCATTGACGCGAGCCTGCGCGAGATGCTGGGCGACCTGCCGCCCCCGGCGCCGCAGCCGGACGCGAACTTCATCCTGACCTGAGACCCGGGCCGGGCGAGGCGCTGTGCGCTCGCCGCGATCGCCTGCTTGATTTTCCTCAAGCCATGGGGCCGGCACCAGGCCTAAGGTTGGAAAAATGAAACCGCTCATTTCCATATTTCGCATTGCCTTGCTCCGCGTTGGCCTGCCCGTGGCGTTGGCCGCCTTGGTCACGGCCTGTGGTGGCGGAGGTGGCGATACCACCACGGTCGCCGTCACAGCGCCGGTCATTGCCAATCTGGTCATTACGCCGGAGGCGGCCTACGTTGCCAGTTCACCGCAGACATTTGACTCGGCCTTTGACTTCACTGATCCGGATGGCGACGTGGCGAACGTCACGTTCAAAATTCTGGACGGTACGGGTAGCACGATAGCCCTTGAGACCGCGCCTGTCCTGGAGGTCGACGGCCTGAAGGCCGGCACTATCCTGGGCCAGGTTGCAGCCGTTGCGGTGAAGCCCGACCGCTACACGGTCCAGATCTATGTGACGGACGCCGCCGGCCAGCAGTCCAACACTTTGACCGCCACGGCGCACATGGTGGCCTACCCGTGGACCGGCAAGCGGGCGGGCCCTGCGTTGCGGGAATATGCGGCCACGGCCACCTTCAATGGCAAGCTCTACGTGATGGGCGGGCAGCGCACCGACAGCGGCGTGGTCCCCGGCCCGTCCACCAACCTGCTGGAAATCTATGACCCCGCGATGGACAGCTGGACCACCGGAAACCCCATGCCCACCGCGCGCATGGGCCTGGTCGCTGCGGTGGCCAACGGCAAGATCTACGCGATAGGCGGCCGAACGGACGGCTTCAGCACCTCGGCCGTGGGGACGGTGGAACAACTCGATCCCGCAACGGGTCTATGGAGCACCAAAAACCCCATGCCCACTGCCCGCTACTTTGCGGCTGGCGCCACCTTGCCCACGCCGCTCGGCGACCAGATCGTGGTAGCCGGTGGCGAGTCGGCTGACCAGCTGCTCAGCACCGTTGGGCAATACAACCCGCTCACGAACGCGTGGTCCAGCCTCAACGCCCTGCCCACGGCCAGAAGCCAGCTGGCGCTGGCGGAATCTGCTGGCCGGCTGTATGCCGTCGGTGGCTATGCCGATCTCACGTCGCAATGGGTGGGCACGGTGGAGGAATACGACCCTGGCGCGGGCAGCTGGACGCCGCGCGCGCCCATGCCTACTGCGCGCGCGCGCCTGGCCCTGGCGGTGCTGGACGGCAAGCTGCTGGCAGCGGGCGGCGAAAACGTCGACCGCAGCCTGGACGTGCTGGAACGCTACGACCCCACCACCCTGCGCTGGACCATCAGGACACCCAGCCTGAAAACGTTCACGCGCGCCACAGCGGGCGTGGTGAATGGCAAGATGTACGTCCTGGGCAACGCCCTCACGCTGGAATACGACCCGGCCAACGAAATTCGTTAGCCCACCGCCGCAACCATCAGGCGGCGGCCCGCCGCGCCCGCACCGCCGCCGCCAGCCCTTGCAGCACCGGCACGGTTTGCTCAAAGCTGATGCAGGCATCGGTCACTGACACGCCGTGCTGTAAAGGCTGGCCGGCCACGATATCCTGCCGGCCTTCGTTCAGATGGCTTTCAATCATCAGGCCGGTAATGCGCTGGTCGCCGGCGGCGATTTGCTCGGCCACTTCGGCGGCCACCGTGATCTGGCGCTGGTGCTGCTTGCTGCTGTTGGCGTGTGACACGTCAATCATCACCTGCTCGCGCAGGCCGGCGCCCTTGAGCAGCGCGCAGGCGGCGTTGACGTCTGCAGCGGCGTAATTGGTCTGTTTGCCGCCGCGCAAGATCACGTGGCAGTCGGCGTTGCCGCGGGTTTCAAAAATGGCGGCCTGGCCCATTTTGGTCATGCCCATGAAGGCGTGCGCAGCTTGCGCCGCCTGGATCGCGTCGGTCGCCACCTTGATGCCGCCGTCGGTGCCGTTCTTGAAGCCGACCGGGCAACTCAGGCCGCTGGCCAGCTGGCGGTGGCTCTGGCTTTCGGTGGTGCGCGCGCCAATCGCGCCCCAGCTCACCAGGTCGCTGATGAATTGCGGGCTCAGCAGGTCCAGGAACTCGGTGCCCACGGGCAGACCCAGGGCCAACACGTCCAGCAGCAGCTGGCGCGCCATTTCCAGCCCTTCATTGATGGCAAAGCTGCCGTCCAGGCGCGGGTCGTTGATGTAGCCCTTCCAGCCCACGGTGGTGCGGGGTTTTTCAAAATACACACGCATCACGACCAGCAGCTCGCCCTGGAGCGCATCGGCCTGCACCTTCAGTTGCCGCGCGTAGTCCATGGCCTGCGCATGGTCGTGAATCGAGCAGGGCCCAACCACCACGATCAGCCGGTCATCGGCGCCCTGCAGCACGCGCGAAATGGCGTTGCGGCTCCGTTCCACCAGCGCCAGCGCGGGCGGCGGCACCGGCAGCCACTCTTCAAGCAGCGCAGGCGTGATCAGCGGACGCACCGCGCCAATGCGGGTGTCGTCAATGCGGGTGGTGTCGTGGGTGGAAAGCGGCGTGGCTGGGCGGGTGTGCATGGGATGCTCCTGATGATGAATGTTCATGGCTATAGCCATTTAAATAGGGGCGCTGTCAGCGATTTTTTGAGCGCGCTATTGCGCTGAACAAGCCGCTGCGTACCTGGCCATCAGCGCGCTGACCGCCGGTTTGGCGCAGCGCTGCAGCGTCATCAGCAGCGCGTGGTCAGGCCTGGTCACGCCGTGGCGGGACTGCAAGTCGCGCTGGATCTGGCCCAGCAGCGCGGCCGCCATTTCGGCATCGGCCAGTGCGCGGTGGGCGGCGCCGGCGCGCGGCAGGCGGTGAAAGTCAACCAGCGAACCCAGCTTGTGGTTGGGCGCCTGCGGGTACAAGCGGCGCGACACCAGCAGCGTGCAGGCATAAGGCTGCGGCGCGGGCAGGCCCAGGCGCTGCAACTCGGCCACCCAGAACTTGCGGTCAAAAGAAGCGTTGTGCGCCACCATGGGCGCGTCGCCCACAAACCGGCTGGCGTCGGCCATCACCTGCGCGGCATCGGGTGCGGTGGCCAGCATGGTGTTGGTGATGCCCGTGAGCTGGGTGATGAAGGACGGAATGCGCACGCCCGCGTTCATCAGGCTCTGGAAGCGGTCGACCACCCGCCCGCCTTCGAGCATCACAATCGCGACCTCGGTGGCGCGGTCGCCCAGGGCGGGCGACAGACCGGTGGTTTCAAAGTCAATGACGGCGATGGGTGACATGGTCGGGCGGGCGGTGGAAAAGCATGGCGCCAAGGTGAGCCTGTGGGCCGTGCAGGTCGGTGGAATCGGCAACATGACGTTTCAGGCGCATTTTGAATACGTCAGCAAAACTCGGCGCCGCCCTGGAAGGGCCCAACAGCGACGCCGCCTTCAACGCCTGGCGTGCAAAAAAGCAACCAGTCGGGTCTGGCGCGCTGGGTCCGCAGCAACCAGTCTTACAAAATCCCGCTCTGAACGGAGTGGCCT
>JAUSDK010000023.1 GCA_030650875.1 Polaromonas sp.
GGTGGCGTCGTGGCCGGTATGGCTGCAGGTGCGGCCGTTGGTGCAGCGGTGGCAGGGCCGGTCGGTGTCGTGGTAGGCGGCACGATTGGGGCTGTTGCTGGCGTGATCGGCGGCAGTGCTGCCGGCGAGTTGGTAAATCCAGAAAGCACGGCCAGTGCTGACGATGCGCCAAAGGATGCCGAAGACACCAATCGCGGCATCCCGCCACGCTGACGCACCCTGCAATCTGGTTGTTGGCGCCGTAAATTGACGCGCCAGAGTGGTCATTCCAGAATCGGCACATCGCCGAAACACTGATCAATTCAGCGCTGGCGTGCACAGGGCGGTTTTCTTGCCCGCTCTGGAGTACGGCCTGCACCGCAAAGGCCAACCTGTGCGCATGAGAAATGCGCTCCCCAAGTGCTGCTGCGCATGTGCCTGAGGAGCGGTTGAGGCTGGAGATCTGGTGGTCGTGGCCGTCCGGCCCATGGCCGGAGCCAAGATTCATGGGCACGCCAAGCCCGCCGCCATGCTCTTGGCCGTGGAATCAAAAGATGTGGAGAGGTAGTCAACAAAAGCCGTCACGCGGCGTGCTTTTTGATGGCGTTGGGGATACACCGCATAAATATCGGCGGGCGGCGTGGCGTAGTTGGCCAGCACGCGGCATAACCGGCCACTTTGCAAGTACTTGTCGATATCCCATTGCGCCCGCATCAGGATGCCGTGGCCATCCAGCGCCCAGGCTACGGCGATGTCCCCATCGTTGGTGACCATGGAGCCCGTGACCTTGATCGCTTCAGTGCGTCGCCCGGAGGTCAGCCGCCACAATCCGTAGGCCTCGTCTCCGTGGTGAATGCTGATGCAGTTGTGCCGCGCCAGGTCTGCCGGTGCGCGCGGAGTGCCGTGTTCGGCAAGGTAGGCGGGCGACGCGCAGAGCAGTCGCTGGTTTTGAGCGACCTTGCGCGCGATGACCCGCGCGTCAGGCGGCTCACCGAAACGGATACACACATCGTAGGCATCCTCTGAAAGCGGCGGCGGCGCCACGGACAGGTGCAGTTGTACCTGGACGCCCGGGTAGGCCTTGCAAAATTTGGAGATCACCGGGGCGACGTGGCTGCGGCCGAAGCCCAGCGTCGCATTGACGCGCACCTGGCCGCGCGGCTCTGACAGGGACCGGCTTAATTCATGCTCCATGTCCTCAATGTCTGCCAGGATGCGGCGCGCCTGGATCAGGTATTCCTCGCCCTCGGGCGTGAGGCTGATCCGCCGGGTGGTCCGATTGAGCATCTGGACGCCCAGGCGCGCCTCCAGCATCGCCAGCCGCCGGCTCACCGCCGGCGTGGACAGCCCCAGTTCACGGGCTGCTGCGGACAGGCTGCCGCAGCGCATCAGCACCTGAAAAAACGCCATCTCGGCGGACGCATTCGTGATCTCAACCATTATTCAGTTCATTTTAACAATGGTGTAACTTTTGCGCGATTAGTTATCGCAGGCAATGGCTACATTCGAGTCTCAGTTCACCGATCGTCAGCTTCTACCACGAGGAGATCACATGAATCAGCCATTGCTGCCCACCCTCTCGCGCCGCGCCGTCCTGGCCGGCCTGTCGGCCCTGCCGCTTTTTGCGCACGCGCAGGCGGGCTACCCCGCCAAGCCTGTCAGCGTCATCGTCCCTTATGCCCCGGGCGGCACCACCGACATCGTGGCGCGCCTGATGGCGCAGGCCCTGGCGACGTCCACCGGCAAGACCTTCCTGATCGAAAACAAGGGCGGCGGCAGCACGACGATTGCCACCGGTTACGTGGCCAAGGCCCCGGCCGATGGCTACACCCTGCTGGCCAACGAGATGACGCAAACGATCGTGCCGGCGCTCTTTCCAAAGTTATCCTTCGACCCGATCAAGGACATCGCGCCCATCACTGTCTTTGCCGAGGCGCCTTATGTGCTGGTGGTCAACGCCGATGTGCCGGTTAAAAACCTGCGGGAGTTGGTGGAGTTGGCGAAAGCGCAGCCCGGCAAGCTCAACTTTGCCTCGGGCGGCTCCGCCAGTGGTCCGCATATCGCAGGCGAACTGCTCAAGTCCGTTGCCGGCATCGACATGACCCATATCGCCTACAAAGGCTCCGGGCCTGCCTTGTCCGACCTGCTGGGCGGCCAGGTGCAGGTGCTGATCACTGCCGCGCCGACGGTCATCGGCCAATTGAGTTCGGGACGCATGCGCCCGCTGGCGGTTGCCCATTCGAAGCGGCTGTCGTCGCTGCCGAACGTTCCCACCGCGGCTGAAAGCGGCTTTCCCGGTTTCAACATTGCGAACTGGTTCGGGCTTGCTGCTCCCAAGGGCACGCCTGCGGACGTCGTGAACTACCTCCATGCGGAGATCCAGAAGGTGTTGATGCGGCCGGAGGTCAAGGAAAAGCTCATTGCTGCCGGCGCAGAGCCGGTCTTCATGTCGCCCGCCGAGGCCGCCCGTCACATTGATGCGGAAGCGCGCCGCTGGGGCGAGCTGGTTCAAAAAGCCCGTATCAAGGTGGACTGATTTTTCAACAATACACACACTCACTCTCTCTTCAGAATATGAAAATCAAAAAAGTCGAACCCCTGCACATAGGGCAGTTCATGTTTGTTCGTGTCACCACGGACGAGGGCATCGTCGGTTTTGGCGAGGCGGGCACCTGGGGCCACATCGAGGCTGCAGGCGTTTGCATCCGGCGTTTCGCTGAATACCTGGAAGGCAAGGACGCCTTTGCCATTGAGCATCACTGGAACGTGATGCACCGCTTCAGCTATTTCCAGGGCATGGCGGAAAACGCAGCCATTTCGGCGATCGACATCGCGCTGTGGGACATCAAGGGCAAGGCGCTGGGCGTTCCTATTTATGAACTCCTAGGCGGGGCCGCTCGCAAGAAGGCGCGTATCTACGGTCACATCTACGAAAACACCATCGAGAAGATGCTGGTGGAATGCCAGGCCAAGATGGAAGCGGGCTTCAATGCGTTCGGGCACCTCAACCCGTTCCTCGATGAGGGCCATGACAGCGTGTACTTCAAGACGCACATCAAGAAAATGCGCGACGCCATCGACAACACCCAGCGCATGCGCGAGGTGGTCGGCGACCGGGTGGATCTGCTGGTGGAGATTCATCGCCGCTTGACGCCCGCCGAGGCCATCGTGTTTGCCCGCGGCATCGAAGACACGCATCCGATGTTCATTGAGGATCCGATCCGCCCGGAAAACCTGGACGCGATGGCCCGCGTGGCCCAGAAAATCAACATTCCCATCGCCACCGGCGAGCGGTTCTCCACGATTTACGAGTTCCAGGCGCTGATGGCGCGCGGCGGCGTCGAGTACGCACGGGTGGATGTTTGCCTGTGCGGTGGCATCACCGGCGCGCGCAAGGTCGCCGCCATTGCCGAGGCCCACCAGATCC
Source organism: Polaromonas sp. (assembly GCA_030650875.1). GTDB lineage: Bacteria > Pseudomonadota > Gammaproteobacteria > Burkholderiales > Burkholderiaceae_C > Polaromonas. The sequence continues at coordinate 3,407 of JAUSDK010000023.1, forward strand.
AGATCGTGCCGCACAACCCGCTGTCGCCCATCGGCCTGGCCGCTTGCTTGCAGATTGCCGCCGCCGTCCCCAACTTTGCGATCCAGGAATATGCCACTGGCTTTGAGGCAGGCATTTTCGAATCCCGGCCCGAGCATCTGGGAAGCAACATCGTGGACGAGGTGCCTCGGCCTTATAACGGTTTCGTGGACATTCCCACAGGCCCCGGCTTGGGCATGAACCTCCTGCCAGACGCGCAGAAGATCCGGCCTCCGCTGTCCAAGCCGATCTCCATGCGGCCTCACTTTGACGGATTTGTGGTGGACCAGTAATCCGATCAGGGGTCGGTTCCGGCCCCGCCACCAAAATATCCCGCAAGGGTAAAAACCCAGCTGTTCAAAAGACCGTGGGGATTTTTCTTGCCGGTGCGACGGGACTGCCTGGAAAGCACACCCATGACTGCGGGAATGCTTGATTGATAAGGGCATCCAGAGCGACTCCAGTGGTTCGCCTCGTTCCAAGTACAAGCACGGAAACATACATGCCCATTCGGCCCCGCGTGCATCGGACTGTCGGCTGTGGACTACAGCGACAAAGCGCCAGCACTGCAGGTTTGCCGGACCAAGGCGTAGAACAATTGCCCTTGACACCCACTTTCTTAAAGGCAGGCGATGAAGATAATTATTTGGATCGTAGTTGGAATATTCCTGATTGGACTGGCCGTCGTTCTGGGCCTCGGTAAGCTCATTTTCTGACCGTGCATTGCTTTGTAAAAAAAGCCAACCTTTGCGGTTGGCTTTTTTGTTTCCGGTCCATACACACGGACATAAAAAGGTCCGCGTGCCGCTACAACTGCACCGAGGCGCGGCCAATGCCCGGAAACTCGGCTGTGACCAGATCGCCCTTGGCCGCATGGAGAAGGCCCACCCAGGTGCCCGTGGTGACGACCGTGCCGGCCGGCACGCTACGGCCATCCCGGGTCGCGTGGCGAAGCCAGGCTGGCAGCACGAAAACCGGGTCGGCCAGGGAGTGCGTGCCTTGGCGCTCAACCGGCGGCTGCGCACCGATCTGGACCCGACACACCTGCGCTTGCCAGTCCCGTGGCGCAAAAGGAAGCCAGGGGCCGAGCACGAGTGCGCCGTGCGACTGCAGGTCGGCGAGCTTGGCCAGCGCCGGCGCGTCCAGTCCTTCGGTCCAGCGCGAATCGACAATTTCAATGGACACGCACAGGGCGTCGACCAGTTCCGCCGCTGCGCACACGTCCAGCGTCTGCGCCAATGCCGGGTCTACCGCACGGCCCAGGCGCAAGGCGATCTCTGCCTCGATGCCGCGCAGGCGAAACGGCCAGTCCCCGGCTTCGGCCGGACTGGTCCACACGCCAGCCGGCGGCAGCGCTGCATGCGTCAACACGGCGTCCCGCGCGGGGCCGCCGGATTTCCAGTGGCCTGCCGGCGCCTCGCGGAACCAGCCGAAGGCGCTGGCCACGGCGTCTTGCGCGGCATAGGCTGCCTGCGCATCGGGCGTGCCGCAATTTGCCGCAGAAATGGCGCGGTGGGTACGTCGCGCCTCGATCAAATGGTCAGCTGTTTGGTCGGTCATGGGTTTGGTTTTCTCTCGTCAAAGGGTGGGCCAGCGCCGGCAGCCCCGCCGCGTTGGCCCGGTCAGTGTAGACGGCGTGGCCGCGCGGCCCATCCGCCGGCGCGCGCTCCTCTGAAGCACGTTGGGCACTACCATGTGGAAGTGATATACATATCTACATCTGCGCGGGCGGATGGCGCAAAAATCGCGTGGCTTGGCACCGGCCGGTCACTTGAACAACCTGAAGGAACAACATGATAAAAATTGGCATGGTCGGCATTGGCATGATGGGGCACGGTATTGCCAGCAACATCCTCAAGCATGGTTACGCCATGGTACTTCTGGAACACCCCGGAAATCAGCCGCTGGAGGGGCTGATGGCGGCCGGCGCCACCACGACACCCAGTGCGGCAGCCCTGGCCGCAGAAGCCGACATCATTGTCCTGTGCGTCACCGGAACGCCGCAGGTCGAGGATGTGCTGTACCGCAGCGGCGGCCTGCTGGAAGGGCTCAAGCCAGGCGGCATCGTCATCGACTGCTCGACGGCCATCCCTTCCTCCACGATCCGCATTGCCGAATCGGTTCAAAAGGCGGGCGGCGGTTTTCTTGATGCACCGATGACACGCACACCCAAAGAGGCGGCGCAAGGACGTCTGAACCTGATTGTGGGCGGCGATCCGGCCTTGTTTGAACGCTGCAAGCCGGTTCTTGAGTGTTTTGCGGAGAACATCACGCTGGCCGGTCCGGTCGGCGCCGGCCACCGGCTCAAGCTGCTGCACAACTTTGTGTCCCTCGGCTTTGCGGCGGTCCTTGCCGAAGCCGCCGCCTGCGCCGAACGCAGCGAGGTCGATCCCAAGGTTTTCCTGGAGATCCTGACCAAGGGCGGTGGCGACGGCGTGGTGCTCAATCGCCTTCGTCCCTACATTGAATCGCGCGACGGTTCCGGATTTCGCTTCACCATCGCCAATGCCTTGAAGGACATGACGTACTACACGACCATGGCGCAAGAATCGGGGGCCATGCACGAAACGGCTGAAAGTATCCGGCGGACTTATGCCCAGGCCCTTCAAGACGGCCCGGAGCAGTCCACGGTGCCAGAGCTGATCACGCTTTTGGCGAAGGCGCAACCGGCCGCCGCCGGTGCTGATTCCGGTGTGGGTGCCTGATGCAGAATTGATTCCTCACGCGCTCAGAACGTGTGCCTGATGCCCACCATGGTCCCGGTCTGCGATCCACCCATTGCAGGGTTGCTGCCCGGCGCCCCGGAGCTGACCGACACGTTGGTCCGGCTGTCATTGCGAATCGTGCCAATCTGGGCGTACACCGCCGTACGTTTGGACAGGTTGTACATGGTCTTGACCGTCACGAGGGTGGAGTCAACGTTGTCCGCGTCCTTGTAGACCAGCCTTGCAACATGGCCATCAAGGGTCCACGCCGGCGTCAGGGGGTAGGACGCTCCCAGGTACCAGAGATCGCTCTTGGGCGGGGTTCGCACGGTGCCTTCGTTTTTACGGTGAATGACACCGCCGCCAATTTTGACGGCGGCAATGTTCACATAGCCGTTGAGTATCAGTCGGGCGTCGGACAATGAACTGTTGGTCAGGCCACCAAGCACCGCATCGGGCGCGGCGCCGACCGTGCGGCCATTGATCCTGTCGTAGGCGACCGCTGCGCCCCAAGCCTGGGTGTCGTACTTCACCATGGCCGACCACTCGCGGCATGCCTTGGCGTCGGCGCCGTTTTCGCCGGCACAATTGGTTCCGGCAGGCGATACGCCAGGTGGATGACGCGCTGGCCGGCATGGCGCGGGCCAGCGGCGGGCTGGAGGGGCATGCCCCTGCACCCGGGCGAGCTGGTGGATCATGAATGTCTGGTCCTCACCACCTCCGGCATCCGGTGGGAATTCGAGAGTCCGCAGGGCCCGTTGGGCATTGAAGTGCGCGCCAAACTGCAAACCAACGACGGCGCCGCCATCTGCCAGGCGGTGATCGCGGGTGACGGCATTGCTGTGATGGGTGACTATCTGGTTGATGAGGCGCTGCGATCCGGCCAGCTGGTGGAGATCCTTCAGCCGTTTAACATTCCGGCCATCTGGCTCAAGGCGCTCGTGCCTGGCAACCGAGTCGAGCTGCCACGCGTGCGCATGCTGCTGGACTGGCTGGAACACCACCTTCAACCCATCACGCCCTGGGAGAAAGTTGCTGTGCTTCAGCATCCATGACACCCCGCATCCACCGCCCCGTCATCGTTGTTGCGGCCGACATATGGAAAGTGCAGCAAAATCAGACGGATCGCCAAACGCCCTAAAGTACATGCGATGAAATTTTTATTTTCTGCCACGATGCTCGGCACTGCATGTTTGCTCAATACCCCTCCGCGCACGGTCATGGGACACCACATGAAACATTTTGGCGCTGGCTCTGCCAGTTTGACGGCGCTCGCGAGAGGCCCGGCGAATCCGCACCTTGGGCCCAATGTGGTCGGGGGGGCCGCATTGGTGCATGCGATGGCAGAGTTCTTGACAGATGGCCGTCAGGATAAGGGCTTGCGCCTTTTGGCATCACCCACTGGGGGCGTGTCTTTGGCCTGGGCGCAATCATGGTGATTTGGGCGTCGGTGCGGCATGCCGCACGCGGCGTGAAGCGGCTTCTGGCCACCCAGATGAACGCCCGGATTCATGCCGGTGCGGTGCTGGCCGCCACCGCCATGGGCTACTGGCTGGAGATCAGTTCGCTGGAGTGGGGCTTGTTGATTCTCGCGATGGGCCTGGTCCTGTGTGCTGAAGGGCTCAACACCGCCGTCGAGTTCGTGGTGGATCTGGCGTCCCCGCAATGGAGCGCGCTGGCGCGCGATGCCAAGGATGTCGCCGCCGGAGCCGTCCTGATCGCCAGCGTGGCGGCATTCGGGGTTGGGGTGGCGGTTTTCCTGCCCAGGTTGCTCGACAGGCTGTGAGCGCCTCAGTCCGGGCGCCGGCGCGCAGCCTTGCGCGCCTCGTAGCGCGTCATCAGCGGCGTTACTGAAATGCCGTGGGCAATCACCGACGCCACAATCACGGCCAGCGTGATCGACAGCAGGCGCTTGGCCAGCGCTGGTTCTATGTCGTGGCTGATGGCGTAGAGCAGGTAATACAGCGATCCGATGCCGCGAATGCCGAACCAGGCCATCATGCGGCGGTGGGTGTTTTCGACGGGTGCGCCCAGCAGGCCGATGTAAACCGCGACCGGGCGAATCACCAGGAACAGCACCGGGATGAACCACAGCAGCTCGGCCTGAAACTTGACGGTGGCCAGCAGCACGCCCACGGCCAGCACGATGCCGACCTCCACAAAGCTTTCGAGCTGGACGTTGAAGCGCTGCACCTCGTTCATCATGTGCGACGTCGCGTGGATGCCGGAGGCTTCCTGGTGGGCCGCGCTCAGTGCCGGCAAGGGCGCCGCAGCGGGGCCGCCTTTGTGTTCGTGCACGCGGCGCAGCGCCAGTCCGGCGGCAAACACGGCCAGGAAGCCGTAGGTCAGGCTCAGCAGGGCCAGGCCGTAGGTCAGCGCAATCAGGCCCAGGGCAATGAATTCGTTGGAGCCCAGCGCTTCGCGGTGGCGCATGCGCAGGTAAATGATGGCGCGCCCGACCAGCGTGCCCATCAGGTAGCCCAGGCCCAAGCCGCCCGCCACGGCCCACAGCACGTCCACGGTCCACCAGCGCCAGCCATCGCCCAGGTCATGCAGGCCGAGCAGGCCCAGGCCCAGCATGACAAACGGAAAGGCGGTGCCGTCGTTCAGGCCGCCTTCGCCGGTCAGGCCAAAGCGCAGGCGGTCACGGTCGCCGGGGTCGCCGACCTGCACGTCAGAGGCCAGCACCGGGTCGGTCGGGGCCAGAATCGCGCCCAGCAGCACCGAGGCGCCCAGGGACAAGCCCAGGCCATACACGCCCAGTGCCGTCACGGCCCCCACCGTGACCAGCATGGACAGCGTGGCCAGCTGCACCGGAATGCGCCATCGACGGTTGGTCAGCGGCAGTTCCAGCTTCATGCCCGCCGTGAACAGCGAGATCAGCACCGCCACTTCGGTCAGTCGCTCCAGCATCACCACGTTGGTCAATGCGCTGAGCTTGATCAGCCCCAGGCCCATCGGGCCAATGGCAACGCCCGCGCCCAGGTAGAGCATGGCGGCACTCAGCGGCAAACGTTCAATGAAGGAGCCGGCCAGCGTCATGGCGATCAGCAGCAGGCCGGCGACGATGCAGCCCACGATGAAATCGGAGGGATCAAGCATGGGGCCGGGCTCTGGACATCATGCGTCTAGCTTAAACCCAAGTGGCAGCGGCTGCGCAGCCAGGACCTACCAGTCCACCAGGCTCATGCCAACACTCAGCACCTGGCGCTTTCGGTTGTAGTCGAGCAGGCTGTCGCCGTAGCCGCTGAACAACTGCAGGTGATAGCGCAGGCCGGTGTAGTTGGGTGACGAGGCGGGCGCCATCAGCCAGTCAAGCTGGGTGGAGCCGCGGGCCTCGCTGCGCAGCGAATGCCGCAAGGTAATGCCCACGGTGTTGGATTTGTTGATCTGCCAGTTGCCGGTCAACTCGGCCCGGCCCACGTAGTTTTCGATGCCGGGGTTGTCGTCATTGCCCGAGGATTCGCGCAGGCGGCGCCAGACCCGGCCCTGCAGCATCAGGCTGGATTCCTGGCCCAGCACTTTCTCGGCCGCGCCCATCAGGTAGGTGCGGTTCCAGCTGCGCGACAGCGGCAGCGCCTGCCCGTTGGACTGGTGCACCAGTCCCGCGCCTGAAAGCCGGTAGCTCCAGCCCCCGCCCAGCGGGATCTGGTGCGGGTAGATATAGATGGCTTCGGGTTCGTGGTCTGTGACGCGAAACGGCCGTGACAGGCCTGCGCTGAACAGCTGCCAGTAGCTTTTCTGGGTGTAGCCAAACCATAGCGAGTCGTGGTCGCTGCCTTCACCGTCGCTGCTTTTGAGCAAGCCTTTGGCAATCTTGAAGCGCACGGAGAGCTGGATCTTGTTTTCGGTGCGCTTGTAGGGCAGGGCGGTCAGCGCCGTGTGGTCGGCCGCCGGCGACGAGGGTTGCACGTTGACGCTATTGGAGCCGACCACGGCCAGCGAAATGGGCCGGTAGCCGCGCAGCGAAAAGGTGTCGCAGTCGGTGCCGCGCTGCAGTTCCCAGAATTTGGAGAGTTCGGAGTAGCGGCTGTTCTTGCAGCCAATCGGTTTGCCATCCGGGGACTCGGTGTTCAGGGTGGGCAGCAGCAATATTTGCGTCGCCGGCCGGCCGGTGGCGGCATCGGCCGGCACCGTGGTGAGTGAGGGCGCGGGCCTGTCGGTGCGCGACTGCGAATCGGCCCATTGCTGGAAGCAGGCCAGTTGCGCCACGGCGTCGGCCTTCAGGATCTGGCAGGCTTGCCAGCCGGGCATGGCCGGGGAGGTGACGGTCGCATCGGGCGCGCTTTGAGCCTGCGCCAGTCCCCCTGCCAGCAAGCCGGCGGCCATCAGGTGGGCGCATAGCTGGCGCGGGGCCAGCGTCGGAAGTTTCAGGGTCATCAGGGCCGCCATCGGTCAGGGGAGTTTGGTGAGGGTAAAAGGCACGTCAGGGGCGTTGTCGGCCGCGCTGCGGCTGGTGTCTTTCCAACTGCCCTGAAACTGCTTGCCGCAGGAACCCTCGACGAGTTCGCCGTTCCAGGTGCCGGTAATGCTGATCCGGTCAGACGACTCGTCCAGCAGCAGCAGGCGCCCATCTTCAAGGTCCCCTGCCAAGGCGGCCTGGTGGGCATGGCTGGCGATGGCAGGCGAGCCCGCAGCCGGCCCCAACTCGCGGGTGACCAGGCCGGCCAGGCTTTCGGTAAATTCGGCATGCTGCTGCAGCCGCATGGTGGCGCGGGCAGGCAGGCCGGTGGGCGGGTTGCTAAAGCGCGCTTCCCACAGACCATACAGCTGGGCTGCTTTCAGGTCCTGCCCGGCGGGGCATGCTGGTTTTTGACTATTTTGGGCACTGGCGCCCATTGGCAGGGTGCAAGAAGCTATAAAAAAGAGAGCGATTCGGAGTAAATGCAAGGTCGGGAATCCATCAGTGCCGTGCGCGGCCGGGGACTGGCGGCGCGTTCGAGGGCCGCAGAGGCTACGGAGCGGTCTCGCATGTTAGCTGAAAGCCCCTCTTTCTGTTGGTGCCGGCTCAGCGCCGGCCGTCCGCCGCTGCCGCCGCAGCGCTGGCGGCCAGGGCGTCGGCTGACTTTTTGGCGAATTCGGCGCGCAGGGCCTTGAGCTTTTCGCGCGGATCTTCCTTGACGGTGGCCTGGTCCAGCGCCATTTCGGCAATGAAGCGGCTCGGCACGCCGGGGATCATGTCGCGGCCTTTTTTGCGCCGGCGCAGCCAGTTCACGGCCAGCGTGCGCTGGGCGCGGGTGATGCCCACATACATCAGGCGGCGCTCTTCCTGCAGGCGCAGCGCAATGCTGTCGCTGTTGGCGCCGTCGTCGTCTTCGAGCTTGAAGGGCAGCAGGCCTTCGTTGCAGCCGGCCAGCACCACATGCGGCCACTCCAGCCCCTTGGAGGCGTGCAGCGTCGACAGCGTGACCACGTTCTGCTCGCCTTCGCGCTCGCTGATGGTGGACAGCAGCGCGATCGTCTGCACCACTTCCAGCATGGTCTTGGTTTCCTTTTCAACCACGGCGCCCGACGCGTCGGCAATTTGCCCGCCGCAGCGCTGGGCCATCCAGTCGCAAAAATCCATCACATTGCTCCAGCGCGCCGCCGCGACTTTTTCGCTTTCCTCGCCGGCGTAGAGGTGCTTTTCGTAGTCGATTTCCTTGAGCCAGTCGGCCAGGAACACGCGCGCTTCTTCGGCGCCCACGGTTTTTTTGGCGCGCTGCTCCAACTCGTTCAAGTAGCGGCCAAACTCCTGCAGCGAGCCCACGGCCTTGGCCGGCAGCACGGAGCCCAGCGAATGGCTGAACAGCGACTCAAACAGGCTGAGCTTGTAGGTGTCGGCAAAGAGGCTGAGCGCACCCAGCGTGGTGTGGCCAATGCCGCGCTTGGGCGTCTTGATGGAGCGGATAAAGGCCGGGTTGTTGTCGTTGTTGACCAGCAGCACCATCCAGCTGCACAGGTCCTTGATCTCGGCGCGGTCAAAAAAGCTTTGCCCGCCCGACACCTTGTACGGGATGTTCGCCTTGCGAAAGGCTTTTTCAAACGGCTTGGCCATGTGGTTGGCGCGGTACAGCACGCAAAAGTCCTTCCACTCGCGGTGCTGGCCACCCTCGGCCTGCAGGCTGCCTTCGGCGCGCAGGCTCTGGATGCGGGCCACCACGCGCTCGGCCTCGTGCTCTTCGCCGTCGCAGTCGAGCACGCGCACCGGCTCGCCTTCGCCCAGTTCGCTGAACAGCGTTTTGGGGTAGAGCTTGGGATTGGGGCCGATCACGTTGTTGGCGGCGCGCAAGATCGCGCTGGTGGAGCGGTAGTTCTGCTCCAGCTTGACCACCTTCAGATTGGGGAAGTCTTGCGGCAGCTTTTTCAGGTTGTCCAGCGTCGCGCCGCGCCAGCCATAAATCGACTGGTCGTCGTCGCCCACCGCCGTGAAGCGGCCACGCTCGCCGACCAGCAGCTTGAGCACTTCATACTGCGTGGCGTTGGTGTCCTGGTATTCGTCGACCAGCACATGGCCGAGCGACGCCTGCCACTTGCTGCGCACGGCCTCGTGCTCCTGCAGCAGTTTCAGCGGCAGGCCGATCAGGTCGTCAAAGTCCACGCTCTGGTAGGCGCTCAGGCGCTCTTCGTACTGCGCCATGATGCGGGCAATCACCCGCTCTTCGTCGCCATTGACCTGGCCCTCGGCCTGGGCAGCGTTCAGGCCCATGCCTTTCCAGCGGCTGATGGTCCACTGCCAGTTGCGCACCGTGGCCGCGTCGGTGCTGCCGCCCGCGTCTTTCAAAATGCTGGTCACGTCGTCGCTGTCCAGAATCGAAAACTGCGGTTTCAGCCCCAGCGCCGCGCCGTCTTGCCGCAGCATGCGCACGCCCAGCGCGTGAAAGGTGCAAATCAGCACGCCGCGCGCCTGCTTGCCGATCAGGCTCTTGGCGCGCTCGCGCATCTCGGCGGCGGCCTTGTAGGTGAAGGTGATGGCGGCGATCTGCTCGGGTTTGAGGCCGGTCTGGATCAGCCGGCCAATCTTGTGCGTGATCACCCGCGTTTTGCCCGAGCCGGCACCGGCCAGCACCAGGCAGGGGCCGTGCAGGTAGTTGACGGCTTCCTGCTGGGCCAGGTTCAGGCCGGCAGCAGCGGCAGAGGAAACAGGGGGGGAGGACGACATGCTGGGAACGCTGAAAAAATGAAAAGAGCCAAACGGCATCATAGCCAGTCAAGCCCGCACCCGGATTGCCGGTGACAATACCCCCCGTGCTAAGCATTTTCCTGGTCACCTTTCCCTTTTTTGCGCTCGTGCTGGCCGGCTACGTCGCAGCCCGGCGGCGCATGCTGCCCCTTGATGCCATTCCCGGGCTCAACGGCTTTGTGCTGTATTTCGCGCTGCCCTGCATGCTCTACCGCTTTGGCGCCAACACGCCGATCGAGCAATTGCTCAACGGCAGCCTGGTCGCGGTCTACATGTTGTGCGCGGTGGTCTTGGTGCTGTTCACGATTGCGGTGACGCACGCGGCCTCCAGGGGCCGTATGGACTGGAACGATGCGTCGTTTGGCGCGCTGGTGGCCGCCTTTCCCAATACCGGCTTCATGGGCGTGCCGCTGCTGGTGGCCCTGCTGGGTGCCCAGGCGGCGGGCCCGGCCATCGTGACCATCATGGTCGACATGGTGATCACGTCGTCGCTCTGCATTGCGCTGTCGCGGCTCGATGGTGCCGACGAGCACGGCGCAGCCAGGGCGGCGCGCATGGCGCTCAAAGGCGTGGTGCGCAACCCGCTGCCGTGGGCCATTGCGCTGGGCACGCTGGCTTCGGGGCTGGGTTTTGCGCTGCCCACGCCCTTGATGGCCACGGTCAACTTGCTCGCGGATGCGGCGTCGCCTGTGGCGCTGTTCACCATTGGCGCGGTGCTGGCGCGCTCGCAAATGAACAGCAGCGCACAAACGCCGCTGGCAGACTATGTGCCGGTGGTGCTGATCAAGCTGGTGTTGCACCCCGTCTTGCTGGGGTTGCTGGGGCTGGCCGCGATGGCGCTCGGTTTGCCGCTGGACCGCTTCACCCTGACCGTGGTGGTGCTGCTGGCCGCGCTGCCCAGCGCCAGCAACGTGGCCTTGCTGGCCGAACGTTTTGAGGCCGACAACGGGCGCATTGCCCGGATTATCTTGCTGTCAACGGTGCTGGCGTTTTTCAGCTTCCCGGCGGCGGTGGCACTGCTGAAGTAGCGCCACCGCTATTTCACAAACCTGATCCAGCCCTTTCTGGTCGTTTTCGGCCGCGCCGCAAGTCGTCGACCTAAAGTAGGCCCGGCCCATTTCACAAGGCACCAAGGTCCAGGCTAATCTCGATCCCATGGCCCACGACCCTGGCCTCTGTTCCAGCCATCAGCGCCGCCTCTGCGCCTGATCTCTTTCGGGTAGTGACTCCTCGGAAGATCCACCCAGGGACCCGATCTTGAGCGTGAATAGCGCCAGTTGCCATGGTTGTAGTAGTAGTGGTATCCGCCTTGGTAGTAATAGGGCTCTACGCCTAGTTCCACCACCAGCGGCAGTGCAGGCGCCACCACCAGTCCGGGGCCGTAGTGCGCGGGTTCCACGACGCACGCCGTGAGCACAAGCGCCGTCAGCGGCGCGACTACCAGCATTCTGTACATGATTGTTCTCCTCGGTAGAGATCCAAAAAATGATCCATTCCGCGCTGCCGGGATAGACCGCGAGCCGGGGACCTGCGCAGCTTCCCCTTTTTGTTTGCAGTTTAGGATTTTGGCGGTGCGCGCTGTTGACAAACCTCAAGGAGACGTGGGGCCCTTGACGTCAGATGCCCGCACATCCGACTGGCGGTGCTGCGCGAACTACCGGACCAGTCCTGATGCAGTCGTTGACGATGCCGCTTCTGTTCCGGCCGAATTGGCCGTGGTGCCTTGAGTTGTTTTGTGGTGCCCGCGCGGAGCCACCCAACGCATGCCGGCCGTAATGGCCACCAGCACCACGACATAAAACACAATTTGCATGCCCGCCGGTTGTGCGTCGTAGCCGACCATGGCGTGCATCAGCGTTCCGAGCGCCGACGTTTGTGACAGCACACCAGAGGTATCCCACAAGGGGGCGCCAAGGCTTGGCAGCAGATCGGCTTGAATCAAAAAGCGTGCCGCTTGCGAGGCCATGCTGGCGGCCAGCAGCAGCACGAGAATGCCGGTGATCGAGAAGAACCAGCGTAGCGGAACGCGCAGCAGCCCGCCATACAGCAGACCACCCACCAGCAAACCAGCGGCCAGACCGCTCATCCCGCCGCCAAGCGTGGTGCGCAGGCCGTCTTCAGTGCTGGTGGCCAGGCTGTAGAGAAACAGCACCGTCTCCGAGCCTTCGCGCAAAACCGCGAGTGCCACCACGATAAAAATCACGGAACGCTCGCGCGTCCCGTCATGGATGGCGCGCGCCGTGCTGGCGGCCTGCGCCGCCATTTCGCGACCATGAACCGACATCCAGATGTTGTGCCATGCCAGCATGCCAACGGCCAGCGTCAGAATGCCGGCATTGAACAACTCCTGGCCCATTCCGCTGGCCATGCTGGAAATAAGCCCCATGCTTGATGCCACCAGTGCAGCACCCGTGAGGCCGGCGAGTATCCCGGCCAGTATCCAGCGTGCGCGCGAGGGAATCCCGCGGGTCGCGGCCGCCATGATGCTGATGATCAGCGAGGCTTCCAGCGATTCACGAAAAACGATGAGGGCAGCGGCAAACATGCGGGTTCCTGACCAAGGTCTTATTGGACGACGATGGTGCCTTGCGCGGCTGCGTCGTTTTCATGGTATTCCTCGACAAAGGGATAGCGGCCTGGCTTTAAGGGACCGAGATTGACCGTGCCGGTGGATTGACCAGGAATGACTTTCTCGCGGCCCAGCGGTTTGCTCTCAAACTCTGCGGGCGTGGCGTCTTTGTTCACCACCAGCAGTTTGATTTTCTTGCCTGCCGGGATCGTAATTTCCTTCGGCTCAAAGGCGTGATTCTTGATGGTGAGCGTGAATTCCTCCACAGCGGTGGCAGCAACAGCCGTGGCGGCAGCAAACGACACAAGAGCGAGCGACAACAAACGTTTCATTTTCTGGTTCCTTGATGAGTTTGTTGATAATGGTAATGATTCTCATTAGTTTGTGCAAGTCCCATCGGCCGCCGTTGTTTGGCGCCGAGTCAGTCCATCACTCGCTTCCCCTCAAATCGCAATCGGGTCCACATCAATCGCCCAACGCACCAGGCTTTTGAACTCGGCCTGCCGGCGCATTTCAAACAGCACAGGCTGCCAGGCCGCCAGAAAACCCTGTAGCGCCACGCGGGACGGGCTTTCGACCAGCATTTGCGCGCGCTCGATATTCGCCACACGCTGGATCGTCATGGGCACGGCCGGGTAGGGCGTGACGTGGGCGTGGCCCGTGAGTTGCTGCGCCTGGGCGGCCAGCGCGGCGGCATTCAGGAAGCCCTGGGCCACGTCCTGGGTCTTGGCTTCGGCCCGGATCAGCGCTGAAAAGCCGAACGGCGACAGCCCGGCGGCCTGGCGCTCGGTCAGTTGCTGGTCGGCAAAGGCCGGGTAGTCGTGGCGCTTCAGGGCTTCAAACAGCGGGTGTTCGGGGTGAAACGTCTGTACCCACATTTCGCTGGCTGCGCTGCGCTGGGCGTCGCGGCCAGCGCGGCCGCCGGCCTGCATCAAGAGGCTGAACAGGCGCTCTGGCGCGCGGAAGTCGCTTGAAAACAGCGCGCCGTCGGGGTTGATGGCGGCCACCAGCGTGATGTGCCGAAAGTCGTGGCCCTTGGCAATCATCTGCGTGCCGACCAGCACGTCGACCTCGCCGGCATGCACGCTGGCCAGCTGCGACTCCAGCGCGCCCTTGAGCCGGGTGGTGTCTGCGTCGATGCGGGTGATGCGCACGGCGCTGCCGTCGGGCCGCTGCACGCCGGCCAGCAGTTCGGCCAGATGCTCTTCGAGCCGTTCGGTGCCGCGGCCCACGGGGGCGATGTCGATGTTGCCGCAGCTTGGGCAGGCGCGCGGCACCCGTTCGGTAAAGCCGCAGTGGTGGCAGCGCAGCGTGCGGTCTATCTTGTGAAACACCCGAAACGCGCTGCAGTGCGGGCATTCGCTCTTCCAGCCGCAGTCGTGGCAGGCCAGCACCGGCGCGTAGCCGCGGCGGTTCAGAAAGATCAGCGACTGTTCGCCGCGCGCCACGCGCTGGGCAATTGCTGCCAGCAGCGGCGGTGCGATCACGCAGTGCTTGGGCTGGTGGTTCATGTCCACGCGCCTGACCGTCGGCAAGCCTGTCGCCCCGGCGCTGCCTTCGCCGGCGCCCGGCGCGGTGCTGCCGATGCGGTCGGCCATGTTGAGCCGCTGGTAGCGGCCGGTGATCGTGGCCTGCCAGCTTTCCAGCGACGGCGTGGCCGAGCCTAGTAGCACGCGGCAGGGCTCGCCGGTTCCGGTTTCCAGCCGGGCGCGGTACACCGCCATGTCGCGCGCTGAATAGCGTGCGCCTTCCTGCTGCTTGTAGCTGGGGTCGTGTTCCTCGTCGACCACCAGCAGCCGCAAGTTGGGCAGCGACGCCAGCACGGCCATGCGCGTGCCCAGCACCAGCCGCGCCTGGCCGGCATGCGCGGCCAGCCAGCTTTTGAGCCGCTGCGCCGGCGTGAGCCCGCTGTGCAGCGCCACTACGCGTTCCTTGCCCAAGTGGGCAAAGCGGGCTTCAAAGCGGGCCTGCAACTGCGGCGTGAGGTTGATCTCTGGCACCATCACCAGCACTTGCGCGCTCGGGTCCTGCGCCAGCACTTTGGCCGCCGCGCGCAGGTAGACCTCTGTCTTGCCGCTGCCGGTGGCGCCAAACAGCAGGGCGGGTCGCTTGGCGCCCAGGGTTTCAGCATCAAATTCGGCCAAAGCCATCGTCTGCTGTGGGCTGAGTGCTATTAAATCAGTCGTGTCTTGCGGGCTGCTGGTGTCGACCACGGGGCGCTTCAGGCGCCGCGCCAGCTGCAGGGTGCTGAGTTCGCGCAACTGCGGCGGCAGGGCTGCCAGCGCGACTTCACCCAAAGAGCGCTGGTAGTAGCCGGCGGTAAACGTCACCAGCTTGCGCCAGGTCGCCGACAGCGGCGCCAGCCCGTCGAGCACGCCGGCGATGTCGCGGGTTTTGGCTTCGGGCAACTCGCCGCCGTCGGGCAGGACCTCCCACACCACGCCCAGCACCTCGCGCTTGCCCAGCGGCACGCGCACCAGGGTGCCGGGGCTCAGCAGCGATTCACTGCGGTAGGTCAGGGGCCCGGCAATGGCGCTGTGGGCGGGTGTGGCCACCACCACCTGGAGCCAATACCTCATTTTATGTATCTAAATGTATGCATTTCTTCACAACTACATACAAACAATGCGCTAAGTCCTTGATTTTTCACCGCTTTAAAGATGTCCCGGTTTTCTGTGGATAACTTTGTTGATAGATTGCCCTGAAAGGCTGCAAAGCCTTGTAAATCAAGGCTTTCATTAAACTGCCCGGAAAAATGGCAATTTAAAGATCCTATATGAATCAACGACTTACGTGCGCTATGGGTTTGGTAGCGCAATACGGGAGGGCCCTGTGGACGGATGAGCCCACAGGGTGAATTTTGTGCATAAGTCCGGCGGCTGGCGGCCGGTTTTGTGTTAGCCACGCTTGAAATAGCCCCAAATTCAGCGGTTTGATCGCGTGGGGCGCATCTTCAGCCCCGCGCTGCGCGCATCTTGCGAGAGTGAGCGTGCACTGCGCGAACCAGCACCTCGACACTTTCAGGCGGCGTGAACTGGCTGATGCCGTGGCCCAGGTTGAAGATATGGGTTGGCCCGCTCTGTGTCTTGTCCATGTGCGGCGCGCCAAAGCTGTTCAGCACGCTGGCCACTTCGGCTTCAATCTGGTCCGGGTTGGCAAACAGCACGTTGGGGTCCAGGTTGCCCTGCAGCGCCTTGGCGTTCGGGCCGTTTTCGCCGACCAGCGCGCGCGCCCTGGCCAGGTTCACGGTCCAGTCCAGGCCCAGCACCTCGCAGTCGAGCTGCTTCATGCTGTCCAGCCACTGGCCGCCGCCCTTGGTAAACACCAGGCGGGGAATGACGACGCCGTTGTGCTCGCGCTTGAGTTGACTCAGCACGCGGGCGGTGTAGGCCAGGCTGAAGGTGTGAAAGGCCGCATCGGCCAGCACGCCGCCCCAGCTGTCAAAAATCATCACGGCCTGGGCGCCTGCTTCAATTTGGGCGTTCAGGTAGAGCGCCACCGCGTCGGCATTGATGGCCAGCATCTTGTGCATCAGGTCGGGGCGCTGGTACAGCATGGTCTTGACCAGGCGGTAGTCGTCCGAGCCGGCGCCTTCGACCATGTAGCAGGCCAGCGTCCAGGGGCTGCCCGAAAAGCCGATCAGCGGCACGCGGCCGTTCAGCGCCTTGCGGATCGAGGTGACGGCGTCAAACACATAGCGTAGCTTGTTCATGTCCGGCACTTCGAGTCTGGCCACGGCGGCTTCGTCGCGGATGGGCGTGGCAAAGCGCGGGCCTTCGCCGAGCGCAAACGACAGGCCCAGGCCCATCGCGTCGGGCACGGTCAGGATGTCGCTGAACAGGATGGCCGCGTCCAGAGGAAAGCGCTCC
>JAUSDK010000024.1 GCA_030650875.1 Polaromonas sp.
TTGTCGCTGAACATCCAGCGCATTGACGCGCAGCCGGAAGGCCCGGACCGCGCTGCGCTGCTGCAGCACGGCGGACAGGCCAAGGTGCCCTGCCTGAAAATCACCGATCCGTCCGGCAGCAGCCAGTGGCTTTACGATTCAGACAAGATCGTGGCCTACCTGCGCGGCCGTTTTTCAGCGGCGTGACGCCCGCCCGACAGGCCCACTTGACAACCATTCAACCCACAGCCAACCCGAAGTAGTCATGGATATTTTTGTTCTGGCGATGTTGATCGCCATCGGCGCCTACTCGCTCAAATCAAAGGACGAGCGCAGGCGCATTGCCTTGCTGGGCAGCCATCTGGGGAACTATCAGATTGAAAAACTGATGGAAACCCTGTCCGAAGGCTACCTGCGGGCGCTGGCGGAAAACGATCCGGTGCGCCGCGAACAGATCTGGCAGCTGCTGGAGAGCACCGAGCTGAAACTGTCCGACCAGTTCAACCGTTTCGCCGCAGAGTTTTCCAGGGTGCCGGAACTGCAAGCGCGCGTGAGCAAGCTGCCCGTGTCGCTGCCGTTTGCCGACAAGCTGTTCCCGCGCGCGACCTTTGACCTGCGCACGCTCCTGACCATCCATGCGCAGGGCATTGCCCGGGCCGCGCAAAACAGTCCCGGGCGCACGCCCAAGGGCAAGGCCTTTGCGCTGTCGGCCGAGCTGTTTTTGATGCAGCACAGCTGCCACTGGTTCTGCAAGTCCAAAACGGTCGCTTCAGCGCGGGTGCTGATGCGCCACCAAACCAGCTACGAGCAGGTACTGGCGTCGGTGGCGCCCGAGACGCGCCAGGCCTATGGCGACCTGGTCGGCGCCTGAGCGTTAGCCCCGGCCGGGCGCATCAAACCTGCTGCGGGCCGGGTTGGAAAAAGTGGGGTGCGCGCCCTAATTGCAGGCGCTGCACCCCCAGGCCCTTGCCAGCGGGGGCCCATGATGGTTTAATTGCTGCAGTGCAACATTTCCAACCACCCTCAAGGAGCTCACCATGAAACACGCAGCAGAACAATTCACCGCCACCCAGCAAGCCAACCTGGACGTCTTTGCCGGCCTGTCACAAAAAGCCTTCGCCGGCTTTGAAAAACTGGTTGAACTGAACCTGGCCGCTGGCAAGGCCCTCATGGCCGAATCCCTGGCCAACCTGCAAGCCCTGAGCAGCGCCAAAGATCCTCAAGAATTTGTCAAGCTTCAGTCCAGCCTGGCCCAGCCCCTGGCTGACAAATCTGCCGCTTACAACCGCCACGTGTATGAAATCGTGTCGGGCACCAGCGCCGAGTTCACCAAAGCCTTTGAATCCAAGGCCGCAGAATCCCAGAAAGCCATGACCACGTTCGTGGAAAGCTCGCTGAAAAACGCACCTGCCGGCTCCGAAGCCGCCGTGGCGCTGTTCAA
>JAUSDK010000035.1 GCA_030650875.1 Polaromonas sp.
GAAGCGGTGTTTGTGGCCCTGCTCTCGCATGCCATGCCCACGCACCAGCTGCTGGCCGCCCTGGTGGCCTACCGGGTCATCTATTACCTGGTGCCCCTGGCGCTCGCGACGGTGGTCTACCTGGTCATGGAAGTGCGGGCCAAAAAACTGGCGCCAAAAACCCCTCCAGCCAAGCCTTCCCCGGCCGAAGCTTCCAGCCAGGAGACTGTTAACGGGGTTTAGGCACTGTTGGCCCGGTTTTTGGCCCTGAAAGACAACACATGGCGGCAGTCCGGTCCGCCCGGGACTGGCCAAAAAACACAAACCACTGTATATTGATACAGTGGATACACCGCAACAAATCGCCAAAACGGCCACCGCTGCACCCTCCAGGGCCGCGTGCACGCTCCGCCGCAATCGCCGCCGCCCGGTCGTGAGCCAGCGGCAGGCCACCGCTGCCGCACTTCCCTTTTTCAGCGCACCGGCCGCGCTCCAGCCTGCCGTGCAGTCAGCCTCCTGGACTACAGCGCCAAGCAGTGCGCAACGCGCACCATGGGGACAAGGTGGCAACCCCCGCCACACAAGGAGCACGGCATGGGCATGATGAGTGACCCCCTGACGAACGACCTTTTCCCGCAGGCGCTGCTGACCGTCACGCTGCAGGGCCCGGGCGACCTGGAGGGTTTCCGGCGCGCCGCACGCGGCCTGCTGGCACAGCAGATCCTGCCCGCGCAAGTCAGCTGGCACTGCACCGGTTTGCCGGCGCAGGACCCGCTGACCACGCCGCCGGAAAGCCACCCCGCCGCCAGCGATGCGCCCGCGGACCAGGTGCCGCAGGAATTTGTGGCCCTGAGCGAAAGCGCCATCCAGCATGCCGACCCCCGGCGCTTTGGCCTGCTGTACCGCCTGCTGTGGCGCCTGGTGCATGAACCCGGCCTGCGCCTCGACCCGCTCGACACCGACCTGGTCGAGGCCCAGCACATGGCACAGGCAGTGCGCGACGAGATGCACGCGATGAAAGCCTTTGTGCGTTTTCACAGCGTGCAGGACGAGAGCTTTCGCAACCACC
>JAUSDK010000038.1 GCA_030650875.1 Polaromonas sp.
TGGGAACAGGCGGCCAGGCAGGAAGCGATCGAAACCGAGCTGGAACAGCAGATGACTGCAGAGCTTGAGCGCTGGGAGCATGGCGTAGAAAATATTCACAGGGAGCCGCCGTTTTTGCATGCTCATGCGGAATTCGAGTCAAGCAAACAGATGAAAAATCCGCTCAAGGTACTGACCTCAGGCGTGGAGCGCAAGGGAACGGTCCCGTTTTATGCAAGCGGCAAATGGCGGTTCGTCAAAAGAGTGCAGTGGTGGGACGAGTACGAGGACTCGATTCCCGTGGTAGTTGGCCACTATTGGCGGCGCCTGAACAAGATCAACGGCAGCACGGGTGAACAAGGCGAGCCCAACCTGTTTGACAACACCTCGCCGCTCGCGTGGCACGGCAAGCATCGCAATGTGTTTTGCGTGGACTTCTCTGCAGGTGGCCGCTGGACCGAGCGCAAGGCCGGAACCGTGGTGGGGCAGGACTTCAAGTTGGCGGCGCTGCGCTGGCCCGAGCGGATCGTGCAATTCGACGATGGGCGCCATGAGATGACACACCATACAGCTCCGATGACCGACTGATTTGGACTTGTGCCAGGGTGGCCGGGCTCCAATCCGGCCGAAAAGCAGGCTTTTTTCACCCGCTGCCAGGGATCCTTGAATTCAGGCGACTGATCGGTCGCCTCTGCCCGACCAACTCACAATGACAACCTGCCGACCGTAAACCCCTATCCATGCTGGCTTCAGGGTGCTGAACGCTCACCGGCACAACAGAGAACAGAGAGAGAGTTTTGGGAAAGTGACGCCCGGAACGGGCTCAACGGCGAGGTAACGCTCACCGGCTGAATGTGGAAAACCGCGCCAATACAGGCGCTACAGGCGAAAAAAAACCCAACCGATAGCGGTTGGGTTTTTGATGAATGGTGGTGTAACACGGAACCGAAGAGGGTGTAAGAAGTTTTGTGTAAACGGTCTTTTGGCAGGAAACTGCCGTCTTGCATGGATCAAAGATGACCGTAGAACAAAAACCATTATCTGATGGGGCGATACGGCGGCGTGCCATTCCTCAGCGACACCCTGGGGCTGAAACACTGATGGCTCGCGACAACTCCCCAAGAGAGCGCCAACAGAAACCGCTTCAGCGTAAGCAGGGACGGCGCGCGAGTTACGACCGCATCCTGATCGTTTCTGAAGGAAGCAAGACTGAGCCGAACTACTTTCATGAGATTCGTGCCGCCCATCGCTTGCACACTGCCAATGTGGAAGTCCGGCCCAGCGAATTGGGCACTGCGCCCATCCAGGTTGTGCAGTATGCCAAGGCATTGTTGAGGATGGCGACCGTTACAGAAACATTCAGCGTCGTGCGTTCGAGAAGGTCTATGCCGTGTTTGACCGCGACGACCATGACAGCTATCACGAAGCGCTGGCTCTGGCTGCCTCGCTGGATGGCAAGCTCAGGAATGATGCAAAGCAGCCGATCTCTTTTCAGTCCATTGCTTCCGTGCCCAGCTTTGAGCTGTGGCTGTTGCTGCACTACGAAGACATTCAGGCTCCGATGCATCATGATGAAGTGATGCGACGCCTCAAGCTGCATATTCCGGGCTATGACAAAGGCGCGGGTAACGCGTTCGCAATCACCAGCGAGCATTTGGCTGTGGCCACCCAGCGTGCAGAACGGTTGGCTGCGCGCTTCACGGCGCGCACCGATCCCGAACCGTTCACCGCCATTGTCGAATTGGTGAAGTTGCTGACTACACTTCGCGGCTGACATAGCAGCCCGTGAACGCCGCCGTTGAAGCATGCCCCCGTCGCTTCATGACTGCATTGTGACGATGCGGTTCACTTGTAAAAAAAACGAGAAGAAGTGGGTGTGAATGGGCACAGGATCAGGGCCTCGACGCCGGAGGGTGTCCCGGATTTTGTGTAAACGGCGATTAAGTTAGACGCGCGGCATGCGCTCGTCAAACTGAATAGTAAAGTGATTCAGGGCAGCCTTCCAATCGCGAATCGGCATCGTCCATTTCTGACTGATGTTGTTAAGTGCCAGGTAGAACAGTTTGAACACGGCGTCGTCCGTCGGGAACGAGCCTCGGGTCTTGGTGATTTTTCGCAGACTCATGTTGGCAGACTCAATGGCGTTGGTCGTGTAAATCACTTTGCGGATGTCTGGCGGGTAGTCAAAGAACGGGCTCAGTCGCGTCCAGTTGCGCCGCCACGATTGCCCAATCGGTGCAAAGGAGGCATCCCATTTAGACTCGAATTCTGTGAGCCTGAG
>JAUSDK010000040.1 GCA_030650875.1 Polaromonas sp.
GGGCATGGGCATGGGCATGGGCATGGGCATGCGGGGCGATGACGTGGGTGCTTGCGGCTACGGCATGGGGCCTGGCATGATGGCGGGTTATCGTCATGGTGATCGTGAGGGTTGTGCCGAAGGCTCCCGGCAAGTGCGTCACGGCATGGGCTCGGGAATGATGGGCGGCTACGGCATGGCCGGCCTTGATCTGACCAGCGAGCAGCGCGCGAAGATTGCTGAGATCCGCACGGAGTTCGGCCGCAAGCAAGAGGCGCTGATGGGCCAGATGCAGGACTTGCGTGGGCGCCCGGGTGGCGTCTATCGCGACGGCCCATTCGACGAGCAGGCCGCACGCCAGTCGCACGATGCCATGACGGCCTTGCGCAAGCAGATGTTCGAGAATGCGCTGGAGGCACGCAAGCGCATCGACGGCGTGCTGAGCCCGCAGCAGCGGGAACTGCTTCGCAGCCGTCCGGTCGGCCGGTAAGCGCCGCAGGAGCCGAAAATGTGGGATCACATGATGACGTGGGGCTACGGCTGGGGCCGGGATGGGGGCTGGTTTGGGTGGATGCACCTGCTCTGGTGGGCATTCATCGTCCTGGCCATCGTGGCGCTGGTTCGCTTGAGTTTTGGCTGGGGGCCGCGCGGTTTTCGTCGCCCTGAAGAAGACAGGGCGCTCGCAATCTTGCGTGAGCGTTTCGCGCGGGGCGAGATTGACAAGGCCGAGTTTGAGGAACGCAAGCGCGACCTTGGTGCGTGAATGGCCGGCGCCTGTTCAGTGCAGCAGGGCGGGCTGCGGATGCGTTATCGTTCACGCTGTGAACTTCAAATCCTGCCGCCCTGGCTCCGCCCGCTTTGACTCGATTGACGCCCTGCGCGGCGTGGCCGTCGTCTGGATGAGCGTCTATCACTTCTGCTTTGACCTGAACCACTTCGGTTATCTGAAGCAGAATTTTTATCTTGATCCGTTCTGGACCTGGCAGCGCACGGCGATTGTGAGCCTGTTCCTGTTCACCGCAGGGCTCGGTCAGGCCATCGCTGTGCACCAAGGTCAGAATTGGCGCCGGTTCTGGCGGCGCTGGGGCCAAGTTGCGGCGTGTGCGCTGCTGGTCTCCGCAGGCTCTTACTGGATGTATCCCCAAAGTTTTATCTACTTCGGGGTATTGCACGGAATGGCGGTGATGCTGCTGATTGTGCGGCTGACGGCCGGGTGGGGCGGCTGGCTTTGGGTTCTGGGCGGCGCGGCAATTGCTATGCAATTCATAGCTTTTTATGGCCATTCAATATGGGCTGGAGGCGGATTTCTTAATGAAAAAAGCTTTAACTGGCTGGGCCTGATCAGCCGCAAACCGATCACCGAAGACTACGTTCCGCTGATTCCCTGGCTGGGGGTGATGTGGTGGGGCATGGCCTTCGGGATCTGGGCGCTGCGCCAGCGTCCCCAGTGGTTCAACCCTGCGCCGGGCGGTGACAGGGGGCCGGTAATGCGTGGCTTGGCCTGGCTGGGGCGCTGGAGTTTGAGCTACTACATGCTGCACCAACCGGTGCTGATCGGGCTGCTGATGGCGGTGGGTGGCTTGGCATAGCAAGCCATTGACATGGCCCATAAAAAAGCGCGGACAGGCCGCGCTTTTGATGGGAAGGGCGGCGTCCGTGGAATGCTGCCCGTCGCAAGCGCCAGGCGTTTATTCGATCTTGGCCTTGCTACGCAACTCTTCCTGGAAGGCTGCGAGTTTTTGCTGCTGCATTTGCTGCGCAATTTGGGGCTTGACCTGCTCAAATGCGGGCAGCTCCGCCATGCGAATATCGTCCACGCGAATGACGTGGTAGCCAAACTGCGACTTCACAGGCTTGTCGCCCAGTTGGCCTTTGTTCAGCTTGAGCAGTGCTTCAGTGAACTCGGGCACATAGCTGGACGGGTTGGCCCAATCGAGGTCGCCGCCCTTGGCGCCTGATCCCGGGTCTTTGGACTGCTTCTTGGCGATGTCTTCAAACTTGCCACCTTTTTTAAGGCTGGCAATAATGGCCAGGGCCTCGGCTTCCTTTTCCACCAGGATGTGGCGTGCCTTGTATTCCTTGCCACCGTTGGCTGCGGCAAACTTGTCGTATTCGGCCTTGAGTTCGGCGTCGGTGACCGGATTTTTCTTCTGGTAGTCGGCAAACAACTCGCGGATCAAGATGGTCTGGCGCGCCAGTTCCATCTGAGCCTTGAAGTCGTCGCTGGCCGACAGGCCTCGTTTTTCAGCTTCCTGCATGAACACTTCGCGCGCAATGACTTCCTCGCGCAACTGGGCTTCCATGTCGGGCGTGACCGGACGGCCGGATTTTGCGACCTGCTGCGCCAGCGCATCTATGCGGGTTTTTGGCACGGCCTTGCCGTTGACGATGGCTACATTCTGGGCGAAGGCGCTTTGCGCGCTCACGGCCATCAAGGCTGCAACAGCCGTGGCGATTAAAAACTGTTTTTTCATGATTTCCTTGTAATTTTTTGCTGAACTGATTGATCTTTTTCCGCTGAGGGGCGAACGCGTTTGAGGCAAATCAATGCCCAACGACTTTCAAATGAGGAGTGGGGTTATACGATCTCAATGGCCAGGGCGTGCAGGCCCTGGTCAATGAATTTTTGCATTGCATCATACACAAGCCGGTGACAGGCCACGCGGCTCTTTCCGGCAAACGCAGGGCAGGCAATGCGCACGCGAAAGTGCGAGCCAAAACCCTCGGCATTGGCGCCCGAGTGGCCGGCATGGGCCGCGCTTTCGTCCAGCACTTCCAGGTGCGTGGGATGCAGCGTGGCCGTGAGCTGCTGCTCGATCTCGTGCACCCGAACGGGCAGGGGTGCCGCGCTCATGGTGCGGTGTCCGTTTTGATGTGCTTGTTCAGGAACGCGGCCTGAACGAGCACAAAAACGAGCATCAGGCCCAAACCGCCAAACAGCTTGAAGTTGACCCAGGTGCTGGTGGAAAAGTTAAAGGCTACCCAGAGGTTGAGAAAGCCCATCAGCGTGAAAAATGCAACCCAGCTGAAATTGACGGTGCGCCAGACCGCATCAGGCAACACCATTTGCGCGCCCATCAGCGACTTGATGCCATTTTTCTTGAGCACCAGCTGACCGAACAACAAGGCGCCGCCCATGACCCAGTAGAGCACGGTGGGCTTCCACTTGATGAAGTTTTCGCTGTGAAAGTAAATGGTGGCGCCGCCCAGCGCGGTGACCAGCCCCAGGCTGACCCAGAGCATGGTGTCGACCTTGCGGCCCCGTGCCTTGAGCCACAGGATTTGCAGCAGCGTGGCAACGATCACTACCACCGTGGCCAGCAGCACCGGCGCTTCCGCAGGCCCCACCACGCCGCCCGACACCATGAAGCCTAGCCACTCCGTGGCGGTGCTGGCGGCCCAGTCCTTGTGGCCTTCAGCGTACTTGAACATGCCGAAGAACAGGGCAATCGGCAGGAAATCGAACAAAATTTTCATGGCGTGATTATGGCGGAGCTATTGACAGTCAAAAAGCAAGGTGTGTTCATTGAGGGAGGCAAAGAAGTTCCATGCCAGCCAGTGCCGCGCAGTATGCGAAGCGACAAGCGTAGGGGCTCATTTATTTGGGCTCGAACTCCAGCGATGCGGAGTTCATGCAGTAACGCAGGCCGGTGTCCGTGGGGCCATCCGGAAACACATGGCCCAGGTGGGCGCCGCAGCTGGCGCACACGGTTTCGGTGCGCGTCATGCCATGCGCGCGGTCCACATGCTCTTCAATGGCGCCGGGCACCACTTCCTGCGAAAAACTGGGCCAGCCGCAGCCAGCGTCAAACTTGCTGGACGAGTCAAACAACTCGGCGCCGCAGCAGATGCAGCGGTAGCGGCCCTTTGCTGTGTTGCGGTCGTACTTGCCGGTAAATGGGCGCTCGGTGGCGGCGTGGCGGGTAATTTCAAAGGCGCCGGGCTCGGCGCCTTTTTCAGCCAGCAGGGCTTTCCATTCGGCATCGGTTTTCTGGATTTTGGCGAGCATGGTGTTTTCTTCTGAAGGTTTGAATGGCGTAAGGAATGAGGCTATGAACTGCAGCTGATCTCTATGGAAGCGGCCCAGTCGGGCGGGAAGTCGGCAAAGTGTTGATGGTCAGGGTGTTCATCAAATGGGGCTTGCAGCACGCTCAGCAAGGTATTGACGACGGAAAAGTCTTTTAGTTTCGCGGCCCGTATGGCTTCTTCGCCCACATGGTTGCGCAGCACGAACTTGGGGTTGCTTTTAAGCATCAAATCGGCCCGGAGCCCTGGATCTGCGGACGTAATGCGCTCTGAATATTGCAGCGCCCAGGTGTTGAAGGACTCGCGGTCAAAAAACAGATCGCGTACCGGCTCATGGCCGCTTTGCGCTGTAAAACCGCATAAACGGCGCCAGAAAATCGTGTAGTCGACGCGGTTGCTGGCCAGCAGCTTGAAGGTGCTTTCAATCAGCGCGTCGTCTTCGGGCTGGGCATTCGTCAAGCCCAGCTTGGCGCGCATCCTGGCTTGCAGCGCCTCGGGGAACACGGTTTTATACGACTCCAGTGCGGCCAGCGCCTGCTCCTGGTCATCTATCAGCGGCAGCAAGGCCTGGCCCAGACAAAAAAGGTTCCAGTAGGCCATGTTGGGCTGCTTGTTGTAGGCGTAGCGGCCCTGCGTGTCGGAATGGTTGCAGATGTGGTTGGGGTCGAACGCGTCCAGGAACTGGAACGGTCCGTAGTCCATCGTCAAGCCCAGGATGCTCATGTTGTCGGTGTTCATGACGCCGTGGCAAAACCCCACGGCTTGCCAGGCGGCCATCAGGTGCGCGGTGCGCTCGCTGACGGCTTCAAGCAGCGCTGCATAGGGTTGCGCCGTGTCGCGGCAAGCGGGGTAGAAACGGTCGATGACGTAGTCGGCCAGGGTCTTGAGCTGCTCGTGCTGGTCGCTGAAGCTGAAGTGCTCAAAGTGGCCAAAGCGGATGAAGCTGGGCGCCGTGCGCGTCACCACGGCCGCCGTCTCCAGTTCTTCGCGCCGCACCACGGCGTCTGAACCCGTGACGCACAGCGCGCGGGTGGTGGGGATGCCCAGGCCGTGCATGGCTTCGGAGCACAGGAATTCGCGAATCGAGCTGCGCAGCACGGCCCGGCCGTCACCCATGCGCGAATAAGGCGTGCGGCCCGCGCCCTTGAGCTGGATTTCTTGCGGGCCATGCGCGGTGAAAATCTCGCCGAGCGAGATCGCCCGGCCGTCGCCGAGTTGCCCTGCCCAGTTGCCAAACTGATGGCCGCTGTACACACTGGCCAGCGGACGGGCGCCTGGCAAGGGCTGGTTGCCGGTGAGCGCCGCCAGCGTGTCGGCTGACGCCAGCCAGTGCTCTTCCAGGCCCAACTCGCGCGCCAGGGCGCGGCTACGGCCGACCCAATAAGGCGAGGGCAGCGGCGAGGGCTGGAGCGCCGTATAAAAATCCGGGCCCAGCGCGGCAAAACTGTGGGTCCACTTCAGGTCCGGCGCCACAGGGATCGGCTCGGTGGAGGCTGCATGGATGGCATTGGTCATGGGCGCATTGTGCTATGGCGCTGGCAGCCTCGCGCGCGCAGGGTTAAGTCGCCGTGGTCCGTAGCACGGAGCGTGCCTGCGCAGTGTCGCCAAGGTGGCGCGGGTGGGGGATTGCGCGGGTGGTTTGCACAGTGTGCGCGTTACCATCAATGCGGAGACATTCACATTCACAACACGCCCAGCCGGGCACCAAAGGAACAAGACATGTTAGGTTTGATGCAAAGCCAGCCGCTGCTGATCTCATCGCTGATCGAGTTTGCCGAACGCCACCATGGCGACGCTGAAGTCGTTTCACGCCGCGTGGAAGGCGACTTGCATCGCTACACCTACAAGGATGTGGCCCATCGCTCGCGCCAGGTCGCCCGCGCGCTGGATGGTCTGAAGCTGGCCTTCAGCGACCGCGTGGCGACGCTGGCGTGGAACGGTTACCGGCACCTGGAGCTGTACTACGGCGTCAGCGGCTCGGGCCGGGTGCTGCACACCATCAACCCGCGTCTTCATCCCGATCAGATCGGCTGGATTGCCAACCATGCCGAAGACCAGGTCCTGTGCTTTGACCTGAGCTTTTTGCCGCTGGTACAGGCGGTCCACGGCAAATGCACCACCATCCAGCACTACATTGCCTTGTGCGACGCCGACAGGCTCCCGGCCGATTCCGGCATTCCGAATCTGCAGAGCTACGAAAGCTGGATCGGTGCGCAGTCCGATGACTACGCCTGGCCCGCGTTTGATGAAAATACCGCGTCCAGCATGTGCTACACCAGCGGCACCACGGGCCACCCCAAGGCGGCGCTGTACAGCCACCGCTCCACGCTGCTGCACGCTTATGCCGCCGCATTGCCTGATGTGATGTGCCTGAGCGCGCGCGATTCCATCTTGCCGGTGGTGCCGATGTTCCACGTTAACGCCTGGGGCATTCCCTACTCTGCGGCACTGACCGGCGCCAAGCTGGTGTTTCCCGGTCCGGCCATGGACGGCAAGTCGATTTATGAGTTGATCGAGGCCGAAAAAGTGACCTACGCCGCCGGCGTACCCACGGTATGGCAGATGATGCTGGGCCACATGAAGCCGGCGGGGCTGAAGTTCTCCACGCTGCGCCGCACCGTGATTGGTGGCTCGGCCTGCCCGCCCGCCATGATTCACGCTTTCCAGGAAGACTACGGCGTGGAAGTCCTGCACGCCTGGGGCATGACCGAGCTGAGCCCACTGGGCACGCTGTGTACCCTTAAAAACAAGCATGACGGCCTGAGTGCTGACGAGAAAATGAAAATCCGCCTGAAGCAGGGGCGTGCGATTTTTGGTGTCGACATGAAAATCGTCGATGCCGCAGGCAAGGAATTGCCGTGGGACGGCAAGACCTTTGGCGACCTGCATGTCAAGGGCCCGTGGGTGGTAGAGGACTACTACAAGGGGGAGGGCGGCGGCCCGCTGGTGGACGGCTGGTTTCCGACCGGCGACGTGGCCACCATCGACGCCGATGGTTACATGCAGATCACGGACCGCAGCAAGGACGTCATCAAGTCGGGCGGCGAATGGATCAGCTCCATCGACATTGAAAACATCGCCGTGGCGCACCCGGCTGTGGCCATGGCCGCCTGCATTGGCATTGCGCACCCCAAGTGGGACGAGCGGCCGATCATTGCGGTGGTCAAGAAGCCGGGCATGGACGTCACGCGCGACGATCTGATTGCGTTTTACGACGGCAAGACGGCCAAGTGGCAAATCCCCGATGACGTGGTGTTTATCGATGCCATGCCCATGGGCGCGACTGGCAAGATGCTCAAGACGCGGCTTCGTGAAATGCTCAAAGACTACAAACTGCCGCAAGACTGAGGGGCTCCCGAGCGGGTGCAGGTCCAGTCACACGAGCGACATCAGCTAGGGCAATCCCTGAAGGCCGGCTTTCTTTATTGCCCTAACCTTTGGGACTTCCAGGTTGATTTCACTCGTAGTTCCCACATTTTCAGGAGACAAGGGATGAGCACTCAGAGACATTTTTTCCGTCGGCATTTTGGTATTGCCGTGGCCGCATCGGCCATGTTGTACACCGGCATGACGCTGGCCCAGGCGCCTGCCAAGGCCGTCAATGCGGCGCCAGTTCCGGGCGCGGCGGTCAATCTGAATCAGACGGTCAAAATTGCCTGGCTCGACCCCTTGTCCGGCCTGATGGCCGCCGTGGGGACCAACCAGCTCAAGAGCTTTCAGTTTCTGGCCGAGCGTTTCAGCCAGAAGAACAAGGCGGGCGTGAAGTTCGAGATCATCGGCATCGACAACAAGCTGAGCCCGCAAGAAACCACCAATGCGCTCAAGTCTGCCATCGACCAGGGTGCGCGCTACGTGGTGCAGGGCAACGGTTCCGGCCCGGCGCTCGCCATCATTGACGCGCTGTCCAAGTACAACGAGCGCAATCCCGGCAAGGAAGTGGTTTTCCTCAACTACGCCGCCGTGGACCCGGACCTGACCAACAGCAAATGCGACTACTGGCATTTCCGGCTGGACGCTGACACCTCCATGAAAATGGAAGCGCTCACGGCCTACATCAAGGACCAGCCCGAGATCAAGAAGGTCTACCTGATCAACCAGAACTATTCGCACGGCCAGCAGGTGTCCAAGTTTGCCAAGCTGAATCTCGCATCCAAGCGCCCTGACATCCAGGTGGTGGGCGACGACCTGCACCCGCTGGCCCAGGTGCGCGACTTTGCACCCTATATCGCCAAAATCAAGCAGTCGGGCGCTGACTCGGTCGTCACCGGCAACTGGGGCTCTGACCTGACGCTGCTGATCAAGGCCGCCAACGAGTCCGGCCTGAACAACGTGAAGTTCTATACCTACTACGGCGGTGTCACCGGCACCCCGACCGCCATGGGCGCGGCGTCGGCAGGCCGTGTCTACCAGGTGTCCTACAACCACCTGAACATGGGCGGCGAGATCCAGCAACTCATGGCGGACTACAAGAAGAAGTTCAACGACGACTTCTACACGGGCGCGGTTTATCACGCCTTTGCGATTTTGACCGAGGCCATGGCCAAGTCGAAGTCGACGGAGCCCGCAGTGGTGGCCAAAGCCATGGAAGGCCTGCGTTTCAAGAGTTTTAATGGCGATGTGGAAATGCGCAAGACTGACCATCAGTTGCAGCAGGGCCTGTTCATAGACCGCTGGGAAAAGGCCGGCGGCAAATACCCCTACGACGCTGAGAACACGGGCTACACCTTCGTGCCGGTGAAATACTACGAGCCCTATGTGGCCAGCACGCCCACGTCATGCCAGATGAAGCGTCCTTCCTGATGCGTTGACACAAGCCGGCGCTCACCATGCAAGGCCCGACCCATCCTCGGGCCTTTTTCTTTATCTGCCCGTGCGCAAGTGCGCACCCGCTTGAGGCGCTTACCCATGAATCTTGAGTTCTTCACTATCTCGCTGCTCAATGGCCTGAGCTATGGGCTGCTGCTGTTCATGCTCAGCTCGGGGCTGACGCTGATCTTCAGCATGATGGGCGTGCTTAACTTTGCGCACGCCTCGTTCTACATGGTGGGCGCCTACATTGCCTACAGCACCTCGCAGGTCGTCGGCTTTTGGTGGTCCTTGGCTGTAGCGCCCCTGCTGGTGTTTGTGATGGGGGCGGCCTTCGAGCGCTTTTGCCTGCGCAAGGTTCACAAGTTTGGCCATGTTCCGGAGTTGCTGGTGACGTTTGGCCTGTCTTATCTGCTGCTGGAGCTGGTTCAGCTGGTGTGGGGCCGCTCGGCGGTCAACTATGTGTTGCCCGAAGGTCTTCAGGGGCCGCTGTTCACGGTGTTTGGCACCCATTTCCCCAAGTCCCGCGCCTTCATCATGCTGATCTCCATCGTCATGCTGGCCAGCATGTGGCTGCTGCTGACGCGCACGCGCATCGGCCTGGTGATTCAGGCGGCGCTCACGCACCCCGAGACCGTGGAAGCGCTGGGCCACAACGTGCCCCGGGTCTTCATGCTGGTGTTTGGCGGCGGTGCGGCCCTGGCCGGGCTGGCCGGTGTGGTGGGCGGCAACACCTTCATCACCGAGCCCGCGATGGCCGGCTCGGTAGGCGCAATTATTTTCGTGGTGGTGGTGGTCGGCGGCATGGGTTCGCTCAGTGGTGCCTTTTTGGCGTCCATCCTGATCGGCTTGATCCAGACGTTTGCGGTGGCGATGGACCAGTCGCTGATGTCGCTGCTGGCGCTTTTCAGCTACGTCGTCACGCCAGAGACGTTTGGCTACCCCGTGCTCAAGCTCACCATTTCCCAGGTTGCGCCCATCCTGCCCTTCTTGTTTCTGGTGCTGATCCTGATTTTCAGACCCAAAGGCCTGCTTGGCACGCGGGAAGGGTGAGTATTCCATGTTGAAAACCCAGAAAATGACCCACCAGTTTTACCAATTCAAACCCTATAACGTCGGCCGCTGGGTGGTCTGGACGTTTTACGCCCTGCTGCTGATGGTGGCGCCGCTGCTGTTCAAGAGCAGCTTGTCCCTGACCATGCTGTCCCAGGCCGGCTACCTCGTGATCGTCTGCCTGAGCTACAACATCTTGCTGGGGCAGGGTGGCATGCTCAGTTTTGGCCATGCGGTGTACGCCGGGCTCGGTTCATTCCTGGCGATTCATGCGATGAACCTGGCAGCCAGCGGCAAGTTTTATATACCGTTGCCGCTGATTCCGCTGGTGGGGGGCTTGTCGGGGCTGTTCTTTGCGGCTTTGCTGGGCTACGTCACCACCAAAAAGGCGGGCACGACCTTTGGCATGATCACCCTTGGTGTGGGCGAGCTGGTGTTTGCCATGTCGCTTATGTTTCCCGAGTTTTTTGGCGGCGAGGGCGGCATCACCACCAACCGCACTTATGGCCAGCCGCTCTGGGGCATCAGCTTCGGGCCGCAGATACAGGTGTATTACCTGATCGCGGTGTATTGCTTCATTTGCACCGCCGCCATGTTTGCCTTTACCCGCACGCCCCTGGGCCGCATCCTGAACGCGGTGCGCGACAACCCCGAGCGGGTCGAGTTCATTGGCTACAACACCCAGCGCGTGCGCTACTACGCTTTCATCATTGCCGGATTTTTTGCAGGCGTGGGCGGCGGGCTGGCCGCCATCAACTCCGAAATCGTCACGGCCGAGGTGGTCAGCGGCGTACGTTCTGGCAGCTTGCTGCTGTTCACGTTTCTGGGCGGCGCCACCTTCTTTTTTGGCCCCATCATTGGCGCTGGCTTGCTGGTGCTGGCGCTGATTTTGCTTTCGGAACTGACCATGGCCTGGCTGCTCTACGTGGGCCTGATCTTTCTGTTCATGGTGATGTATGCCCCCGGCGGCATTGCCAGCCTGATCATGAGGAACCTGCGCGTTGCCGCCTTTGGCAAACTCAGGCAACTTTGGGTGGGTTACCTGGGGCTGGCCGTCACGGGGCTGGCAGCCTTGCTGGGCACGGCTGCCATGGTGGAAATGGTGTACCACTTGCAGCTCAATGCGGCCCTGGGCGCTGAATTGAGCTTTGTGGGGATCAAGCTCAACGCCAGCAACCCGAACAGCTGGCTGGGTGCGGGCTTTGTGCTGCTGACCGGCCTGGGCCTGTTTGAACTCACGCGGCGGCAGTTCATGGCGCAGTGGGGCGAGATACAAGTCGAAATTGAAAAAGAAATCAAGCGGAGGGAATCGCTATGAGCATGAACGCAGTACACGCTGAAAATGCCGGCGCCCGGTATTCGCTGGAACTGAAAGACCTGCGCAAAAATTTCGGCAAGACCGAGATCATTCGCGGCGCCAACCTGGCCGTCAAGGCCGGTGAACGGGTCGCGATCATCGGGCCCAACGGGGCCGGCAAGTCCACGCTGTTCAACCTCATCAGTGGACGCTTCGAGCCCACCAGCGGCGAAGTGCTGCTCAATGGCCAGTGCATCAACGGCAAAAAACCGTTTGAGATCAACCGGCTCGGGCTGTCACGCAGCTTTCAGATCACCAACATCTTTCCCAAGCTCAGCGTGTTTGAAAACCTGCGCTGCGGCGTGCTCTGGAGCCTGGGCTACAAGTACACCTTCCTGAAGTTCCTGGCCGACCTGGATGACGCCAATGCGCGGGCCGATGAGTTGATGGGCATGATCAAGCTCGACAAAAAGCGCGACGTGCTGGCCACCAACCTGACTTACGCTGAGCAGCGTGCCCTGGAAATTGGTATCACGATTGCGGGCGGCGCGGGCGTGATTTTGCTTGACGAGCCGACCGCCGGCATGAGCCGCTCGGAGACCAGCCGGTTTATCGGCCTGATCAAGGAAGTGACCGTGGGCAAGACGCTGCTGACCGTGGAGCACGACATGGGTGTGGTGTTTGGCCTGGCCGACAAAATTGCCGTGGTGGTGTATGGCGAAATCATCGCGTACGACACCCCCGAGGCCGTGCGCGCTGACCCGCGTGTGCAGGAAGCTTATCTGGGTTCATCGGTCGCTGACCAGCAAGGCGCAGGGCACTGAACATGTTGACCATCCATAACCTCCACGCCTTTTACGGCAAAAGCCATGTGCTGCATGGCGTCTCGTTCAATGTGCAGCCGGGCGAAATCGTGGCCCTGCTGGGCCGCAATGGTTCTGGCCGCTCGACGACCGCCAAGGCCATCATGGGCCTGGTCGATTGCCAAGGCTCCATCCTCTGGAAAGCCCGGCAATTCGGCGGTGAAATCGTCGGGAAAAAGGCCTACCAGATTGCCCACCTCGGCATTGGTTACGTGCCCGAAAACCGCGATATCTTTCCCAAGCTGACGGTGCATCAAAACCTGCTGCTGGGACAAAAGGGCAATGGCAAAGGATCGCGCTGGTCCTTCAAGGACATGTACACCATGTTCCCGCGGCTGCTGGAGCGCCAGCACACCGAGGCCGGCGTGCTGTCGGGGGGCGAGCAGCAGATGCTCACGCTGTGCCGCACGCTCATGGGCGACCCGGACCTCATCATCATTGATGAGCCGACCGAAGGCCTGGCGCCCAAGATTGTGGAACTGGTGGGGCAATACCTGCAGACGCTCAAAGCCAGGGGCATTTCGGTGCTGCTGATTGAGCAAAAGCTGACCATTGCCATGGCCATTTCAGACCGCGCCCTGGTCATGGGCCATGGCAGCATCGTGTTTGACGGCACACCCGACAGCCTGCGGGCCGACAGCTACATCCGAAAAGAATGGCTGGAGGTGTAAAAGACCACCCTGGCTTGTCACCGCAGGGACAAGCCGGGCCATGCGCCTCTTGCGCCATCCGCAAGCAACCCTACAATGACAAAACGAACGGTCGTACTATTTTAGTCGGTGGATGCTGATTTTGCACCCACAGGTCCAGGTAACTGAATTTTCAATCAAGGAAAGAGACACTTCAATGACAACCCACTACGAAGTTCATGGCACCGTGGCGCGCATCACGCTGAGCAACCCGCCCGTCAACGGACTTGGCCATGCCACCCGTTTGAGCATCACGGAGCACCTGCAAAAAGCCAATGCAGACGATGCCGTCAAGTCCATCGTCATCACCGGCGCAGGCAAGGCCTTTTCGGGCGGCGCCGACATCAAGGAGTTCGGCTCGCCCAAGGCGATGCAGGAACCCAACCTGCTCAGCGTCATTTCAGCGCTTGAAAATTCGTCCAAACCCGTGGTGGCCGCGATTCACTCGGTCTGCATGGGCGGCGGCCTGGAACTGGCGCTGGGCTGCCACTACCGCATTGCGGCGCCGGGCTGCAGCGTGGCGCTGCCTGAAGTCAAGCTGGGCTTGCTGCCCGGCGCTGGCGGCACCCAGCGCCTGCCGCGCGCGCTGGGCGTGGAGCCCGCGCTGAACATGATTGTGAGCGGTGAGCCCGTCAAGAGTGAGTTGCTGGCCCAGATTCCTGGCCAAAAACTGTTCGACAAAATGGCCAGTTCGGCTGAATCCCTGCAAGACGAGGCGCTGGCCTTTGCCCAGTCGATTGCCGACACGCGCCCCCTGCCGCTGGTACGCAACTTGCCCTGCAAGCACCCCAAAGGCGACGCCTACTTCCAGTTCGCGCGCAACATGGTCAAGGGCATGGCCAAGAACTTTCCGGCGCCGCTCAAATGCGTCGATGCCGTGGAAGCCGCCACCAAGCGCAAATTTGAAGACGGCCTGCAGTTTGAGCGCGAGCTGTTTATCAACCTGATGTGGACGCCTGAAAGCCGCGCGCTGCGCCATATCTTTATGGCCGAGCGCGCCGCCTCCAAGATTCCGGATGTGCCTGCGGACACCCCGCAACGCGAGATCAAGTCGATCGCCGTGATTGGCGCCGGCACCATGGGCGGCGGCATTGCCATGAACTTCCTGAATGCCGGCATTGCGGTCAAGATGCTGGAGATGAAGCAGGAAGCGCTGGACCGCGGCCTGGCCACCATCCGCAAGAACTACGAAGCCCAGGTCAAGAAGGGCAAGCTCAAGCAGGATAAGTACGAGCAGCGCATGAGCCTGCTCAGCACCACGCTGAGCTACGACGACCTGAAAGACGCCGACATGGTGATCGAAGCCGTCTTCGAGGAAATGGGCGTCAAGGAGAAGGTCTTCAAGGAACTGGACCGCGTCATGAAGCCCGGTGCCATCCTGGCGTCCAACACCTCCACGCTGGATGTGAACCAGATTGCCGGCTTCACCCAGCGCCCGCAAGACGTGGTGGGCATGCACTTTTTCAGCCCGGCCAACATCATGAAGCTGCTGGAAGTGGTGCGCGGTGAAAAAACCGGCAAGGATGTGCTGGCCACCGTGATGGCGCTGGCCAAGAAGATCAGGAAAACGGCCGTGGTGTCCGGCGTGTGCGACGGCTTTATCGGCAACCGCATGATCGAGCAGTACGGCCGCCAGGGTGGTTTCCTGCTGGACGAAGGCTGCACGCCGGAGCAGGTTGACAAGGCCGCCGAAAAGTTCGGGTTTGCCATGGGCCCGTTCCGCATGGGCGACCTGGCCGGCAACGACATTGGCTGGGCCATCCGCAAGCGGCGCTACCAGGAAAAGCCAGACATGAAGTACAGCAAGACGGCTGACCTGCTGTGTGAAAAAGGCCGGTTCGGCCAAAAAACCGGTGCCGGCTGGTACGACTACCTGCCCGGCAAGCGCGACGCGATTCCGAGCGCCGAAGTGGTGCAGATGATCGAAGCGCACCGTGCCTCGCTGGGCATCACACCGCGCAAGATCTCCGACGAGGAAATCGTGCAGCGCCTGGTGTTTGCGCTGGTCAATGAAGCCGCCCACATTCTGGAAGAAGGCATTGCCAACAAGGCCAGCGACATCGACATGGTCTACCTGATGGGCTATGGTTTTCCGATTTTCCGGGGCGGCCCCATGCTGTACGCCGATCAGCTGGGCCTCTTCAACGTGGTGCAGGCCATGCACCGCTTTGCGCAAAACCCGCTGGACGACGCCAAGTTCTGGCAGCCCGCGCCGCTGCTGGCCCGGCTCGCCGCCGAAGGCAAGACGTTCAATTAATTCCCGGAGATTTTCATGACTTCAGCTGTAATTGTTTCTACTGCCCGCACCCCTCTGGCCAAAAGCTGGAAGGGTTCCTTCAACATGACCCACGGCGCCACCCTGGGCGGCCATGCCGTGCAGCACGCGATTGCCCGCGCCGGCATTGACGCGGCCGAAGTCGATGACGTGATCATCGGCTGCGCCACGCCCGAAGGCGCGACCGGCGCCAACATTGCACGCCAGATTGCCCTGCGCGCGGGCTGCCCCATCACCGTGTCGGGCATGACCGTCAACCGTT
This sequence comes from Polaromonas sp., assembly GCA_030650875.1. Taxonomy (GTDB): domain Bacteria; phylum Pseudomonadota; class Gammaproteobacteria; order Burkholderiales; family Burkholderiaceae_C; genus Polaromonas. The sequence continues at coordinate 15,251 of JAUSDK010000040.1, forward strand.
TTTGCTCGTCGGGCCTGCAAACCATCGCGTTGGCGTCCCAGCGCATCATTGCCGGCGAAGCCGACATTTTTGTAGCCGGCGGGGTTGAAAGCATCTCTTGCGTGCAGCAGGAAATGAACACCCACATGCTGCGTGAAGACTGGCTGGCCAAGAACAAGCCCGAGATCTACTGGAACATGCTGCAAACCGCCGAGCAGGTCGCCAAGCGCTACGGCATTTCACGCGAGCGCATGGACGAATACGGCGCTGCCAGCCAGCAAAAAGCCACGGCCGCACTGGCCGCCGGCCTGTTTGAGGCCGAAATCGCCCCGATCACCGTCACCATGGGCGTGGCGGATCCGGTGATGGGATTGACTACGAAACAGGTCACGGTCAGCCAGGACGAAGGCATTCGCGCCGGCACCACCAAGGAAGGGATTAGCGGCTTGCGCTCGGCGATTCCGGGTGGCCTGGTGTCCGCCGGCAACGCCAGCCAGTTTTCAGATGGCGGCGGCGCGGTGGTGGTGATGGATGAAAAAGTGGCCGAAAAAAAGGGCCTGATGCCGTTGGGCCGCTTTCTGGGATTTGCCGTTGCGGGCTGCGAGCCCGACGAAATGGGCATTGGCCCGGTCTTTGCCATTCCCAAGGTGCTGGCCAAGCTGGGCTTGAAGGTCAGCGACATCGACCTGTGGGAGCTGAACGAGGCGTTTGCCGTGCAGGTGCTCTACTGCGCCGACAAGCTGGGCATTCCGATGGACAAGCTCAACGTCAACGGCGGCGCGATTGCGGTCGGCCACCCCTACGGCGTCACCGGCCAGCGCCTGACCGGCCACGCGCTGATTGAAGGCAAGCGGCGCGGCGTCAAGCGTGTCTGCGTGACCATGTGCATTGGCGGCGGCATGGGCGCGGCCGGCATTTTCGAAGTGCTGTAAGGGCTGGTTGTTCAAGCACCTTGCCGGGCCGACGCATGCAATCTCTTGCATGCGTCGGCCCATTTTTTTGTCCTGTCATGAAGGTAAGCCATGTCCTTGCGTTCCACCGTTGATTTTTTGCTTTACCAGTGGCTCGATGCCGAGTCGCTGAACCAGCGCGCGCGCTTTGCCGACCACAGTCGCGAAACCTTTGACGCGGTGTTTGACACCTGCGAGCGCATTGCCCGCGAAAAATACGCACCCTTTAACCGGTTGGTCGACATGCAGGAGCCGCACTTTGATGGTGAAAAGGTCATCTTGCCGCAGGCCACGCACGACGCCCAGAAGGCCTATGCGGCGTCGGGCATGCTCAGTGCGGCGCAAGACTACGAAAGCGGGGGCATGCAGCTGCCCTACACCGTTGAAGCGTCGGCCAATGCGTTTTTTGCGATGGCGTCGGTCAGCATCGGCTCGGGCATGTTGACCACGGGCAATGCCAACTTGCTGATGGTGCACGGCACCGACCTGCAAAAAGAAGTGTTTGCCAAGAATGAGTTTTCAGGACGCTTTTCGGGAACCATGTGCCTGTCGGAGCCGCAAGCGGGCTCCTCGCTCAGCGATGTAATAACGCGCGCGCTGCCCGACGGCGCTGACTTTGAATCCGAGCCGCTGGGCCCACGCTTTCGCCTCAAGGGCCACAAGATGTGGATTTCCGCCGGCGAGCATGAGCTGACCGACAACATCATCCACCTGGTGCTGGCCAAGATTCCCGGACCGGACGGCAAGCTAATTCCGGGCACACGCGGCATTTCGCTGTTCATCGTGCCCAAGAAAATGGTCAACACCGCAGGCGAGTTGACCGGCGTGCGCAACGACGTGGCGCTGGCCGGCTTGAACCACAAGCTGGGTTGGCGCGGCACCACCAACACGCTGCTCAACTTTGGCGAAGGAAAATACCCGGTGGATGGCCAGGCGGGCGCCGTTGGCTACCTGGTGGGCCAGCCGCACCAGGGCCTGCGCTGCATGTTCCACATGATGAACGAGGCACGCATCGGTGTGGGTACGGCCGCCACCATGCTGGGCATGGCGGGCTACTACGCCAGCCTGGACTACGCCAGGAACCGGCCGCAGGGCCGGCCCATCACGGGCGCCGGCAAGGACGCGTCCGCGCCGCAAAGCCGCATCATCGAACACGCCGATGTCAAACGCATGCTGCTGGCGCAAAAATCCTACTGCGAGGGCGCACTGGCGCTGGAGCTGTATTGCGCCCGGCTGGTGGACGAGCAACACACCGCCGGGCCAGAAGCCGCCGACGACGCGCGCTTGCTGCTCGAAGTGCTGACCCCGATTGCCAAAAGCTGGCCCAGTGAATGGTGCCTGGAGGCCAATTCGCTGGCCATCCAGGTGCATGGCGGCTACGGCTACACCCGCGACTTTCCGGTGGAGCAATACTGGCGCGACAACCGCCTGAACATGATTCACGAAGGCACGCACGGCATTCAGGCGCTGGACCTGCTGGGCCGCAAGGTGCTGATGGAAGGGGGCAGGGGGCTTGCGCTGCTGACGGCCCGCATCAGCGCAACCGCCGAACGCGCGCTGCAGGTGCCCGAACTGGCCGACCATGCCCGCGCGCTGGTGCAAGCCCTGCAGCAGGTGGCCCATGCCACCCAAGCCGCGTGGGCCACCGGCACGCCGGGCGATGCGCTGGCCAATGCCGTGCCGTATATGCAAGCGTTTGGCCATACGGTGCTGGCCTGGATCTGGCTGGACGTGGGGCTGGCAGCGCTGCGTGCTGATGCTACTAAATCAGTAGCTTCTACCCTCGGTAAAATAGGGGCCATGGCTTATTTTTATCATTATGAATTGCCCAAAATCGGCGCATGGCTGAACGTGGTGCAAAACCGCGACCTGACCTGTGCCAACCTGCCTGAGGAGGCCTTCTGATGTCTTATTTCAAAAAATCGCCCAACAGCACGATCAGCAAGGCGATGGCGCGCTTTCACAGCCTGATCTGGGTGCTGATCTATGGTGGTTTGCTGGCGCTGGTGTTCGGCCTGTTTGTTCAG
>JAUSDK010000041.1 GCA_030650875.1 Polaromonas sp.
ACCATCGTCATCAAGTACGGCGGCAACGCCATGACCGACCCCGCGCTGCAGGCCGATTTTGCCGAAGACGTGGTGCTGCTCAAGCTGGTGGGCATGAACCCGGTGGTGGTGCATGGCGGCGGCCCGCAGATTGAAGCGGCGCTGAACCGCCTGGGCAAGAAAGGCCACTTCATCCAGGGCATGCGCGTGACCGACGACGAAACCATGGAAGTGGTGGAGTGGGTGCTGGCCGGCCAGGTGCAGCAAGACATCGTGGGCCTGATCAACCAGGCCGGCGGCAAGGCGGTGGGCCTGACCGGGCGCGACGGCGGCCTGATCCGCGCGCAAAAGCTCAGGATGAGCGACCGCGAGGATCCGGCCAAGGAGCACGACATCGGCTTTGTCGGCGACATCGTGAGCATTGACCCCAGCGTGGTCAAGGCGCTGCAGGACGATCAGTTCATTCCTGTCATCAGCCCGATTGGTTTTGGCGAACAAAACGAAAGCTACAACATCAACGCCGACGTGGTGGCGGGCAAACTGGCGACGGTGCTCAAGGCTGAAAAGCTGGTGTTGCTGACCAACATTCCAGGGGTACTGAACAAGGCGGGGGAACTGCTGACCGACCTGACCGCCCGGGAGATTGATGCGCTGTTTGCCGACGGCACGATTTCGGGCGGCATGCTGCCCAAAATAGAAGGCGCGCTGGATGCGGCCAAAAGCGGCGTCAACTCGGTCCACATCATTGATGGCCGGGTACCGCACGCGATGCTGCTGGAGATCCTGACCGACCAGGCCTACGGGACCATGATTCGCTCGCATTAGTGCAGGGCTGTCTTTGGGTTTTTTTCAGGAGGGCGTGGGCGAAAACCCGCGCTTCGGGCGCGATGGGGCTGTGCGAGAATCATTTGCAACGATCTCCATTTTTTTGCAACAGTCCTCTTTCCTGTGTACAAACCTCTTATGTCCGACCTGGCGTCTGAACCCGAACTGAGCCTGCCGGTGCCGGCAACTTCTGCCGAACCGGCGGTGCGCAAGCGGCCCAAGCCGGGCGAGCGGCGGGTCCAGATTTTGCAGGCGCTGGCGTCCATGCTGGAGCAGCCGGGCGCGGAACGCATCACGACGTCTGCACTGGCCGCCAGGCTGGGGGTGAGTGAAGCGGCGCTTTACCGGCACTTCGCCAGCAAGGCGCAAATGTTTGAAGGGCTGATCGATTTTGTCGAGCAAAGCGTCTTCACCCTGGTTAACCAGATCACTGAGCGCGAGCCTGACCCGGCCGGCCGCACCCGCAAGCTGGCGGCCATGGTGCTGCAGTTCGGCGAAAAAAATCCCGGC
>JAUSDK010000053.1 GCA_030650875.1 Polaromonas sp.
TGTGGTGGTCAAGTTATTTCGGACACATCAATAGGATGTTGAATTGCCGATTTACGCTCAAATGCGTTGGGTGACAAGTTGCCCAGTTTGGAATGCAGCCGCGTGCTGTTGTAAAAGCCAACGATGTAGTCAGCCACATCGGTCATAGCGCGAGTTCAAATTCGAAGTGCAACTTTATGAATAACGGGTTGGGTGGGCGAGATGTGAGAGCATCCAGACCCCTAGACCGCCAAGTCAAAGTTGCCCAGAATGACCTACACACACCTCACCCAAGCCGAACGGTACCAGATTGAAATCCTGCGCAAAGCAAAACACAAGCAAAGTGAAATTGCTGTGCTTCTGGGTCGCGACAAATCCTGCATCAGCCGCGAGTTGCGCCGCAACCAGGGCCAGCGTGGCTACCGCTCCAAACAGGCGCATTCACTCGCACAGACCCGCAAGCAGGCCTGTGCAAACGGGCCTCGTGTGGAGGTCAACACCTGGGCATTGGTTGAGTCCAAACTGAAAGAAACCTGGAGTCCGCAGCAAATCAGCGGCTACCTGTTGGTCAACCAGCAGCCAGGCGTCAGCCACGAAAGCATCTACCAGCGCATCTACGCTGACAAGCGCAAAGGTGGCACGCTGCATCTCACCCTGCGCTGCCAGAAGGCAAGCAAGAAACGTCATACGGGACGCGCCAGAAGGGGCTCTATCCCCAATCAGGTGTCGATCGATCTGCGTCCAACGGTGGTGGCCGAGCGCGCCCGTTTTGGCGACTGGGAAGCTGACTTGGTCATTGGGGCGGGGCAGAAACAGGCGCTGGTCACGATCAACGAACGCACCTCGCGCTATTCGTTGATTGCGCATGTTCCGTTCAAGACAGCGAAGGCAGTCTCAGACGCCATGATCGCCATGCTGAAGCCTTTCTCGATGTGCGTTCATACCCTCACGACCGACAACGGGCGTGAGTTCGCCCAGCATGAGCGTATTGCTGAACAGCTCAAGGCAAACTTCTTCTTTGCCCATCCGTATTCCTCCTGGGAACGCGGCGCCAACGAGAACATGAATGGGCTGATTCGCCAGTTTTTTCCAAAGAAGATGGCCTTCGAATCCATCACCACAAAGGAGATCGAATTGGCCATGCATCGCCTCAATCACCGGCCCAGAAAATGCCTCGGCTATCGAACGCCGCACGAGGTTTTTATGGAACAGCTACAACTGCATAATTAGTCGGTTGCACTTCAGACTTGAATCCGCCTAGCTTCGCTGTGGTTGGCGTAGTCTTTTTGCCAGACCCGCTCCATCTTCAAGTTCAGAAAGAAGCGCTCCATGACGGCGTTGTCCCAGCAGTTGCCTTTACGACTCATGCTGCCGACCAATCCGTATTTCCTCAGCACCCCTTGATGCTGGGCGCTTGCGTACTGCGCTCCCCGGTCCGAATGCACGACCAGACCGGCTGCGGGATTGCGCTGCACGATAGCCATTTGCAAGGCCGTGCAGACCAGCGTTGCGGGCATCTCGGGTGCCATCGCCCAGCCCACAATCTTGCGCGAATGCAGGTCCAGCACTGCCGCCAGATACAGCCAGCCGCTGCGTGTACGAATGTAGGTGATGTCGCTGACCCAGGCCTGGTTGGGCAGCGCTTTATCAAACTGGCGGGCCAGCACGTTGGGTGACACTGACATGGTGTGTTTGCTGTCGGTGGTATGCACAAATTTTCGTCTCCACACAGGGCGTAGCCCGTTGGCCCGCATCAAGCTGCGCACCCTGTGGCGCCCCATCGTCACGCCGCTCATGTGCAGCTCAGTGCGCAACCTGCGACTGCCGTAGGTACGACCACTGGCCGCGAAAGCTGCTTTCAAATGAACACTGGCAGCACACACCACGGCTGCTGTGCTGCGCCGCTTGGCTGCTGCGTAATAGCCGGAGCGGCTGACCTCAAGGGTGCGGCATGCCTGACTGACTGTGACGGCCTTCTGTTGCAAGTTTTCAATTAGCTCGTAACTCATCTGAGTTCTCGGGCAAAGAAGGCCGATGCTTTTTTTAATATCTCTACGTCGCCTCGCAGTTGCCGGTTTTCAAGTTCCAACTGCCTGATGCGTTGATGCTCCACGGTCAACGGCTTGCCGGCCCCGCTTTGGCCTTGCTGCTCCGTTTCGAATTGGCTGACCCAGCGCCTGACGGCACTTTCGCCAAGTTTCATGTCTTTACAGACTTGACCGATGCTCAAGCCTTGGATTTTGACCATTTGAGCTATCTGCAGCTTGAAGCTGGCATCAAAGGTTCTTCGGGATTTTTGGTTGTTCACTTCTGTCGCCATTTAGGTTTGGAAAAACCTATCGTTGTGTCTTTTTAAATTAGACCACCACATCCCTTACCACCCTGAACAGCAAAAACTCTTGCCCATCGCCATCCAGGACTGGTTGCCCCAAGGCCATCTGGCCTACTTCTATCGGCGCCAACACCAGCGCAATCGCGGCAACGGAGGCATCGGCCTGGCGGCAGGCCTGAAGCACCTCGGCCCTGAATTGGGCGCTGTGTTGGTGCCGTGCCACTCTCAAGATGGCATGGCTGGCCGCTTACGAAGCTGTCATCCTATTGCTGAGCGGCAATAGGCAACTTCAAGGACTTGTATGAAGCATGCAGTTTGAAAAGCTCTACATCCGCTTCCAGTTTGGGGCGGACGGTCAACTTTCTCCGAAGCTGACATTCAGATAGAAGGTCTGCAATGGAGCGGGACGTACTTCGGAAATGCAGCG
>JAUSDK010000060.1 GCA_030650875.1 Polaromonas sp.
GCTGAAATGCCTACGCTGCAGCAAGTGGCCGACGTGTATGGCCCCGACAAGTTGCTGGTGCTGGCGATCAACTTCAAGGAACCGGCGCAACGTGCGTTGAAGTTTGTCAACGCCACGGGCCTGACGCTGCCCGTGCTGCTCGACACCGACGGCCGGATGGCTCGCCAGTGGGATGTGAACGTGTTCCCGACCACTCTGACGGTGGATCACCGGGGCCAGCCACGCCAGCGTGTGAGGGGCGAGGTGGACTGGAGCGGCCGCGCGGCTGAAGGCTTGATTGCAGGTCTGATCGCCGCCTGAACGGGAACAAGCCGGTCGCTTCCTGAGCGGGGCATTTGCGGCGATAGCGGCTGCGTGAGGCAGCCAAACCCAGCGGCGATAATTGGGGCTGCCCGAGGGGGCTCTTTTGAGCACTCCCGCAGCAAAAAACATCCCGGGGCACCTTTACATGCCCCGGTGCACGTTACCTGACCCCAAATGGAGCTATTTTCATGCCTACCGTACGCCGTACCTTTATCCAAACTACCGCGGCTGCCGCGCTTGCTGCCGCGCTGCCATCGTTCGGTTTTTCCCAGCCAGCGAGTGGCCGAAACTTTTCTCCCCAGAGCGGCGCGTGGCGCACCTTCGAGGTCACCACCCGCGTTGACGTCGCCGAGGCCGACGGCGTGACCCAACTCTGGCTGCCGATTCCTTCGGTCAACAGCGACTACCAGCGTTCGCTGGAAAACAGCTTCTCCACCAACGGCACCGCAAAGCTGATGCAGGACGGCCAGGACGGCGCCAAGATGCTGTACGTGGAATTTCCCGCCAGCCAGACCCAGCCGTATGCCGTGCTGACCAGCCGGGTGCAGACGCAAAACCGATCCACCGACTGGTCGAAAAAAACCGCTGCGGCTGAAAGCGCCGACACGCTGCGCTATTTCACCCGTCCCACGGCGCTGCTGCCGACCGACGGCATTGTGCGCAAGACGGCGCTGGCCGCCACCCAGGGCGCTAAAACCGATGTGGAAAAGGCCCGAAAACTCTACGACTGGATCGTCAGCAATACCCACCGCGAACCCAAGGTGCGCGGCTGCGGCGAAGGCGACATCAAGACCATGCTGGAGACCGGCAACCTGGGCGGCAAGTGCGCCGACCTGAACGCGCTGTTTGTCGGCCTGTGCCGCTCGGTGGGCGTGCCCGCCCGCGACGTCTACGGCATCCGGCTGGTGCCCTCAAGCTTTGGCTACAAGGAATTGTCGGGCAACCCGGCCAGCCTCAAGGGCGCGCAGCACTGCCGTGCCGAGGTCTACCTGACGGGTTACGGCTGGGTGGCGATGGACCCGGCCGACGTGGCCAAGGTCATGCGCCTGGAAACCCCTGAATGGATCAAGAACACCACGAACCCGGTGGTCGCCCCCGTGAACAAGGCGCTGTTTGGCGGCTGGGAAGGCAACTGGATGGCCTACAACACCGCGCACGATGTCACGCTGCCGCACGCCAGGGGCGACAAGCTCGGTTTCTTCATGTACCCGGTGGGTGAAAACGCCGCCGGGCGCTTTGATTCGTATGCGCCGGATGACTTCAAGTACCAGATCACGGCGAAAGAAATCACAGCGTAAGCCTTGCTGAACCATCCCAAAGCCGCTTCACGCCAGCAACAGGCGCAAGCAGCTTTCGTATTTCCGGGCCTGCCCGGTGAGCGGGTCGGTAAAGGCAATCGATTTGGCCAGCAGCTGCAGCGGCTGGGCGTAGTCGTCTTCAGGCGTCGGGACCACGGGCGGGTAGATCCGGTCATTCAAAATCGGAATGCCCAGCCCCAGCATGTGCACGCGCAGCTGGTGCTTTTTGCCGCTGACCGGGCTCAGCGCGTAGCGCGCCTGCTGGCCACTGACTTGCAGCACGCGGATGTGGGTTTCGCTGTTGGGCTCGCCGGTCGCTTCGGCCTGCCTGAAAAACGGTTCGCCCTGCACGATGCGGCTTTTCCGCGTGAGCGGAAAGCCCAGGTCTTCGCGCCACGGCGCAATCGCTTCGTAGTGCTTGGTGACATCGCGCTGCCTGAACAGCGCCTGGTAGGCGTCGCGCTCGGCCGGGTTGACTGAAAACAGCACCAGGCCGGCGGTTTCGCGGTCAATCCGGTGAATTGGCACCAAGCTGTCCAGCCCCAACTGGTTTTTCAGCCGCACCAGTAGCGTTTCCTGCAGGTAACGGCCCGAGGGGGTGACGGGCAGAAAGTGCGGCTTGTCGGCCACCACCAGGTGCGCGTCCTGGAACAGCACGGTGGCTTCAAACGGAATGCGGGGCTCAATGGGCAGCGCGCGATAGTAGTACACGCGCAGGTGGCCGCGGTACGGGCGCTCGGGCGTCACGATTTGGCCCAGCTCATCCACCACCAGGCCTTGCTGCATGCGGTCCAGCCACACGTCCCGCGCAATCGCCGGAAACCGCTGCACTAAAAAATCCGTGATGGTGGGCCAGTCGCCAGCCGGCAGGCCGACGCAGCTGGGGCTGACGCCGTCGCGCGTGGGGAGCTTGTTCACGCCGGTTGGGCGCGCTTACACACGCTCAAACACCAGGTCCCACACGCCATGGCCCAGCTTGATGCCCCGGTTTTCAAACTTGGTCAGCGGCCGGTAGGCGGGCTTTGCGGCGTAGCCACCGTTGCCTTGCGCCGTGTTTTTCAGCAGGGGCTCGGCGCCCAGCACTTCCAGGATCTGCTCGGCATAGGGCTGCCAGTCGGTGGCGCAGTGCAGGTAGCCGCCGGGCTTGAGGCGGGCCGCCAGCTTGGCAATCAGCGGCGACTGGATCAGGCGACGCTTGTTGTGCTTTTTTTTGTGCCACGGGTCTGGAAAGAAAATATGCGCGCCATCCAGGCTGCCAAGGGGCAGCATGTGGTCAATCACTTCGACCGCATCGTGCTGCAGGATGCGAATGTTGGTCAGGCCCTGCTCGTCGATCCGCTTGAGCAGTGCGCCCACGCCGGGCGTGTGGACCTCGCAGCACAGGAAGTGGGTGTGCGGCATCAGCGCGGCAATGTGGGCGGTGGCTTCACCCATGCCAAAGCCGATTTCCAGCACCACC
>JAUSDK010000085.1 GCA_030650875.1 Polaromonas sp.
GTTGACGTCTTCACCGCCACGCCTTACTGGGGCAACCCGCTGGCGGTGGTGCTGGACGGTAGCGGGCTGGACGACGACGCGATGCAGCGCTTTGCCCGCTGGACCAACCTGTCGGAAACCTGCTTTTTGCTACCGCCCACCGATAAATCAGCCGACTACCGGGTGCGCATTTTCACGCCCGGCGGCGAGCTGCCGTTTGCCGGCCACCCGACGCTGGGCAGTTGCCACAGCTGGCTGCAGGCCGGCGGCCAGCCGCACGCACCGGACTTCATCGTGCAGCAATGCCAGGTGGGCCTGGTGAAGATTCACCGCGAGCCGGGCACCGAACGCCTGGCGTTTGCCGCCCCGCCGCTCACGCGCGCGGTGCCCGACGCGGCGTGGCTGGCCGAAGTCCTGGCCGCCCTGGGCCTGCAGCCGGCGCAGGTGCTGGCCGCGCAGCGGCTGGACAACGGCCCGGTCTGGCTCGGGCTGCTGCTGGACAGCCCGGAGACCGTGCTGCAGCTGGCACCCGACCACCCGGCGCTGGCCAGGCTGAAGGCCAAAGTCGGCGTCGCGGCGGTGTACCCGCCAGAGGAATCCCCGCCCCTGATAGCACGCGCCAACCGCGAGGCGCGGGCTTTCGACGCCGGCGTGAAAGAAAGCCCGGATGCAGCGCCCGACCTGGAAGTGCGCGCCTTTGCCGCCCCCATCGGCGTCAACGAAGACCCGGTGACCGGCAGCCTCAATGCCAGCCTGGCCCAGTGGCTGATCGCCGACGGCCACCTGCCCGCGCGTTACCAGGCTTCGCAGGGCATGTGCCTGGGCCGCGCCGGGCAGGTCTACCTGGCGCGCGACGCCGCTGGCCAGGTCTGGGTCGGCGGCCAGTCGGTGACCTGCATCGACGGGCAGGTCACGTTGTAGGCCGCGCACGCCATGAACACCCCGCTCGCCGCGCAACTGGACCACCTGGTGGTGGCCGCCGCCAGCCTGGCCGAGGGCGTGCAGTGGTGCGAGCGCGTGCTGGGCGTCACGCCCGGGCCGGGCGGGGAGCATGCGCTGATGGGCACGCACAACCGCCTGATCACGGTGGCAACACCCGCCTTTGCGCAGGCTTACCTTGAAATAATCGCGATTCATTCGGGCGCACCTTGCGGCCGACCCGAAGGGGCCAAGCGCTGGTTCGACCTGGACGACCCCGCCATGCAACTCAGACTGCATCAGCACGGGCCGCAGCTGGTGCATTTTGTCGCCCGCACGGCGCGGGCACAGGCCGGCGCGCGCGCGCTGGCCCGGCTGGGGCTGGACCGGGGCGACGTGCTGGAAGCATCACGCATGACCGCGCAGGGCTTGCTGGACTGGCGCATCACCGTGCGGGAAGACGGCCAGCGGCTGTTTTTTGGCATGCTGCCCACGCTGATCCAGTGGGGCGGGACGCATCCTGCAGACGGCATGGCGCCTTCGGGCATCACGCTGCAGTCGCTGCAGGCGCACCACCCCCGGCCCGGCGCGCTGCGCGCCTGCTACGACGCGCTGGGACTGACCGGCATCAGCGTCACGCCAGGGCCGCCCAATCTGGTCGCCACCTTGCAAACACCGCGCGGCCTGGTCACGCTGGAATCAAAAGGTATCTGACGGCCGCCGGCGTCCCCCGGGTGACAAAGACCCGGGCGCCCTCTCGTCTAAATTCACCGCATGGGAACACTCTATTTGGTACGCCACGGCCAGGCTTCGTTTGGCGCCGATGACTACGACCTGCTCAGCCCCCTGGGCCAGCAGCAGGCCGTGCGGCTGGGCGAATACTTCAAGTACAAAGGCATCACGTTTGAAGCCGCCATGACCGGCACCCTGACGCGGCAGCGCCAGACGCTGGCGGGCATCTGCCAGGGCATGGGCGTGGCGTTTGACAGCGAACGCCTGGCCGGAGCCAGCACCGCAGAGAACGCAAAAGGCTTGGGGCCACATCTCTTGTGGCCTGGGCTGAACGAATACGACAGCGAAGCCGTGATCAGCGCCATCCACCCCTATCCACTCAAAAAACCCGATACCCCCGAGCTGTACCGGCACCACTTCAGGCTGCTTAAAGACGGCTTGGCGCAGTGGATGGCCGGCGTGGTCAGCCCCCGGGGCATGCCGCGCTACACCGAGTTTGCAGCCGGCGTGGCCAGTGCGCTGGAGCACATCCGCAGCCACCACCAGGGCAACGTGCTGCTGGTCTCCAGCGGCGGGCCCATCGCCACCGCCGTGGGCCAGGTGATGGGCACCAGCCCCGAGGCAACGATCGAGCTGAACATGCGCATCCGCAACAGCGCGGTCACCGAATTCACCTTCAGTTCCAAGCGCCACCGCCTGGTGACCTACAACACGCTACCGCACCTTGATGCGCCCGAATACGCCGGCTGGGTGACCTACGCCTGAGCGGGCCTGCGTAGTTTCCCTGTCTTGCCCAATCGGCGGCAAGCAAAGATACTCTCCGGCCATGATGGCCGTTCACACCCCAAGCCCCCGCACTGGCGGAATTCGCCTGCGTACCCCGTCCGCCGATGCCCTGGCAACAGCCAGCCAGAGCTTTCTGGCGCAGCTGGCGCAACTCGGCCTGCAGCACGACATTGAAACCGCCAACGGTCCGCCGTCGCTGCAGGAAGGCGTCGAAACCAGCTTTCACCTGCGTGCCGACCTGGCGGAAAAATGGGCCCCTGGTCTGGACACGGCGGGGCTGACAAGCCTGCCTCAGCCAGGAGAACACCACGCCAGCGACCCGGAGCGCGAAATCGTGCTGGCCATGCTGCTCAGCCCGGTGGGCTTTGTGTTTACCGGCCATGCGGAACTGGCGTCCGCCGTGCGCGTGCGCCGCAACCTGGTGCTCGCCGCGCGCCAGACAGCGCTGGCATTTCACACCACCGAGGTCGACCGGCCCGACGACTGCTGGCGCTATGACAAGGACAGGGGGTTCACCGTGCGCCCGGGCCATGCGCTGATTGCGTCCCTGCAAAAAGCCACCCAACCCGACGCGTCGGGCAAGCGGTATTCGTTTTCCTGCTACCGCGCCACCGAATATGTGGTTTTGCTGGCCGTTGCGCAGGAACTTGAACACTGCAACCCGGCCCTGCTGGCCGAACTGCAGCAGCAGTGGGAACGCCGGGCCATTGCATCGGGCCAGTTCCACGACGTGTTCCTGCACGAATACGGCTCCATGCAGGCCCCGCTGCCGCCCCGCTATTACGTGCCGGGCGACCGTCTGTGGTTTCGCAACCCCGACGCGCATTCGTCCGACGTTTCAGGCTACGAAGGCTCCTGGGTGTTTTACCTGGGCGGCGGCCTGTTCACCAACTTCTGGAAGCGGGAGCAGCCCTACACCCTGACCGCCAAATGCGTGGAGCTGTTCCACTGGCGCCACGCCACCTACCGCGATGCGGCGGGCGAGCTGCGGATCGACGAGGACATCGTGGAAGAACGCGTCAAGGCGTCCATGGCCGACCCGGCCGAGATGGCGCAGATTCTGGAACTGATGCTGCGCCTGCGCGAGCCCGGGGGCGTGTACCAGTCGGGCGGCTGCATAGACACCTCCCGCGAATACCCGCGCGGGGTGTGGCCCGGCAGCGCCGAGCTGGTGCTGCCGACGCCCGAGGCACTACCAAGTTAGCCGCACCAAGTCCCGTACCCTTACCGCGCAGGCGCGCTGTGCACGCGCCAGACCACGTTGCCAACATCGTCGGCCACCAGCAGCGCGCCGCGCCGGTCCATTGCCACGCCCACCGGCCGGCCATAGGCATGGCCTTCGGCGCTTAAAAATCCCGTCAGCACATCAACCGGCAGGCCGGCCGGCTGGCCCTGGCTGAAGGGCACGAACACCACCTTGTAGCCGCTGTGCGGCACGCGGTTCCAGGAACCATGTTCACCGACAAATGCGCCGCTGGCCAGCGCGGGCGGCAAGGCCTTGCCGTCAGAAAACGCCAGCCCCAGCGGCGCCACATGGGCGCCCAGCGCATAGTCGGGCGACACGGCGCGCGCCACCAGGTCCGGCCGGGGCGGTTTGACGCGGGCGTCCACGTTCTGGCCGTAGTAGCTATAGGGCCAGCCGTAAAAGGCGCCGTCTTTGACCGAGGTCAGGTAGTCGGGCACCAGGTCGCTGCCGATCTCGTCGCGCTCGTTCACCACCGTCCACAGCGCGCCGCTGCCGGGCGCCCAGCCCAGGCCGTTGGGGTTGCGCAGGCCAGAGGCGAACACGCGGTGGCTGCCGGTCCTGGGGTCGACTTCCCAGATGGCGGCGCGGCCGGCCTCGGCCTCCACGCCGCGCTCGCCCACATTGCTATTGGAGCCCACGGTGACATACAGCTTGCTGCCGTCGGGGCTGGCAATGATGTTCTTGGTCCAGTGGTGGTTGATCGGGCCGGCCGGCAAATCCACGACCTTGACCGGCGGCGCCGCAATGCGGGTCTGCCCGGTTTCGTAGGGGAAGCGCACGACCGCGTCGGTGTTGGCCACATACAGCGCATTGCCCACCAGCGCCATGCCAAACGGCGAGTTCAGGCCTTCCAGAAACACGCTGCGCGTCTCGGCCTGGCCGTCGCCATCGGCGTCGCGCAGCAGCGTGATGCGGTTGGCCGAAGGCACGCCGGCACCGGCCCGTTTCATCACCCACTTCATGACCATGCCCTTGATGCCCTTGCCGTCTTCTGGCTTGGCGGGCGCGTTGCTTTCAGCCACCAGCACGTCGCCGTTGGGCAGCACGGCCAGCCAGCGCGGATGGTCCAGGTTGGCGGCCAGCGCGGTGACGGCCAGGCCCGCCATAGGCACAGGCGTCACGCCCTCGGGCCAGCCCTTGGCGGGTGCGATGTTCACCGTGGGAATCAGGCGCTTGACCGGCGCGGGCAGCGTTGGCGTGGCGCCCATGCCAGCCTCGGGCGGCAGCAAGGCCGTGTCGCCGCACGCCACCAGCGCGCCCACCAGGCCCAGGCCCAGCGCGCGCGCGCCCCATACCTTGCGATTGAAAGCCCGTGACTGCATGAAACGCCCCTGAAAGTGTGAATATGAGGGCTCCGCGAGCACGCAGAACCACCCCTGACTGTGCGCGCGCGGCGCCGCCGCGCCTGTCAGCCAGCCACGCCGGGCGCTGTCAGGCTTTGTCCCTGCCGGCCAGTTCAGCCCGGCAGCAGCGGCAAATCGGCTTTTTTAAGGGTGCGCAGCACAAAGCTGGACTTGCTTTGGCGTATGCCCTTGATCTTGTAGAGCCGCTCACGCAGAAGGCGTTCGTAGTCCTTGGTGTCGTGCACGGCAATGCGCAGCAGGTAGTCGTACTCGCCCGACACCAGCCAGGCCTCGATCACCTCGGGTATGGCGGCCAGCGTTTCACCAAATTTCTCCAGCGTGTTGTCGGAGTGGCTGTCGAGCGTGACCTGCACCATGACGGTGTCGCCCAGACCCAGCGCCTGCGGGTTGAGCCGCACGGTATAGCCCTCGATCACGCCGGCCTCTTCCATTTTCTTGATGCGGCCCCAGCACGGCGAAGGGCTCAAGCCCACCGCCTGGCCAATGGCTTGCAGGCTGGTGCGCGAGTCAGCCTGCAGCACCTGAAGAATTTTCCGGTCAAATATATCCATTCGGGTAATTTATCTGTTTTTTGCAAATACTCAGAAAATTAATCCAAATTTTCCGAAAAACAGGAAAAACCAGGAAAACTATTCGGCAGACCTTGGCCGATACTTGTTTGACACCGCCGCCGGGCTTACCCGCCCGGCGCACGGTACAACCCCCCAGCCGGCTTATCCGCTGCCTGGGGGGTTGCCTTTTCCGCGGAACGGCTAGGCCTGGCCGGTTCGGTTACCCTGCGCCCATGAACCCACTGCACCCCAAGAAACTGTTGTTGACCAAGTGGACGGCGACATCGCCCATCGCCCATCGCCCGGGAAAAGCATTTCCTGGTGTCCAAAGTCATTGCGCCCGAACCGCCCGAGCTCAGGATAGAAACCGTCGAAATCGAGGCGGTTTTCTCCAAGGCGGTCCGGCAAATCCCGTGGCGCGAACTGCAGGACACGGCCCTGTGGCGCCAGGGCTGGGTCTGACCCGCCCGCGCAGCTTTAGCGCGTCTGGAACGCCGTGCTGTGGCGCAGCGTGTCGGCCGGCAACTGGTCGATTTCAACCAGCACCCGGGCCAGACTGCGGCCTGCAGCGTCCAGCAGCGCCCGGCCTTTTTCAGCCGTCGCCGCCGCCGCGTTGCCCGCCGCGCCGTGCGCGTTGTAGTCCTGCATCTGCCAGGCCAGCTTGGCGCTGCGGCCGTCGCCCAGCAGGCTGAACTGCTGCGCCCGGTCCTGCGAGGTCGAGTGAAAATCCTGCGCCTGGGCCATGTCGACCTGCCCGGGCTGGAGCGCCAGCATCATTGAGGTTTCGATCTCGCCCGCATGAATGCCAAAGCGGTGTTCATGGGCGCTGAACTGTTCGGCCACCGACGCGCCCTGCTCGTCCAGCAGCGGCAGGTTGAACCAGTTCACGCTGTAGACCAGCATGCCCAGGCGTGCCCGCAGGTCACGCGCCACCACGTCCAGCAGCCCGACCTGGCCGCCGTGCGAATTGAGCAGCACCAGTTTTTTTACCCCGCTGGCCGCCACCGACTCGGCCACCTCGGTCCAGAGCCTGAGTATGGTCTCGGCCTTGAGCGTCAGCGTGCCGGCAAAGCGCGTGTGCTCGGGGCTAAAACCAACCGCCTGCGTGGGCAAAAACAGCGCGGGCAGGTCGGCAGGCAAATGCGGCAGCGCGGCAGCCACCACGCCCTCGACCAGCGTGGTGTCGACATTGAGCGGCAGGTGAGGGCCATGCTGCTCGATCGCGGCCACGGGCAGCACAGCGATGCAGCGGGCCAGGTCGAGGCGGGTGAAGTCGGGGCTTTTGAGGTTGGCCCAGAAGCGGGGGATGGGGGCGGGTGTCATGGGCGTATTTTGAGGGTTATTTGTTTTGTTGGTTTTTTTGGGTGGTTGGGTGGTTTGATTGGCGGGCTGTGGGCTTTGCTGTGTTGGGCTGGCCGGTCTCGCCCGGCGGGCGAGGCACTTTACTGTTGCTTCGCCAAAAGAAAGTACCCAAAGAAAAGGCGACCCGCAGTCTGGGTCCCTGCGCTGCGCTTCGGGCAACCTGCGCTGCCCCGGAAAAGCGGGGGTCGAGCTCGAACTCGCTTCACTGCGTTGCGCTCAGACAATCGCTCGCCCTGATCCCGCTTTCCCGGGTCATCACAGGCCCAGCCAGGACGGGCTTTGGGATCGGGATCGGATGCAGGGAGCAGCGCGCGCATGGCGCGCTCCGCGATGTTTGGCTGTTGGCTGTTGGCTGTTGGCTGTTGGCTGTTGGCTGTTGGCTGTTGGCTGTTGGTATTTTTGCTTTTCCCCACCACCTTCTGTCTGCGCCGAGGAGCGGAGATTCAGGCGGATCAGGGCCGCGCGCTGTTTGAGCGCAACGCAGTGAAGCGAGTTTGCGCGGACCCCGCCTGAAGCGAGCACCGCAGGGTGCCCGTAGCGCAGCGAAGGGTCGCAGACAGTAGGGTCGCCTTTCTTTGCTTACTTTCTTTGGCGAAGCAAAGAAAGTGAGTCGCATGCCGGGCGACTCCCGGCCAGCCGAAAAAAGCCAAGCCAGCACGCGACCAAACAAGTACCGAACTTGAAGTATCGCAACCTCATCCCACCCGAAATCAAGCCCCCTGCGTACGTCCGTCAATCAGGCCGAAGCAAGGCCTCATCAATACGCGCCCTCAACTCAGGCCCCTCATAACGCGTCAAATCCCCTGCAATGGAGCGCGTCACCGCCTTCTCCGCAGCAGGGCTCAAACACGGCCTGATCTCGCCCAGCATCGGGCTGGAGGCCACCAGCACCAGCGCGTTGCACTTTTGCGCAGCAACCCCTTCGTTGAGGTAATCCGCGAGTTCCCGGGCAAAGCGGGCGCGCTCTTTGGCGTGGGCTTCGGTGTGGGGTTCAAACTGCGTGCCCGCGTGTCCGGTGCGGCCGTGGCCCTTGCCCGCCGCGCCCGTCAGGTCGCCCCCGCCAGCTTGTCCCTCAAGGCTGGCCTGGGGATGCACAAAGTCGATCAGCTCGGTGAGGGAATGGTCTGCGGCATGCCGCTCGAAGCAGCGGGCGCGCTCGGCATTGGCGATCAGAATCCATGTTTTTTCCATCCTGTTGCTCCTTGTGGGAATGCGTTAAAACAGGGGCGCGCTGCTCTCCGGATTCAGCGCGCCCCCCTCCGGCGGCTGCTTGGTCGCCGTGGCGATCATGCAGTCGGTGGTCAGAATCAGGCTGGCGATGGAGGCGGCATTTTGCAGCGCCAGCCGGGTCACTTTGGCCGGGTCGATCACGCCCATTTGCAGCAGGTCGCCATAGGTGCGCGTGGCCGCGTTGTAGCCAAAGGCGTGGTCCGGCGACTCGTCCACCCGGTTCAAAATGACCGAAGGCTCGTCCCCCGCATTGCTCACGATGCGGCGCAAGGGCTCTTCGAGTGCACGGGCCACCAAGCGAATGCCCGAGGTTTCATCGAGCGTGCTGCCCGTCAAGTCCAGCAACGCACGGCGGGCGCGCAACAAGGCCACGCCGCCCCCGGGCACGATGCCTTCCTCCACCGCGGCGCGGGTGGCATGCAAGGCGTCCTCGACGCGGACCTTGCGCTCTTTCAGCTCGGTTTCCGTGGCCGCGCCAACCTTGATCAACGCAACGCCCCCCGACAGCTTGGCCGCGCGCTCGTCGAGTTTTTCGCGGTCATAGTCGCTGGTGGCCAACGCGCGTTCCTTGCGGATCGCGGCAATCCGCTCCTGGATCGCCTGGGGCTGCCCGGCGCCGCCGATCAGCGTGGTGGCGTCCTTGGTGATCTCGGCGCGCGTGGCGCGGCCCAGATCCGACAGCTTGACCTTGTCCAGCGTCAGTCCGACCTCGTCGCTGACGACGACGGCGCCCGTGAGCACCGCAATGTCCTGCAGCATCGCCTTGCGCCTGTCGCCAAAGCCGGGCGCCTTGACGGCGCAGGTTCGCAAGGTGCCGCGCATCGTGTTGATCACCAGCGTTGCCAGCGAATCGCTTTCCACGTCTTCCGCGATCACCAGCAAGGGGCGGCC
>JAUSDK010000089.1 GCA_030650875.1 Polaromonas sp.
AGCGCTGTAACCGCGCTTGATGCCCTTCCAGCGGGGGTTGGTCGCCCAGTCTTTTTCAAGGGCGGCAATCTGCTGTTCGCGGCTCAGTTGTTCGGTGAGGGTCTGTGGCATGAGGTCACTCCGGAGGTTGAAAAATGGGGGACAAACAGCGCTGCACTATCCATGCCTTTGCCGTTTGCTCTGGGATCAACTTTAAGTCTTCTACAAGACTTTGTGAAGCTCTTATGTCTTATATAAGAGAAAATTTATTGCTAATAAAATCAATGGTCTTTTTATAATATTTCAATATATGAAAAGTATTTTCTTGTATTGAGAAATATTACTGCGCTGCAGCATTTTTAAATTTCGTAATACGGAAGGCTTTTACCGGATCATGAAATGCGGGGTTGCTACATTCCAGCTGGCTCATCGCTGGTGGCAAACGGCGGATCAAGCCAAGCAGGCCATCCCACAAACGGCTGCAGTCCTCCGTCTCACGTCACCCGCTGCCTCAGGGACGCCGCCGAAGATGGTCGAGCCAGTCGCCACCGGTGATCACCGGTTGGCCCGCCGCGCGGGCTGGGTTGATTTCATAAACGAGACAGTCCAGTTCCACCACACCAGATGGCGCCTGCGGTTGGCCCAGCAATACCTTCACCGCCTGCTTGCGGTACTCGCCCGTCTGCTGCGGCCAGACCTCCTCGATGACGTCGAGCTGGCGCTCCAGTTCGGCGCTGATGGCGTAAACCTCGCCGGTCACGCGAGCCGGGCCGCCCAGCACCACGCCCGGGTAAGGCCCCAGGTCGTAGAGCACGCCGGCCACGCTGGCCAAGCCGACAAACTGCGGCGCCGGTCGCAGCCGCGTGATGTCGCGCACATCGCTGCGGCGCAGCGTGCCGTACACAAAGACATGGCGGCTGGCGGAAGGCGGCATCGGTTCAGGCATGAAAGTAAGGCATGATTTCGGGCAAGCAGAAAAGCGATCTGGAAAAAAGCATCCCGGACTCTGCGGCGCACAGCAGCCAACAGCGCTGGCGGCAGCCGCAGGGGCCACTCAACCCTCAACGGAAAACCCGGTGGAATGAACCGCATTGTGGCCTACGCCTGCCTGGCGCTCAGCATGTCTCTGG
>JAUSDK010000092.1 GCA_030650875.1 Polaromonas sp.
GGCACCGTCCGATGCGGCGGAGCGGCCATGGCCACGCTGGTCATAGCGCAGCACCGTGTAGCGGTCCTGCAGCGCAGCGGCCACGCCGTCCCACATCGTCAGATCGCACCCCAGCGCGTGGCTCAAGACGACCAGGGGGCCCTGGCCTTGTTGCACAAAATGAAGTTGCGGCATGCGTGTGTTCCAGCTGGGTTAAAAAGGACGGTATTGTGCCTGCGTTGGCTGTCAGTTGAGCCAGCCGCCACGCGCCCGCATGGGCATGACAACGGCAGTTGGCGCCGGGCGGCATGCATGATTGAGCGGGAACCGGCCCCGCTGACCACTCACCGCGCATCACGCATCACGCACGGAAACCGAACTTTTCAAAGTGGTCGTCGCGAGTTTTCTGCATCCGGCCCGATACCGCACACAAACCATGAACCAAGTCCTCGTCACTGCGAGCGCAGCGCGGCAGTCCATGACTGCGCTTTTTCCTCCATGGATCGCCGCACTTCGTTCGCGATGACGAATCAGGGGCGGGTTCATGGAAAGCTGCTCACCGACGCGGTAGACCACGGCCTGCATCGCATCTTGAGGCTGCGCTGGGCGCCGCACATACGCGGCATCACGACGTACACGGCCATTCGTCACATAGACCGGTCACATACATGGCGGACAAGGGACTGCTCGGTCTCGGGTGCAGCGCTGCTCATTTTTGCCGCGGTCGCGACAGGCGCGGCTGCGCGGCCTGGAGCCGGCCAGAACGCAACTCGACCACCGCCTTGGCCACCGCGCGCGCCACATTGCGCGCTTCTTCCTGCACGGCCTCATCCCGGTCCAGCGCCTCGTGACTGGTCGCATACGGCTCGTAGTAGCCGACGTAGCGGTCCAGTTTCGCCTGTGCGCCGGCATCGATGAAACCCATCCATTCGAGCCAGTCCGATAGCGCGCGGCGCGCGTCATCGACACCGGCCACGTCGCCATGAACGATCAGCCCGTAGGTGCGTCCTGCCAGATGCTGGGGGTAATCCCAGCCGGCCATCTCGAGTTCCTTGGCCTTGCCCGCCTTCTTGCCTGCGGTCGAGGTGGGGTCGGGGTTGCCGCCATCGGCGCACACCAGGCGATCGATCATCAGTTTCAAGGGGCTCGGGCTCTGGTACCAGTACACGGGCGAGACGATGATCACGCCATGGGCGGCAGCCCACCGCTCATAGATCTCGGCCATCCAGTCATGGGTCTGGTTGAGCGCGTGGTTCGGGTAGCAGCTGCATGGCCAGTGGCACAAGGGCATCGCGGTCGACACACACCCCTTGCAGGGGTGGATTTGGCGGCCATATTCAGAAGTCAACAAGCTCAGGTCCAGTACATCGACTTCGATGTCGGCCTGTTCCAGCGTCGCGCGAGCGGCTTGCAGCAAACGAAAGGACTTGGAGATCTCGCCCGGGCAGGTGCCGTCATTGCGCGCCGAGCCGCAGATCAGCAACACCCGGCTCCGGCTCACAGGGTCCGCCCAGCGCCGTTGCGCATCCTTGATGCGCTGCCGGGTGGCCACCCATTCGGTGGACAACTCGTAGTCCGGATCGGCATAACCCGGGCCTGCCTTCTGCGTAAAGGG
>JAUSDK010000093.1 GCA_030650875.1 Polaromonas sp.
GCTGGTGTCGCTGGCGGTGTGCCTGGGAACCTGGTACCTGATTGAGCGTACCCGCTTAGGCGCCTACCTGCGCGCTGGCACCGAGAACGCTGCGCTCGTGCAGGCCTTTGGCATCAACGTGCCCTTGATGGTGATGCTGACCTACGGCGCTGGTGCCGCGCTGGCCGCGCTGGCCGGTGTGCTGGCCGCACCCATCATCCAGGTCAATCCGCTGATGGGCTCGAATCTGATCATTGTGGTGTTTGCCGTGGTGGTGATCGGTGGCATGGGCTCCATCATGGGTTCCATTCTGACGGGCATGGGCCTGGGGGTGATCGAAGGGCTGACACGGGTGTTCTACCCTGAAGCGTCCAGCATCGTGGTCTTCATCATCATGGTGATTGAGCTGATGATCAGGCCCGCCGGCCTGTTCGGCAAGGAGGCCTGAGCCATGAGCAGCGCCATGAACTCCATTAATGACAGCAAGCAGATGACCAAAGCCGCCAAACTCCTTCGAATCACCTACATCGCGCTGTTGATCCTCGCGCTGGCCGCACCCATGCTCGGGCTCTATCCGGTGTTTGTCATGAAGCTGCTGTGCTTCGCGCTCTTTGCCTGCGCCTTCAACCTGTTGCTGGGCTTTACCGGATTGCTGTCTTTTGGCCATGCCGCATTTTTTGGCTCGGCGGCTTACATCACGGGTTACCTCATCAAGTCGCAGAACTTCACGCCGGAACTGGGCATCCTCGCCGGCGCGCTTGGCGCCGGCCTGATTGGCCTGGTGGTGGGTTTTGTGGCGATCCGGCGCCAGGGCATCTATTTCGCCATGATCACCCTGGCGATGGCGCAGATGATTTACTTTGTCTGCCTGCAGGCGCCCTTTACCGGCGGCGAGGACGGGCTGCAGGGCGTGCCACGCGGCGCGCTGTTCGGCCTGGTGTCGCTCAAGTCTGACACCGCCATGTATTACCTGGTGGTGGCCGTGTTTGTGGCGGGCTTCTTGGCGGTGTCACGTATCGTGCATTCGCCGTTCGGCCAGGTGCTCAAGATGATCCGTGAAAACGAGCCGCGCGCGATTTCGCTGGGCTACCAGGTGGATCGCTACAAGCTGCTGGCCTTTGTGCTCTCAAGCGCCCTGGCTGGACTGGCCGGTTCGCTCAAGGCTCTGATCATGGGCTTTGCCACCTTGTCCGACGTGCACTGGACGATGTCGGGTGAGGTGATCTTGATGACCTTGCTGGGCGGCGTGGGTACTTTTTTCGGTCCGGTGATGGGTGCGGGCGTCGTGATCTCGCTGCAGGACACGCTGGCCGACAAGGTCGGCTCCTGGGTCACCGTGATCATCGGCGTGATCTTCGTGATCTGCGTGCTGACCTTTCGCAAGGGCGTGGTCGGCGAAGTGCAGGCCTACCGGGAGCGGCGCCGCGCCGCCGCCAAGGCAGCCGCGAGCAGCGCCACCTGAGCGGCGGTGGCGGGACGCCTTGCAGCGCCCCCCTTTCTTCAAAGTTCAAAGCGGCCGCCCTGGCCGCTTTTTTATGCTCAGGCCCCGTCGCTGGACAGCGCGTGGTCCACATGCCGGGGCGTGACCAGTTCGCCCTGGCCGTTGGGCACGGCCTGGATCTGGATGATGGGCGCGCCCGACGCCACGCTGCCAAACAAGGTGGCAAACGCTGCGTCGGCGGCGTCGCGGCCGGTGGCAAAGCGCACAAAGCCCATGGGAATGGCCGTGCCGGACGGGTCAAACAGGTACCAGCGGTGGCTCAGGTAAACCTCGACATAGGCATGAAAGTCGGGGGGACCCAGCACCGGACTGGCGCCGTAGTCAATGCCGGTGGCAAAGCGGGCCGGCATGTTCACGGCGCGGCACAGCGCGATCATCAGATGCGCAAAGTCGCGGCAAACACCCACGCGGTCAATCACGGTGTCGAGCGCCGATGTGCTGCCGTGGGTGGTGTTGGACTCAAAACTGACGCGCTGCAGCACCCAGTCGCGAATCGCTTGCGCGCGGCTGTAGCCCTGCGGCAAATGACCGAACTCCTTGAAGGCGAATTTCTGCAGCCGGTCTGACTGGCAGTAACGGCTGGGGTACACGTAAGGCAGCACGGCACCCGGCAACTGGCAAACCGGCACCTCGCCCAGTTCCTGCGGGGCGGCGGTGTGGTGACGGATGTCTACGGTGGCCGCGTACAAAAGCTGCAGGTGGCCGGCACCGGCCTGCAGCCGCAGGTAGCGGTTGCGGCTGACCGGGTCGGTGTCAATGTCGTAGGGTACGGCCTGGCTGACCTGCAGGTTTTCTTGCACCACAGTCTGCTGCGCGGTGTGCGCCGCGTGGATGTTGAAAATGAAATCACCCCCCGGTGGCGCGATGTCGTAGTGGAGTTCAATCGAAAACTGTAGCCTGACCATGCGTTCTTTCGTGGGTCAATCCATGACCGCCTGGGCGTGCTGGAGCGCACCGCTACTGGATTCTGAATCTAGGGGGGTGATGCCGCAGAGGCCGCTACACGGCGAACCTGCATTGGCAAAAAGGCATTATGGGCTACAGGCACTTTTTTCTTGAATTCTCACCAAGGCAGTTGTTGGCCGCGGTAGTCCACCAGCGTGCCCGTGTCGGCCGGCGTCAGCGCAGCGAGCACCGCCTGCAGCTCGGCCGCGGCCTCTGGCGCGGAGCGCACGGCCAGGCCGGTTTTGGCGAAAGGCTGTGACAGCGGCGTGTCGACGGTGCCGGGGTGTAGCGCCACGCAAATGCCGTCCTTGTTGCGCCGGCGCAGCTCGATCGACGCGGTTTTGACCAGCTGGTTCAGCGCCGCCTTGGACGCCCGGTAACCGTACCAGCCGCCCAGGGCGTTGTCGCCAATGCTGCCCACCTTGGCCGACACAAAGCCCGCCACGCAGCGGCCCTGCTTCGGGAACAAGGGCAGGAAATGCTTCATCACCAGCGCCGGGCCGATGGCGTTGATGCGAAACACGTGGCTCAGGTAATCGGCGTCCAGATTCGCCCAGCTGCGCTCGGGCTGGCCTTGCGCACCATGCAAAAAGCCGCTGGCCACCACCAGCAGCCGAAGTTCAAGCTGCAAGCCGGCGCACTGCGCGGCTACCCAGTCTGCAGCCGCTTTCAGGCTGGTTTCGTCCAGGTAGTCGATGGGCGGCGCAGTAGTGCGGCCCAGGCGCAGCACCGCCGGGTAAGCACCAAGCAGGCCATCGGCCAAGGCCACGCCCAGCCCGCCGCCCGCGCCTATTACCAGCGCCAGGCCGGACGCGCTACGCGCATCCACCGGGTTGCTGCCGTCCATCATCGACCCAGACGCCCGTCAGGATTCGTCGTCGAGCAGGCGCACCCGCACGCTCTTGCCCTTGACCTTGCCCATGGCCAGCTTGTGCAGGGCGTCGGCGGCAATCGTGCGGTCCACCGCCACGTAGGTCGAAAACTCGTTGACGTTGATCTTGCCGACCTGCTCGCGCGTGAAACCCGCCTCGCCGGTCAGCGCGCCCAGCACGTCGCCGGCGCGGATTTTTTCCTTGCGGCCGCCGACGATTTGCAGCGTGGCCATGGGCGGGCGCAGCGGCTCCTTGGATGCCGGCGTCAGTTCTTCAAGCTTGTGCCATTCGGACACGGTTTTCTGGAGCTGCTCGATCTTGCCGACCGAGCCCATCTCGTCCATGCTGGCCAGGCTGATGGCCCAGCCTTCCTCGTCGGCGCGGCCGGTGCGGCCGATGCGGTGAATGTGGACTTCAGCGTCGGGCGTCACATCGACGTTGATGACCATTTCCAGCTGCGAAATGTCCAGCCCGCGCGCCGCCACGTCGGTGGCCACCAGCACCGAGCAGCTGCGGTTTGAAAACTGCACCAGCACCTGGTCGCGCTCGCGCTGCTCCAGCTCGCCGTAGAGCGCCAGCGCGCTGAAGCCCTGGCTTTTGAGCTGCTGCACCAGCGCCCGGCACTGCGACTTGGTGTTGCAAAACGCCAGCGTGCTGGCCGGACGGTAGTGGTTGAGCACCAGGCCGACGGCGTTCAGGCGCGCTTCGTCGTGGTCGCTTTCAGGCACTTCGTACCAGCGCTGGCGGATCTTGCTTTTCTCGTGCTGCGCCTGAACCGTGATGGTTTGCGGGTTCTTCATGAACTGCTGGCTGATCTTGGCAATGCCTTCGGGGTAGGTCGCCGAAAACAGCAGGGTCTGGCGCTCTTTCGGGCATTGCTTGGCCACGGTGGCTATGTCGTCAAAAAAGCCCATGTCCAGCATGCGGTCGGCTTCGTCGAGCACCAGCGTGTTCATGGCTTCCAGGTTCAGGTTGCCGCGCCCCAGGTGGTCCATGATGCGGCCGGGCGTGCCGACAACGATGTGAGCGCCGTGCTCCAGGCTGGCGATTTGCCCGCGCAGGGCCACGCCGCCGCACAGGGTCACGACCTTGATGTTTTCCTCGGCCCGCGCCAGGCGGCGGATTTCGGTGGTGACCTGGTCGGCCAGCTCGCGCGTGGGGCACAGCACCAGCGCCTGGATGGCAAAGCGCCGGGCATTCAGGTTGGCCAGAAGCGCCAGCGCA
>JAUSDK010000110.1 GCA_030650875.1 Polaromonas sp.
GCCGTGCCTCCTGTGGTGGTGATGGCGCCGATCGTCACGGTGGAGCTGCCCGTGATATTGACCGCGCCCCCATCCCCGTTGGCCGCGCCCGTGGTCGTGATGGTGCCGGTGGAGATGGTTTTGCCCGTGAGGCTCAGCGCCGTGCCGGCGCCCGTGCTGGCGCCGGTGATGGTGATGTCACCTTTGTTGGTCGTGCGGTTGGTGTCAATGGTGACTCCACTGGCCAGCGTCACCGCGCCGGTGATTGTCACGTTGTTGGCGGCCACATCGGCTGTGGTGATGTCGCCGCGCAGCGTGTTCGTTGCCGCCGTCAGCGCTACCGAGGCGATTTCGTTGGCTGCACCGATCTGGCCAACGCTCAGAGTGCTGGTGCCGGCGTTGAGGCTGACCGTTTCTGCCGAGTTGCCGCGCACCCCGGCAAAGGCATTGATGACGCCGTTGGCGAGCACACCGGCGGTGTTCACGCTCAGATTGGAGCCGTCGGCCAGCAGCAGCGTGCCACCGTTGGCATTGCCCGCATTGCCGAAGGTGATGTTGTCTGCGGTGCTGGTAAATGTTGTTGTCGCGCCGGCGTTGACTTTGAGGGTATTGCCTGCCGTGGCAACATAAGTCTGTGCGTTGGCGTTGTACGTGGTGCCGGTGAAGCTGATCTCGCCGGCATCGGCGCCGGCCGTGGTGGCCGTCAAGGCCGTGGCGCCGGTCACGCCCGCGGCTGCCCCTCCGATGTTGGCCACGTTGATGTCGTTGCCCGTTGCCGTCAAGGCCGACAGCGCGCTGCTGGCGCCCACCGCGCCACTGACCGTCACATCGCCCGTGCCCGCCGTCACGCTCAGCGCACGCGCACCGCCCGTGCTGTTGACCGCGCCATCGAACTGCACGTTGCCGCCCGTGCCCGCACCGGTATTGCCTCCGCGTGCATCCAGCGTCACCGTCGCGGCATTAAGCAGTGCGTCTTTCTTGATGTTGATGGTGGCACCACTGCCCGATGTGTCTCCACCCACCTGGTTGCCGCCCAGCGCTGTCAGGCTGCCTGCAAGTGTGATGGTCGGCGTGCCGCCGGCCGCATCGAGCGTGATGGCTCCGGCATTGCCGCCCGCCGCCATGCCCGAGGCGCCCGCGTTGCCGCCGCTTGTGGTGATGGCCGCCACCGTGACGTTGCCGCCCGTGGAGCTGACACTCACCGCCGCACCGTTGCCGCCCGCCTGGCTGGCACCCACGCCGTTGCCGCCTGTGGCGCTGATCGCCCCGCTGCTGCTGATGGCCCCTGTCGAGCTCAAGGTGATGGCCCCGCCGTTGCCGCCTGTGCCCAGTGTGCTGCCCACGATACCGTTGGCGGTGATCGTGCTGGCGCCCAGCGTCAGGGCTGCCCCGCTGATGTTGATGGTGCCGGCGTTGCGCCCATTGCTCGTGCCGCCTGCTGCGCCGCCGCTGGCAATGACATTTCCCGTCGCCACGGTGCCGTTGGCCGCTGTCAGTGTGATGTTGCCGCCGTCTCCATTGAGCCCGCCTGTGGTCGTCAGCGTGCCTGTCGTCAGGTTGCCTGCCGTGTTGCTCACGCTGATCGAGCCTGCCGTGCCGCCTGCGCCAGAGCCTACCGCCGCTCCCGTCTGCGCGGCCAGCGCGCCCAGGCTGATCGCGCCCGCTGCCGTGTTGCTCACCGTGATGCTGCCGGCGTTGCCGCCGGCGCCACCTGTGGTCGAGCCGGCCCCGCCGCTGGCCGTGATCGCGCCGGTCTGTGTAACGCCGTTGGTAGAGGTAATGGAGATCGCTGCTGCGTTGCCGCCCGTCTGGCTGGTGCCCGCGCCCACCCCTGCCGAGCCGCTGGCCGTGATGGCCGCTGCCGTCACGCCTGCACCGGTAATGCTCACCGCCCCCGCGTTGCGCCCTGTGCTGTTGGCTGCAGCCGTGCCTCCTGTGGTGGTGATGGCGCCGATCGTCACGGTGGAGCTGCCCGTGATATTGACCGCGCCCCCATCCCCGTTGGCCGCGCCCGTGGTCGTGATGGTGCCGGTGGAGATGGTTTTGCCCGTGAGGCTCAGCGCC
>JAUSDK010000116.1 GCA_030650875.1 Polaromonas sp.
ACCTTCGCTGACATTGCCGGCCAGCTTGAGTTTGAAGTCCGACAGGCCGTCATACCCAACGCTGCGGCAAAACCGGATCACCGTCGGCTTGCTGACATGGGCGCGCGCGGCCAGCTCGGTGACCGGCAGGCTGGCGAAGGCACGTGCATCGCTGAGCACCAGGTGCGCCACCCGCTGCTCGGCCGGCGCCAGCGAAGGCAGGCAGGCTTTGATGCGGTCAAGCACTGGAAGATCCCCAATGGTCGCGCAGGACCAGGAAGTTGCAAGCCGGGGCCACGGGACTGGTTTCGCCGGACCGCAGGCGCAGCGGCCCCTTTTCCCGTGCAAGGGGCAGGGAGTTGCCGCAGGCTCGCAGTGAGCGACCGTGGGGGCTCAACTTTCTTCGCTCCACCAGTGGCTGTCCCGCGCAATCATCGCGCTGGACGCGCTGGGCCCCCAAGTGCCGGCCGTGTAGGGGCGCGGGCCGTCGGTGTCGTGTTGCCAGGCGTCCAGAATCGGTTCGACCCAGCGCCAGGCTTCTTCCTGTTCGTCGCTGCGCACAAACAGGTTCAGTCGGCCATCGATCACGTCCAGCAGCAGGCGTTCGTAGGCGCCGACACGTTCGGTGCCAAAACGCTTGTCAAAGTCGAGGTCCAGCTGCACGGGTGCCAGCGTCTGGCTGGCCGCGCGTACGCCCAGCCGGTTGTCCTGGCCTTGCGCGAGCAGGTGCAGCTCCAGCCCGTCCTTGGGCTGCAGGTTGATCACCAGCCGGTTGCCGGCGCCCAGCGGTGACTTGAAGATGGCGTGCGGCGTCGGGCGGAAGTTCACCTCGATGTGGGCGTCGCGGTCGGCCAGGCGTTTGCCGGTGCGTATGTAAAACGGCACGCCGGCCCAGCGCCAGTTGGCGATCTCTGCGCGCAGGGAGACGAAGGTTTCGGTCCGGCTGTCCGGGTTGACGCCGCTTTCCTGCAGGTAGCCGCGCACGGCCTCGCCGTTGATGTTGCCGGCGGCGTACTGGCCGCGAATCACGTGATGCTTCAGGGTTTCCGGTGTCCAGGCCTTGAGTGAGCGCAGCACCTTGAGCTTTTCGTCACGGATCGCGTCGGCGTGGGCGTTGATCGGCGGCTCCATGCCGATGGCGCAGAGCAGTTGCAGCGCATGG
>JAUSDK010000122.1 GCA_030650875.1 Polaromonas sp.
GTGAAAAACAGCAGCGGCACCAGCACCAGGCAGGCCAGCAGGCGCTGGGTTTTGGCGGTCTGCAGCAGCGCCTGGCGATGTTTGAAGGCCAGCCACAGCGCCGCAGGCGTGATCAGGTAGGCCATCATGCCCACATACATCAGGGGTTTGCGCCACTCAAACACCGCATCTTCGTTGCGGTTGTAGACGTTGAACATGATGTTGGACCAGCCGTGCGACACGTTGTAGGCGATGTTGATCGCCGGCCCCGGCAAGGCGCACAGCACCAGCAGGCCCAGACCCGCCAGCCGGTCACGCCGGTACAAGCCAAAGTAAACCAGGTAGGCCAGCCCCAGCACCACCGAAAAATACTTGGACAAAAACGCGCAGCCCAGAAACAGCCCCGACAGCGCATACAGGCCGTACGCGGCGCGGTCCAGCTGCGCACGGCGCTCGGCCCGCAGCAAGGCGGCCACCGACAACGCCGACCAGAAGATCAGCGGCGTGTCGGTGGTGACCAGCATGTTGAGCCAGTTCAGCGGCGCCAGCCAGAAAAACAGCACCGCCCAGGCCGCGCGCACCCGGTCCACCGGCTTGAGCGCCCACCACAGCGCCGCGCCCAGCCCCAGCGGCAGCAGCACCGCCGGCAGGCGAATCGACCAGAGGCTGTCGCCCAGCGTGGCCCGCATCAGCGCAATCAGCCAGCCGACCATGGGCGGGTGGTCGGAGTAGCCCCAGTCGGGATAAACGCCCCACCAGTAGAAAAGCGCCTCGTCGCCGGTCACGGGAAAGCTCACCGCGAGCCAGAAGCGCAGCAGCAGCGAGCCCAGGCCAACGGCCAGCAGCCAGCGGCTCAGGGTGGCGGGGAAATTTTCAGGGGAATGGGCGGATGCGGGATTCTGGGGCATGGCGGAGGGAGAAAGGGAGAAGACGACGGGGAAAAGGACGCGGGGCCGCCGTTACCGAAAACTGATTTCCTTGCGAATGGCCGCACTATAAAGCAAGGCCACCAGCCCGATAGCCACCGCCAGCCACAGCGTGAGCAGCCGCGTCAGCACGGTGATGCTCAAGGCCTGGCCAGGCGTGGCGCTGTAGGCCACCAGCAAACCGGTCAGCACGGCTTCGGTGCCGCCCAGCCCGGCGGGCAAGGCCGACAGGGCGCCGGCCACCATGGCCGCCGCGTAAAAACCGGTCGCCAGCAATACCTCCAGAGACACATTCATGTCCCGGCAAATCAGCCACACAGCCACGCCCTGCGCGGCCCAGGCGGCCAGCGTCAGGCCAAACCAGGCCCACGGGCGCAGCGCCAGGCAGCGCCAGGCGCCCTCCAGCCAGGCAAAGCGCCGCAGCAGCGCCAGCCGGAACCGAATCATGACGGCCAGCAGCCCCAGCGCCGCCAGCGCGC
The DNA here is from genome assembly GCA_030650875.1 of Polaromonas sp. GTDB lineage: Bacteria > Pseudomonadota > Gammaproteobacteria > Burkholderiales > Burkholderiaceae_C > Polaromonas. The sequence continues at coordinate 1,385 of JAUSDK010000122.1, forward strand.
CCGCCGCCAGCAGACCGGGCAGCCACGGGGGCGCCGTGCGCAAGGCGCCCTGCCCCAGCCCCCACGCCACGGCCGGCAGGCACAGCAGCAGCAAACACAGCAAATCGGCGAGCCGCTCGGCGCCAAAAATTGCCAGGCTTTGCCCGGCGCTTAAAGGCTGGCGCGCCAGCATCAGGCCCCGCACGGCTTCCCCGACATTGCCCGGCGTGGGCGTAAATGCGTAACCCGCCAAGTACAGGCGCAGCCCCTGCAGCATCCCGAAATAGCGGCCGTAATGCGCCATCCACAGCCGCCAGCGCAGGCCGCGCAGCGCGTAATTGAGCAGGCACAGGCCGGCCGCCTGCAGCCCCGTCCACGACCACAAAAATGACAGCGAAGCCTGGGGGCGCTCGCCCCAAAACAGCAGCGCCGCCGCATAAGCGGTAGCCACCCCGCCCAGCACCAGCAGCAGTTGCTTGACCGGCAGCCTGGGGCGCGGCCTGGCCTCGGGGCTCACAGCCAGGGACTCAAAAACAGCAGCAGCCAGAGCGCGCCGGCCGCCAGCAGCCAAGGGTCGCGCAGCAGGTCGCGCGCCACGTCTTCACCGTGGCCACGGTGCACCTGGTAGGTGTAGCGCAGCATGCCAAAAACGACCACGGGCACGGTGTAGAGCAGGCGCTCGCCGTGCTGAAGCTGCGCCTCGGGGCTGGAGGCAAACAGG
>JAUSDK010000126.1 GCA_030650875.1 Polaromonas sp.
TTCAACGGAGACAAGGTCTCTGAAGTCACCGGGAAGCTGACCCTGCTAGGAAAAACCCTGCCCGTCACGCTCAAAGCCAACCAGTTCAACTGCTACACCAGCCCCATGCTCAAGCGCGAAGTGTGCGGCGGCGACTTTGAAACCACGATTGACCGCACCGCCTTTGGCATGAACTACGGTGTCGACTGGGGCTTCCAGAAAAACGTCCGCCTGGTGATCCAGGTAGAAGCCGTCAAGCAGTAATCGCCTTCGCGCTGGCAGCCCTGCGCTGCATTAAAAAGCCCCGCCGGTCGGCTGACTGCGGGGCTTTTTTGATGGGCTGTTGGCCACGGCGCGCGTGGTCTTTGAAATAGCTGTAAATAATTGTTAGCGTTGGATTAAGATTCTCTGAAATGCAAGTTTTAGGGGGAACGCAATCATGTCGGACGCACTGGCCCACTGGCGGGCATCGGATCAAGCCGCCCAGGGTCTTGATGTTCATCGATCATTAACGATCAAAAGTGATGGATCAGTTGATGGCGGCAAGCGCGACGGGTTGGACTGCGAGTTTCTTCCTGGGTTTTGATGCAATTCTTGAAAGGCACCAAACATGAAAATTCTGCCGACTGAATTCGACGGCCAGTCCATCCGCCGCCTCTACGACGAAGACACTGAAACATGGTGGTTTTCGGTGATTGACGTGGTGCAGGTGCTGACTGAAAGTACTTATGCCAATCGGTACTGGTCTGATTTGAAGCGCAAATTGGCTCAGGAAGCAGGTTCTGCGCAACCTTACGAGAAAATCGTAAGGTTGAAATTAACGGCCCCGGACGGCAAGCAGCGCGACACTGATTGCGCCGAAGCCGGGACACTGCTTCGCATCGTCCAGTCTATCCCCAGCCCCAAGGCCGAGCCCATCAAGCTTTGGCTCGCCAAGGTCGGCTATGAGCGCATGCAGGAGATGTCGGACCCGGCCTTGTCGCTGGACCGGGCGCGCCAGACCTGGCAGCAGCATGGGCGCAGTGACAAGTGGATTGAGCAGCGCATGACCGGGCAGGAAACGCGCAACAGGCTCACCGATTACTGGCGCGACCATGACATCAAGGAAGGCAGTGAGTTTGCCATCCTGACCAACATCATTCACCAGGAATGGTCCGGGGTCAGCGTCAACGAGCACAAGGGCATGAAGGGCCTGCAAAGCCAGAACCTGCGCGACCACATGAGCGAGGCGGAGCTGATTTTTACGGCATTGGCCGAGCTGTCTACCCGGCAGATCTCTGAAAGCGTGGACGCCACCGGCATGCCGCAAAACAAGACTGCTGCCAAAGCGGGTGGCCGCATTGCCGCCCAAGCCCGCCATCAATTGGAGAACCAAACCGGTAAGTCGGTGGTGACGGGCGAGAGTTTTTTACCGCCCGCAGCTAAAAAAACCGCGAAGAAGTTGCCCAAAGCGTAAGGCTTTCGCCATCACAAACCATATGGACGAACCCGAAAAAATTCCCCTGTCAGCCCTGCAGTCCTGCAGCACTGGCAATATTGCCCGCGCCAGTGCGGCCTGATTCACCTGGCGCAGGTGTTTGACGAAAACATCTGCACCCTGCGCGCCCAGGCGCTGCACGCCAAGGTGGACCAGCCCGGTGTAGAAACGGCCAAACGCGTGCGCGTCGTGGCTATCACCGACGCCTGATACCTGATACCTGATACCTGACGATTCGCCCGCCATCCATGGCAGGCGTGGCTTGAAACTAATACCCCACCGAATATCGCTGCCCCTTGAAGTTGAATACGGCAGTTTTCGGCTTGATTTGTTCCAGTTCCAGGTCGGGCGCGGGTTTCTCGCCTTCATGAAAAACCTGGCCGTTGATGATGAGCATGCGATGGGCGGCTGTCTCGGAGTAGATGGAGCCGCTGATGGCCAGCTTGGGCACCGCCTGCCGTATGTTCTCTGGCAGCTCACTGAGTACGGGGCTGGGGCTGGCTGGTGGGGCTTTGGGCGCGGCAACAACGGGCGGGGCCTGTGGTTCCCGCGGGCGCTCCGCTGGGACGGCGGGTTTGGCCGGGATCTTTGCCACGGCGGGGGCTTTCATCGTTACCTGGGGGGTGTTGCTGCTGGTGCCAACGGTCTTGCGGCTGGCCGTGGGGGCAGCCGCTGGAGGCGGGGCAATGGCTTGCGGGGCCGGGGGCGCAGCTGCAGTGACAGCAGGGGCGGCGGCGCCTGGTGCGGGCAGTGACCTGGCCGCGACTGGGGCCGGTGTGTCAGGTGACTTTGCTGCCGGGGCGTCCGGTCTTAGCCAGTTCCAGAGCGCCAGGCACAGCAGCGCAAGGCCTACGCCGCTCAGCAGTAGCAGGTAGGGCTTGGCCGACTGGCGCAGCGCAGGGGTGGGCTTGGCCGATGGCAGGGCTTGGGTATGAAGCCCGGGCACGCGCCCGTGCGCGCGCTCCGATTCGGCTCTTTTGAGTGCGTCAAGAATCAAGGACATGGGCGGTTTTCAGGTCAGGGGTGTGGTGTGTTGGGGGTTTGCAGACGCGGCTCGTCCATGCCCGTGGCACGGTTGAGCTGCATCACGGTCAGCGGGCCGGCCTGGCCGTCGGGCGTCAACCCCTGGGCGAGCTGAAAGGCGTAGATTTTGGCGCGCAGGTCCGCTTCGGCCGATGGCTTTGCCCCCCGTGTGGCCTTGCTGGCGGCGGCTTGCGGTGCGGCTGCGCCTGGAACTTTGGCCAGCTGGGTGCTCAGCCAGTCGCTGGCGGGGATGGGCACGCCACCGGTGGCTTTTTCAGAATAACCATCTGCGGCGCGCCACAGCGTGGCAAAGTCACCGCGCCAGATGTGCGCCAGCACAGGCAGCGGCACCGTGTGGGTTTGGGCGCCCCTGCGCAGGGTGGCCGTTTGCGCGGTCAGGCCGGTCAGCAAGGCGTAGGTGGGCGTGCCGTTCGCGTCAAAAAGGGTCACGATGCCCGGCCGGTTGAGCTCGCGCAGCAGGGAAAGAGGGGTTTGCTTGCGGCTGAAGCAGTAAA
>JAUSDK010000127.1 GCA_030650875.1 Polaromonas sp.
GAGCCCGTCAAGCTCAAACACAAGCACCGCCAGATTTCCCGTGCGCCCGCCAAGATTGAGGCGCCGGCCTCAAAGCCGCAGCAGCTGGTGCGCGCGCTTCGTTAACCGCGGCATTTCACGCCAGGGGAAGCCATCATGAACTTGCAACTTTTTTTTCTTCGGCTGGCCGTTCTCGTCAAGGCGAAGATGGCCGTGCTGCTTGCGGTGCTGTTTTTTGCCGTGCTGTGGCCCCTGTCTGCCAAGGCCGAAACGCCAACGTCCATCGACATGAAGCTGCTGGTGATTTCTGCGGAGGGCACCGAGCCGGTGTTTGCCGGAATCACGTCCATCCTGAATCAGATTGGGGTTCCCTATGACACCCTGATTGCCCGGCAGACGCCGCTGACGCCGCAAACGCTGTCCGATGGACTGGGCGCCGGGCGGTACCAGGGCATACTTCTTACCACTGGGAATCTGGCGTACGAGGCCTCACCGGGCGTTTATGAAAGCGCGCTCACCGCCGCCCAGTGGCAAATGCTGTGGCAATACCAGGCCGATTTTCGGGTGCGGCAGGTCACCCTGTACACCTATCCGGGCGGTGCACCCGACAACTACGGACTCAACGTCATCGGCGCGGCCGACACCAACAGCACGCCGCTTCAAGCCAGCCTGACGGCGACTGGCAAGCAGCTTTTCAGCTACCTCAACACGGCCAATCCGATCGCGATCAAAAATGCCTGGACCTACCTGGCCACGCCGGTTTCGGCGACCAACCCGGTGCCGCTGCTGACGACCGCGAACGGCTATGCCATCGCGTCCATCTACACCTACCCCGATGGCCGGCAAAACCTGACCATCACGACGGACGGAAACCCGGAACTGACGCACACGCTGTTGCTCGGCTACGGGGTCGTCAACTGGGTCAGCAAGGGTTTCTTTTTGGGCGAACGCAAGATCTACCTGAATGCGCAGCCCGATGATCTGCTGATTGCGGATGACCTGTGGGACCCTCTGCGCCTGTCGGACCAGACCGGGCGTGAATACCGGATGACAGGCAACGATTACACCAAGCTGATCACCTGGCAGAACGCCTTGCGGGCATCCAATACGAATACGGCGCAGATCCGTCTGGAAATGCCGTTCAACGGGGCGGGCGCCTCGGGGATTTATCCCAATGACACCTTGACGGCTGCCGTGCGCAAAAACCCGAACCAGTTCAAGTGGGTCAACCATACCTATGAGCATGAACTGCTGACCGCCATCAGCTATGCGGATGCGCTGACGCAACTGAGCAATAACCACAAGGTGGCCCAGCAGCTGAAGTTTCAGCTGTACTTCAAGGACAGCATGATTCAGCCGGAAATTTCGGGGCTTGGTAACCCGGAATTCCTGCGTGCCGCCAAGGATTTCGGCATCCGCTACATCCTGTCGGATACGTCGCAACCGGGGTGGAAAAATCCCAGTCCGAACGCCGGGTTTTACAGCACCTATGAGCCGAGCATCCTGATTATTCCGCGCTATCCCACCAACCTCTACTACAACGTATCGACACCGGCCGAGTGGATGTCTGAGTACAACTACTTTTACGCGCCCGGAGGACTTTTCCCCACCTGGGACCGTGCCCTGTCCTACAGCGAAATTCTGGACAAGGAGTCAGAAATGTGGCTGCGGTATTTGCTGAAATACGACTTGAACCCCGTGATGTTCCACCAGTCCAATCTGCGTGCCTACGACAACAAGAATTCATTGCTGGGCGACCTCATTAACGTGACGCTGAACAAGTTCAACAGCATGTACAAGCTACCGATACGCAGCCCGAGCCAGCATGAAGCCGGCGTGTTGATGGCGGCCCGAATGGCCTACAACGCTTCCGGTGTCAGTGGCCGAATCCTGCTGGGCACGACCAACACCATTGCATTGAAAACGGTGAACCCCGTGAAAGTGCCCTTGACAGGAATAAGTTACGGAAGCACCACGGAGTCTTACGGCGGGCAAACCATTTCCACTGTTCCGCTGGGCGCCAATGGCGCGGTGGCGATCCCGGCGCCCGCATGGTAGCCGGGGATCATGCACAGCGTTCAGGCGCGCTTTGTGCGCGCCTGAACGAATTACCAGTAGCAGACGGCTTGCTGTCCGGCGCTGGCGTCAGACACCGACGGCGAAAAGCCGCGCGCACGGCTCGACGTAAATGCCGACTGGGCGTCTGCGGTGTTGGTGCAGCTGCCCACGTAGTCCAGCGTTGCAATCCAGAATTTCTGGCCGCCCGGCGTCAGGTTCATCCCCGCCCATTTCGTCAACGCGGTTTCGGCATAGGCGTCAAAGGTGGGTTTGTAGACTTCTTCGTGCGCAATGCCGTCCAGCAAGCTGGGGTAGGCCACCGTGCCAGAGGCTCCGGTTGCCCGGCCGAGGCGCGTGGTGTCGCCGACCGTGTTCTGCATCACGAACAGCAGGTTCGGGTACTTGTCGCGAAGCTTTGCAATCAGGTCCAGTCCGCCCTGGCTGCACTTGGCGTCGCACGGCCCATTGGTGGTGTTGGTGCCGTGTTCCACGATTTCCATGTTGTCGAAGTAAAAACCGTCGACGCCCTGCGCGGCGAGCCGGGGCGCGATGTAGTCCAGCACCAGGCGCTGGTACTCGGGGTTGCCCAGATTCATCCAGACCTCGTTGCTGTAGCCGGAATAAGTCCCCGCTTGCGCGCTGGTGTTGGCCGCACAGGACAGGAGTCCTGCGGGCACCTGCGACCAGTAGCTCCGAAAGTTTTCGCATGAACCCAGGTTCAGGTAGCTCAGTACCTTGTTCTGTCCGTTGCTCTGCAATTGTTTGATCTGTGCCGGTGTGAAGTTAGCCAGGTCAGGGTCGGCATCAATGTCCATGATACGAAAAGTGGCGGCCATTTTGGGGATGTCCACATTACCCGCGCTGCCGTAAAAAGAGGCCCATGGCGCAGCGGCTGGAAAGCCACGGCCTGTTGTCGAGGTTGGCGTTGCGGTTGTGGTTTGCAGTGAGGTGGACGTTGGGGGTGAAGTGCTGACCTGGGAGGGCTGCGTACTGGTCTGGAACGCGGCGGTGTCGCCGGGAGTGGCGCCCCCGCCACCACCGCAAGCGCTCAGGGCGCTTGCGGTCGCAAGGAGGGCTGCGTAGCGAAGGGTTGAAAAAAACGAACCGCCGGAGGAGGCGGTTCGCGTTGCAAAAGGAGGGGTGAAGCGTTGTGGCTGAATAGTCATGGGCCGCGAGTCTAGACGTACCGCGCGTTACGGCAATAGTTGCGGTAAGTAGATGTAGGGGTGCCATCTAGTAGCCGATAGGCATACTTCGTGACGGCTTGATGCAAATTAACGGACGATCCCGGTTGTTCGTTACGCTTGTGCCTGCCTGTCGGGAATGCATCAAATTCCTGCGCTGCACGACCCCGCCTGGCGTGACCCCAGGCCTGGTCTGTGGGCAGCCGACGCAGTGCGCCGATCGGCGGCGTTGCCCGTCCCGGTGCCGAAAAGTAAGAATTAATTTCGTTACCTCTCTTGCATAAGCGGGACGTTTTTCGTTTTTTGCAGACGTACCATCTGCACCTTTTAAGGAAGTCACATGGCAACACCGTTTTTTGGCAAGCGAGAGAATGAGACATCGACTACTGCGCGTCCTGGATCGGCCAATGCGTATGCAAGCACGGGCGTATCCAGCACACTGAACTCCGCCTCCCAAACGGCCAGCCAGTCCAACGCTGCCAAACCCGTGGGCGAGGCCGTGGCGACCACAGGCGGCGGCAAGGAAGGCGGCAGCAAGCTGACGGTCGGACCTAATATCAAGCTCAAGGGCGTTGAAATCACCGACTGCGACACCCTGGTGGTGGAAGGGTTTGTCGAAGCGACCATGGATTCGCGCGTGATCCAGATTTCGGAGCAAGGCTCGTTCAAAGGTTCCGCCGAGATTGATGTGGCCGAAATTCGCGGCGAATTCGACGGCAACCTGACGGTGCGCGACAAGCTGGTGATTTACGCGACCGGCAAAGTCACCGGCACGATTCGCTACGGCAAGCTGGTGGTTGAAGAGGGTGGCCAGATTTCCGGGGAAATCATGTTCGGCACCAGCGGCAATGCCAAGCCGGCAGGTGTCAACAAGCTGGGTTTGCAAGCGGCATAAACGCCATAAACGCCCGCCAGGGCTGCAGCCCGAACCGGCGGCTAATGAAACAGCCGGAAGGCCAGCGGAATCAGCAGCGACGCCAGCACCACCTGCAGGCCCAGCGCCAGTCCGGCATAGGCGCCCGCATCGGCGTTGACCTGCATGGCGCGCGCCGCGCCAATGCCGTGCGAGGCGGTGCCCAGCGCGAAGCCGCGTGCGGCCCAGCCCGCGCTGTCGGTTGGAATGCGCAGTGCGGCAAACAGGTATTTGCCGCACAGCGCGCCCACCAGCCCGGTGATTACCGAAAAAACGGCGGCCAGCGCAGGAATGCCGCCTAGCTGTTCGGCAATGCCCATGGCCACCGGCGCCGTGACGGACTTGGGCGCCAGCGACAGGCTGACCTCCGGCGGCAAGCCAAAGGCCCAGGCCAGCAGCAACGCGGAACCCCCGGCCGCCACACCGCCCGCCAGCGCGGCCAGCAGCAGGCGGCCCCAGCGCTGGCGCAGTTCGTCGCGCCGCAGCCAAAGCGGCCAGCCCAGCGCGACCACGGCCGGCCCCAGCAGGAAGTGAATGAATTGGGCGCCCGCAAAATAGCTGGGATACGGCACATCGGTCAGTAGCAGGCCGCTGGCCAGTATCACCACCGTCCACAGCACCGGGTTGGCCCATGGCGCCTGCCCCAGCCGGGTGTAGGCAGCTTGCGCCGCCACGTAGACCATCAGCGTGGCGGTCAGGCCAAACAGCGGAGAGGCCGACAGATAGACCCACAGCTCCACAAATTTAGGCATGGGGCTCTTTCTCCGGGGCAGGGGCGGCCGGTTTTGCCAGCAGGTGCATGGTCAGCACGGTCACGCCCAGCCCGGCCAGCGTGGACACCACGATCACCACCAGGATGCGCACACCGTACTGGCTCACCAGCGAAAGATGGGTCATCACGCCCACGCCCACGGGTACAAAGAGTAACGAAAGGTGTGACAGCAAGAAGTTGGCGCAGGCGGCCACCGGCTCGCGCACGGGCGTCCAGCGCAGTGCCAGCAGCAGCAAAATCATGCCGATCACGGGGCCGGGAAGGGGCAAGGACAGCCCGCGCGCCAGCAACTCGCCCATCGACTGAAGCGCTAGCAGCCAGGCCAGTCCGCGCAGTCCGGTCATCTCAGGGGATGCCCGGTTTTACTGCGCGCAACAGGCGCCCGCAGAACGCGCAGCAGATAGCATTTAAATACATATTGCCGTCAAAAACGCGGCAAATCGGGATGCGAAATCTTCCCGCCGCGCACCAGCATTTTTCCGTATTCGGCGCAGCGGTTCAGCGTGGGAATCACCTTGCCGGGGTTGAGCAGGCCCTTGGCATCGAACGCGCGCTTGACGCCAAACATCTGCTCGTTTTCTGCCGCTGAAAACTGCACGCACATGGAGTTGAGTTTTTCCACGCCCACGCCGTGCTCGCCGGTCACGGTACCGCCCATGGCCACGCTGGTTTCCAGGATGTCCGCGCCGAACAGCTCGCAGCGGTGCAGCTGGTCGGCGTCGTTCGCGTCAAACAGGATCAGCGGGTGCAGGTTGCCGTCACCCGCATGGAACACATTGGCGCAGCGCAGGCCGTACTTGATTTCCATGTCGGCAATCGCCAGCAGGATGTCGGCCAGGCGCTTGCGCGGAATGGTCGAGTCCATGCACATGTAGTCGGGGCTGATGCGGCCCGAGGCCGGGAAGGCATTTTTGCGGCCGCTCCAGAAACGCAGCCGCTCGGCTTCGTTCTGGCTGACGGCAATGGCGGTGGCGCCGTAGCGCTGCAGCACCACGCTCATGCGGCCGATTTCCTCCTCGACTTCTTCCGGCGTGCCGTCGCTTTCGCACAGCAGAATAGCCGCCGCGCTGAGGTCATAGCCCGCATGCACGAAGTCTTCGACGGCCGCCGTCATCGGCTTGTCCATCATTTCCAGCCCGGCCGGAATAATGCCGGCGGCAATCACGCCCGCCACGGCATCGCCGGCTTTGCGCAAGTCGTCGAAGCTGGCCATGATGCAGCGCGCCAGTTGCGGCTTGGGCACGAGCTTGACCGTGACTTCGGTGGTGACCGCCAGCATGCCTTCGCTGCCAATGATGATGCTCAGCAGGTCGTAGCCCGACGCATCCAGCGCGTCGCTGCCAAACTCGACTTCATCGCCTTCCATGGTGAAGCCCTTGACCTTGAGCACGTTGTGCACGGTGAGCCCGTATTTGAGGCAGTGCACGCCGCCCGAGTTTTCGGCCACGTTGCCGCCTATGGTGCAGGCAATCTGGCTGGACGGGTCGGGTGCGTAATACAGGCCGTGCGGCGCCGCGGCGTCGGAAATGGCCAGGTTGCGGACACCGCCCTGCACGACGGCGGTGCGGCTGGCCGGGTCTATCTTGAGGATCTTGTTGAACTTGGCCAGCGACAGCGTCACGCCCCGCCTGTGCGGCATAGCGCCGCCGCTCAGGCCGGTACCGGCGCCGCGCGCCACCACGGGCACATCCAGCGCGTGGCAGGTTTTAAGCACGGCCTGCACCTCGGCATAGGTTTCAGGCAGGGCCACGACCAGTGGTCGCTCGCGGTAGGCCGTCAGCCCGTCGCATTCATAGGGCGTGGTGTCTTCGTTGTGCCACAGCAAGGCGTGCGCGGGCAGCACCGCGCTCAGTGCGCCAACGACGCGGGACTGCTGTTCTGACCGGGTCAGGGCATCGAGCTGCTGCTTGGATAGGGGGGCGTTCATGGTGTGTTTCCAGGTTGAAGCCACACTGTAGGGCATGCCGCCACGGGCGGGTTGAAGAAATTTAAAGCCCTGCATGAAATGTCGTGGCTGCAGGGACGGCCTTGATCGCCATCAAGTCCGTGCACCCGATGCCTTGCATCGAAGCCATTTTCAGGGTGCTTTTGCCAAGTCTTTATGTGAAAATATTGCACAGCATTTTAAAGGGCACCATGCGCAAGAAGACAGTCGAGGCCGCGTCAGAGGCCGGAACGGAGCGTACATCGCCCGAGCCAGCCATCAAGCGCACCCGCAAGGCCACTGCCGGGGCCGCGCCGCAAAGTGCGCCTGAAAGCCTCCCCGGCGCACGCGCAAAAACGCCCCTGAAGGTCGCCGACAGCACGCCGACCATCGTCGGCATCGGGGCTTCGGCTGGCGGGCTGGAGGCGCTGGACAGTTTTTTATCGCATGTGCCCCCGCGTAGCGGGATGGCCTTTGTCGTCATTCAGCACCTGGACCCGACGCACAAGGGCATCATGCCCGAGCTGCTGCAGCGCGCCACCTCCATGAAGGTGCAGCAGGCGGGCAACCGCATGCGGATCAAGGCCGATAGCGTCTATGTGATCCCGCCCAACAAGGACCTGTCCATCCTGCATGGGGTGCTGCACCTGCTGGACCCGCTGGCGCCGCGCGGCTTGCGCCTGCCGATTGACTTTTTCTTTCGGGCGCTGGCGCAGGACCGCAACCAGCGCG
>JAUSDK010000128.1 GCA_030650875.1 Polaromonas sp.
CAGCACCGACGCAAAACCAAAGCCGTGGAGCAGTCCGAACGCAAATGCCATGACCCAGCGCCGGGATTCCAGCGTGCCGCGCAGGTTGCTCAGCGCCGCCACCACGACCGACGCGGCAATCGCCGACTCGACGAAGCGCGAAGGCAGGCTGACCACCTCCAGCGCCGCCAGGCTCAGGGTGATGGAATGGGCCAGCGTGAAGGCGGTGACAACCTTGAGCACTTCCCTGACGGCGCCTGCCAAATGAGGCGCGCCTTCCCATTGGCCATTTCGCCGCACCAGCACGGCGGGCAGCAGCAGAGCCAGTAAAAAGAGAATGTGGTCATAGCCGATCCAGATGTGCCAGACGCCGTCGACCAGGTACTGGCGCAGCGTTTGCCAGACGCCGGGCGGCTGCAGCGCCAGCGACTGCGCGCTGGACTCGGTGCCAAAAACCAGGGCCTGAACCTTCTCGGTGCCCGGCGCCATCCATTGCACCAGGCCCCTGTGCGACGGGTCGACATCAAACAGCAGCGAGTACCGCGCGTCCAGCGTGCCAGACAGGCGGGCGCACTGCGCTGTCAGGCTCAGCACGGCATAGGTGCCGTCGCTGTGTTGGTCCAGCATCAGCGGGCCGGCGGTGGACCAGGTGCACGGCTGGCCGGCAGACGACAGGTCCAGCCGGTTGGTGGCCAGCCGGGTAATGTCGTCGCTGCGCTGGCGCACCTCACCCCAGTTGATCTCGCCGTTGCCGTCGCGGTCAAGCTGCAGCACGTAGTCAAGGTCGCGCAGCGCGATGTCCCAGCGCACGGCGATGTCGCTGCTGCCTGTGGTGGCGCGCAGCGTCAGGTAGCTGTCGCTGGGCTTGTGGGCCCAGGCCGGGGCCTGGAGCATCCACACTGCGATCAGCAGCAATAATTTTCGCCCGTACCTCATCGGGCGGCTCCCTGCGCGGCGAGTTCATTGGCCAGCAGGTGAAGTGCCGGGTCCTGGTAGCCGCTGGTGCGCAACCAGTCAAGCGCGGCTTGGGCGGCCTTGGGCTGGCGCGCTGCCAGGGCGGCCCGCATCAGGATTTCAGCGTCGCGGGGCTCTTTCTGGACCTGGTAGTTGCGGGCCGCCAGTTCCAGCGCTTTAGCCGCGTTGCGCTCCAGTTCCAGCTCAAAGCGCGCGGCTTCCTGTTCGTGCAGGCGGTCGCCGCGCTGTGCTGCGGCCTGGAAACGGTCGCGCAGCTGTGCGGTCCATTCGTCGGTTCGTGCGTCCCCTGCAGCGCGGCCGGCCAGCGCAAGGCGCAACAGCAAAATGTCCGACCGTTCCCAGCCCGCCAGGAGCTTGAGCACCTCGCCAGGGCGCTGCTGCGCCAGCAGAAAGTCGGCATAAGCGCCCAGCAGGAACTGGTCGGTGATGCCCAGCGCGAGGGCATTTTGAAAATGGCTTTCAGCGATCGCAGGGCGCTGCAGCCGCCAGGCCATTTCAGCCAGCCGGGTGTATTGCCACAGCAGCAAGGGCGGCGCAGCCTGGGGTGCGGCCTTCACGGCGTCGCTCAGCGCGTCGAATGTGGGCTGCAACGAACCCGTCATGGACCGCGCATACGCACTGCAGCCCGCGCCCAGTAGCGGCTCGGCCAGGGGCGCCAGCCGCGCGCACTCGGCCAGCGCTTCCGCGTAGCGGGCCTGCACCATGAAAATTGCGGCGCGCCAGGACAGCGCCGCCGGGGCGCGGGGGTCAAGCTGGCTGGCCTTGGCCAGGCTGGCCAGCGCGCCCTCAAAGTCATGGCTGAACTGCTGGATCAGTCCGCGCACCAGCCAGTAGCCGGCGTTGTCGCCCGGGTTCGCTGCCAGCGGCGCGATGGCGGCCGAGGCGTAGCCGACAAAGCGCGGGTCGCCCTGGGCCATGGCCAGGTCGAAATAGCGCTGGGCGATGTCCACGCGCAGCGCGGCGTCGTTGGGGCGTGCGGCCAGTTGCTTGCGCAGCGACTCGACGCGGCGCACCGACGGGTCGCTGGCCAGTGGCAGGCGTTCCACCACATCGCTGTCGCGGGCGGATGTGAAAGGCAGCGCATGGGCAGCCGACGCCACGCCCAGCAGCATGGCCAGCGCCCATGGCCGCACAACGAACATGCTTACTTGGTGCCGAAAATGCGGTCGCCGGCGTCACCCAGGCCGGGCAGGATGTAGCCGTGCTCGTTGAGCTGCCGGTCAATGGCAGCGGTGTAGATGGCCACGTCGGGGTGGGCTTTTTGCAGGGCGGCAATGCCTTCAGGGCAGGTCAGCAGGCAGACAAACTTGATGGATTTGGGCTTGAGTTTTTTCAGCCGGTCGACGGCGGCAATGGCCGAATTGCCGGTGGCCAGCATGGGGTCGACGATCACGATGTCGCGCGCTTCCATTTCCTGCGGCATCTTGAAGTAATACTCGACAGGTTGAAGCGTTTCCGGGTCGCGGTACAGGCCCACATGGCCGACACGGGCACCCGGCACCACGCTGAGCATGCCTTCAAGAATGCCGTTGCCAGCCCGCAGGATGGACACAAACACCAGTTTTTTGCCGTCAATTGTCTTGCCAGTCATGGTTTCCAGGGGGGTCTCCACTTCAATGTCCTGAAGCGGCATGTCGCGCGTGACTTCATACGCCATCAAACTGCTCAGTTCATTGAGCAGGGTGCGAAAGGTGTTGGTGGAGGCATCCTTGCGGCGCATCAGGGTCAGCTTGTGCTGCACCAGCGGGTGATCGATCAGGTGAACGTTGCTCATATACGGATAAATTTCTCTTTGTTTTTGACGGACTATGACTATTCAAGGGCGGCGCCTTCAGCGCTTCTTGCTGCCCAACAAGCTTCCCAGCACGCCGCGGATGATCTCACGCCCCACGGTGGAGCCCATGGTTCGCACGGCAGACTTGGCCATGCTTTGCGCCAGACCATCGTACTTGGCGCCGCGCGGGCCGGTGGTGCCAAACAGCATGTCGTTGAGCCCACCCAGGATGCCACCAGAGGCGGTCTGGCCGGCGGCTTCGGGCTTGGCCGCCACCGCATCGGCGCGTGCTTTGAGCTTCTCGTAGGCCGATTCACGGTCGACTTCTTTTTCATAGACTCCGGCCACCAGCGAGTTCTGCAGCAATGCCTGCCGCTGCTGGGGCGTGATGGGCCCGAGCTGGCTGCCGGGCGGCAGTACATACACGCGCTCAGTCATGCTGGGGCGGCCCTTGGCGTCCAGCAGGCTCACCAGCGCTTCGCCCACGGCAAGTTCGGTGATGGCCGTTTCAATGTCCAGCCCCGGCTTTTGCCGCATGGTCTGGGCCGTGGCCTTGACGGCCTTCTGGTCGCGCGGCGTGTAGGCGCGCAGGGCATGCTGCACGCGGTTGCCCAGCTGGGCCAGCACCGAATCGGGAATGTCGAGTGGATTCTGGGTGACGAAATAAACGCCCACGCCCTTGGAGCGCACCAGCCGAACCACCAGCTCAATCCGCTCGATCAGCGCCTTGGGCGCGTCGGTGAACAGTAAATGGGCTTCATCAAAGAAGAACACCATCTTGGGCTTGTCGGGGTCGCCGATCTCGGGCAGTTGCTCGAACAGCTCGGACAGCATCCACAGCAAAAACGTGGCATACAGGCGCGGCGAATTCATCAGCTTGTCGGCCGCCAGGACGTTGACGATGCCGTGCCCGGCGCTGTCGGTCTGCATGAAGTCGCTGATATTGAGCATGGGCTCGCCAAAGAACTGGTCGCCGCCCTGGGTTTCAATCTGCATCAGCCCGCGCTGGATGGCGCCCACACTGGCGGCGCTGACGTTGCCGTATTCGGTGGTGAAGTCGCTGGCGTTGTTGCCCACATGCTGCAGCATGGCGCGCAGGTCTTTCAGATCCAGCAGCAGCAAGCCGGAATCGTCGGCGATCTTGAACACCAGGTTGAGCACGCCGGCCTGGGTGTCGTTGAGGTTGAGCATGCGGCCCAGCAGCAGCGGCCCCATGTCGGACACGGTGGCGCGTACCGGGTGGCCCTGCTCGCCAAATACGTCCCACAGGGTGACAGGGCAGGCGAAGGGCGCTGGCGCTTCAATGCCGCGCTCTTTCAGGATGCCGGCCATTTTTTCGCCGATGCTGCCCGCCTGGCTGATGCCGGTCAGGTCGCCCTTGACGTCGGCCATGAACACCGGAACACCAATTTTCGAGAAGTTTTCAGCCAGCGTTTGCAGCGTGACAGTCTTGCCGGTCCCGGTGGCGCCGGTGATCAGCCCATGGCGATTGGCCAGGCCGGGCAGCAGCACGCATTCGGTTAAAGCGTTCCGGGCAATAAGCAAGGGAGGAACCGTGGATTCAGCCATGAAGATGTCCCGCAAGTGAAAAAGTAAAATGAAGGTGTAGATTAAATCAATTAATCCATCGAATAAGGAATTGTGTCGTGGCTGGTCATAGTAAATGGGCGAATATTCAACACCGCAAGGGTCGCCAGGACGACAAACGCGGCAAGATCTGGACGCGGGTGATCCGCGAAATCATGGTCGCTGCACGCTTGGGCGGGGGTGACCTGGACACCAACCCCCGCTTGCGGCTGGCGGTGGAAAAGGCCAAGGCCGCCAATCTGGCCGCCGATACGGTCAAGCGCAATATTGACAAGGCCACCGGCAACCTTGAAGGCGTGAACTACGAGGAAGTCCGGTACGAAGGCTACGGCATTGGCGGGGCCGCGATTTTGGTCGACTGCATGACCGACAACAAGGTGCGCACCGTGGCCGAAGTGCGCCACGCCTTCAGCAAGCACGGCGGAAACATGGGCACCGAGGGCTCGGTGGTGTTCCAGTTCAAGCACTGCGGCCAGCTGATTTTTGCGCCCGGCACCAATGAAGACAAGGTCATGGAGGTGGCACTGGAGGCGGGCGCCGACGACGTGATCACGCATGACGACGGCGCCATTGAAGTGCTGACACCCTACACGGATTTTGAAACCGTCAAAATCGCCCTGGAAGCCGCCGGACTCACGCCCGAGGTGGCCGAGGTCACGATGCGGGCCGACAACACGATCGAACTGACGGGTGACGACGCCCGCAAGATGCAAAAACTGCTGGATGTGCTGGAAGACCTGGACGACACCCAGGCCGTTTATCACAACGCCGAATTTTCCGAATAAAAACGCCTTGAAGCGACAACCTTGAGATCTGCAGCATGAAAGTTTTAGTGGTGGGAGGCGGCGGCCGTGAACACGCATTGGCCTGGAAACTGGCGCAATCGCCCAAAGTACAGGCGGTTTATGTCGCGCCCGGCAATGGCGGTACGGCGCTTGATGCGCGGCTTGAAAACATCAACATCACCGATATTGACGCCCTGCAGGCCTGGGCCATTGAAGAAAAGATAGCGCTGACAGTCGTGGGCCCGGAGCAGCCACTGGCCGCAGGCATTGTGGACAAGTTCCGCAAACAGGGCCTGCGTGTTTTTGGCCCGACCCAGGCCGCCGCGCAACTGGAGAGCTCCAAGGCGTTTTCCAAGGCCTTCATGGTGCGTCACCAGATTCCCACCGCCCACTACGCCACGTTTACCGACGCTGTGGCGGCGCACGCCTATGTTGATGAAAAAGGCGCGCCTATTGTCGTCAAGGCCGATGGCCTGGCGGCCGGCAAGGGCGTGGTGGTGGCGATGACGCTGCATGAGGCTCATGAGGCGATCGAGTTCATGCTGCCCAGCGGCCCCGAGCACAACGTGCTGGGCGTTACCCACAACGAAGGCGGGGCTCGGGTGGTCATCGAGGAATTTTTGCAGGGTGAGGAAGCCAGCTTCATCGTGATGTGCGATGGCAAAAATGTGGCGGTCATGGCCACCAGCCAGGACCACAAGCGCCTGCTTGATGGCGACCAGGGCCCGAATACCGGCGGCATGGGCGCCTATTCACCGGCCCCCGTGGTAACGCCGGATGTGCATGCCCGCGCCATGCGCGAAATCATCTTGCCCACCATCAAAGGCATGGAAAAGGACGGCATCCCCTTCACCGGATTTTTATACGCCGGCCTGATGATCGACGCCCAGGGGAAACCCAAGACGCTGGAATTCAACTGCCGCATGGGCGACCCTGAAACCCAGCCGATCATGATGCGCCTGAAAACAGACCTGTTCGACGTGATGATGGCCGCAACCTCTGGCACGCTTGACCAGATCGAGCTGGAGTGGGACAGGCGTCCGGCGCTGGGCGTGGTGATCGCGGCGCACGGCTACCCCCTCAATCCGCGCAAGGGCGATGTGATTGCAGGTTTGCCGAAAAATGCCGAAGGAACCGAGGATGTCATGGTGTTCCATGCAGGCACGCAAAAGCAGGGCGATGACACTGTCACCTCCGGTGGCCGCGTCCTGTGCGTCACGGCAATGGCTGACACCGTCAAGGCCGCGCAGCACCTTGCTTACGACGTGGCGCAAGGTATTTCATTTGACGGCGCGCAGTACCGTAAAGACATCGGATACCGGGCGATTAAATCCTGAATATCACGATGCATGGCGGCATGCCTTCACTTTAGGCGTTTAGGCGCTTCTACCCACTGTTCCCCTTGTTTCCGGATTCGTGACCATGATTGATTTACCGAGCGTCAGGACATTTTTGCTGGGCCTGCAGACGCGCATCATCAGCGCCGTGTCCGCGCTGGACGGCCAGGCATTTGTGTCTGACCACTGGCAAAAAGAACCGGGTGAGTTGCTGCAGGGAAACGGCATCACCCAAATCATGGAAGGCGGCCGGGTGTTTGAACGCGCAGGTTGCGGTTTTTCGCATGTGCGCGGGCCTCGACTGCCGCCCTCGGCCACCCAGCACCGCCCTGAACTGGCGGGTGCACCCTTCGAGGCCATGGGCGTTTCGCTGGTGTTTCACCCCCGCAACCCCTATGTGCCCACGGTGCACATGAACGTGCGCATGCTGGCGGCAACGCCAGTGGCCGGCAAGGGCGAGCCGGTGTGCTGGTTTGGCGGCGGCATGGACCTCACGCCTTACTACGGCTTCGACGATGACGCCGAGCATTTTCACCAGGTCTGCAAAGACGCACTGGAGCCCTTTGGGGCCGACAAATATCCGCGCTTCAAACAATGGTGCGACGAGTATTTTTACCTCAAGCATCGCCAGGAGCAGCGCGGCATTGGCGGGGTGTTTTTCGATGATTTCCAGGAACTGGGCATGGACAACAGCTTTGCCATGATGCAAAGCGTGGCAGATTCATTTTTACAGGCCTACCTTCCGATTGTTGAACGTCGGCAGGATACGCCTTACGGCGAGCGCGAGCGCGATTTCCAGCTTTACCGACGCGGCCGCTACGTCGAATTCAATCTGGTGTGGGACCGCGGTACCCACTTTGGTCTGCAATCGGGCGGGCGCACGGAGTCGATTTTGATGTCCATGCCGCCGCTGGCGAGCTGGTCCTATCAGCGCCAAGTCGAGGCCGGGTCTGCCGAAGAGCGGCTGTACAAGGAATTCCTGGTCAGGCGGGACTGGGTTTGAGCGCAACAAAGGCGCCAGGGGTCCAGCGCATTGGCGTGTTTGGCGGTGCGTTTGATCCGCCGCACAACGCGCACATCTCGCTGGCGCAGGCCGCGCTGGCGCAGTTCAGGCTGGACCGGCTGTATGTGGTTCCCACCGGGCAAGCCTGGCACAAGGCCCGAGCCCTCAGCGCCCCGGCCCATCGGCTGGCCATGGCCCGGCTGGCATTTGAAGACATCCCCCATGTCGTGGTGGATGACCGCGAAATTCAACGCGCAGGCCCGACCTTCACAATAGACACCTTGCAGGCCCTGCAAGCGGAAAATCCGCAGGCTCAAATCTACCTTTTCATTGGGGCCGACCAGTTTTCTGCCTTCCGGCAATGGCACCGATGGCAGGACATTCTTGAAATTGCTATAATTTGTATAGCTGATCGCACACAATCCGTGCTGACCCAGACGCAATTTGATGCTTATGCTGGCAGTGAGCACCGGCTTTCCCGGCTAGATCTACCCTTGATGCCTGTCAGCGCCACCCAGATTCGCCAGCTGATGGCCTCGGGTGAAGCCACTGCCGGGGCCATCGCCCAACTGGTCCCCGAGCCGGTTGCGCGTTATATTTCGCTTAAGCAGCTCTACCGTTCCCATTAATTTTTACCTCATTGAAGCAAAACACTGCATGACCTCCAACATTGACAAAACCACCGGCGCCGAAGGCAAAAAAGATGTCCAGAAATTGCAGCGCGCCATCATCGACGGGCTGGAGGATGTCAAGGCGCAGGATATCCAGGTATTCGACACCGAACACATCACCTCGCTTTTTGAGCGCGTGATCGTCGCATCCGGAACCTCCAACCGCCAGACCAAGGCGCTTGCCGCCAGTGTGCGCGATGCCGTGCGTGATGCCGGCTTTGCCAAGCCCCGCATCGAAGGCGAGAGCAATGGGGAATGGATCATCGTTGACTGTGGTGCGGTCGTCGCACACATCATGCAGCCGACCATTCGCCAGTACTACAACCTGGAAGAGCTTTGGGGCGACAAACCCGTCAAGATCAAGCTGGGCGCTCCCGCACCTTTGGTAAAAGCGTCCAAGCCTGTTGTGAAGGAAGTGGCGGAGCCCGTTGCCAAGCGCAAGCCTGCCGCAAAATCCGCGCTCAAAGCGGGCGCCAAAAAGCCCGTCAGGGCCGCAAAAGCACCGCCCAAGGATCCAGCCCTGGTGCTTGCCCATGTGACCGACTCCAGCTATGTCGGCCGGGTGGGTAAAACCAACGACTGGACCGCCAAGCGCAATGCAACGGCGCCGGCCGCAGAACCCGCCGTGAAAGTGGTCAAGCCCCGCGCCAAGGTAGCGGCCAAGGCTGCGCCAGCAGAAAAACCAGCAGCCAAAGCGCCGACTGCCAAAACGCCTTTGGTCAAGGTGCCAGCCGCTAAAAAGATGGTCGCCCGAAAAGTCGCTGTCAAAGCGGCCGCAGCCAAACCTGCTGCCAAAAAGCCAGCAGTCAAGAAAACCACACCCCGGAGCAAATGAGGCTGACGATCGTAGCCGTCGGCCAGAAGGTGCCTGACTGGGCACAGACCGCTTATGACGACTACGCCAAACGCTTTCCGCCCGAGCTGAAAGTGGAGCTCAAGGCCGTTAAAACCGAGCCTCGCGCATCCAAAACCCTGGATAACTTGCTGGCGGCTGAACGCGGGCGCATTGAAGGCGCCATCAGCCGGGGCTGCCACGTGGTGGCGCTGGATGAACGCGGAACGGCGGTGACGACCATGGCGCTTGCAGAGCGCCTGAAACGCTGGCAGTTGTCTGGTGACGATGTTGCCATCGTGATTGGTGGGCCCGACGGGCTGGATGCGGGCTTCAAACAGGCGGCGCATGAGCGCCTGCGCCTGTCGGACCTGACGCTGCCGCATGCCATGGTGCGTGTGCTGTTGATTGAGCAGCTCTACCGCGCCTGGAGCATCACCATCAACCACCCTTACCACCGCGAGTAAGAATGACAGCCGCATGTGTTGCTTCGCCCATGGATAACTTTGTCTATCTGGCCTCCCAAAGCCCAAGGCGCCGGCAGCTGCTGGAGCAACTCGGCGTGCGGTATGAATTGCTGCTGCCCGATGCTGCTGAAGATGCCGAAGCCCTGGAGGCCGTGCTTCAAAACGAGGCACCTGCTGCCTACGTCCAGCGGGTCACGGGCCTCAAGCTCGATGCGGCCGTCGCGCGCCTGAAGCAGCGCCAACTGCCACTCGCTCCCATTTTGTGCTCCGACACCACCGTGGCACTGGGGCGCATCATTTACGGCAAACCAGACGATGCGCTCGATGCTGCCCGTATGCTGGGCGAGTTGGCCGGCCACACGCATCGCGTGTTGACAGCGGTCGCGCTGCAGCAAGGGGATCAGCGGTTTGAGGCGCTCAGTACTTCATGGGTAAGCTTTGATGCCATGACGGCGGACCAGATTCAGGCTTACGTGGCGACCGGGGAGCCCCTGGGCAAGGCCGGCGCCTATGCAATACAGGGCAGGGTGGCCATGTATATCGCCAAAATCAACGGCAGCTACAGCGGCATCATGGGCCTGCCATTGCGCGAAACGGCCTTGCTGCTGCGCGCCGCCCGCTTCCCTATTTAGCGTTTCACTTTTTACTGCCCATGCAACAAGATATTCTCATTAGCTGGTCGCCACAAGAAACCCGGGTAGCCGTGATTGAGCAAGGCGCGGTGCAGGAATTGCAGGTTGAACGCACGCTTGAACGCGGCATTGTGGGTAATGTCTATCTGGGCAAAGTGGCGCGCGTGCTGCCCGGCATGCAATCCGCTTTCATCGACATTGGCCTGGAACGTGCTGCTTTTTTGCACGTCGCCGACTTGATGAGCAGCATCACCAACCGTCACGCAGACAACGGGGTACAGACTGCGGGCGCGTTGGCACCCTCAGGGGCAGCACCGCTTCAGCCGATTGAAAGGCAACTGTTCGAGGGGCAGGCCCTGATGGTGCAGGTGCTCAAGGAACCCCTTGGCAGCAAGGGCGCACGGTTGACCGCGCAGATCAGCATCGCCGGCCGATTGCTGGTTTTTTTGCCACAGGACAACCACATCGGCATCTCGCAAAAAATACCGCCACGCCAGCGTGAGGAGTTGCGTCTGCGGGTGCAGGCACTGGCGGGCGAGGCCGGTGGCGGTTTCATACTCAGGACCAACGGCGAAGACGCCCTGGACGCCGCACTGGCGGAAGACATCGCCTATCTGCGCAAAACCTGGTCGCGTATCAAGAGCGCTTCGCTGCGCCTGCCGCCGGCCTCCGTGTTGCACCAGGACCTGAGTCTGCTGCAACGCGTGCTGCGCGACGTGGTGGTCGAGAGCACCCAAACCATCCGGATAGATTCCCGTGAGCAGTTTGGAAAGCTGAAAACATTCGCCGAAGAGTTCATGCCTGCGACCGTCGCAAAGCTTCAGCTCTACAGCGGCGAGCGCCCCATATTCGACCTGTTCAACGTGGACGAAGAAATCACCAAGGCGCTGGGCAGGCGAGTAGACCTCAAGTCGGGCGGCTACCTGATCATCGACCAGGCGGAAGCCTTGACCGTGATCGACGTGAACACAGGCGGCTTTGTCGGGGCCCGTAACTTTGACGACACCATTTTCAAGACCAACCTGGAAGCGGCGCAGGCCATTGCCCGGCAACTGCGCCTGCGCAACCTGGGAGGCATTGTGATCGTCGATTTCATCGATATGACCAAAGAGCACCACCAGGATGCCGTGCTGGCCGAATTTCAGAAGCAGTTGGCACGCGACCGGGTCAAAACCGCCGTCAATGGGTTTTCTGCGCTGGGTCTACTGGAAATGACACGCAAACGCACCCGTGAATCCCTGGCCCATCAATTGTGCGAGCCGTGCATAGCCTGTACCGGCAAAGGCGTGGTTAAAACTGCACGGAGCATCAGCTACGACATTCTGCGTGAAATTTTGCGCGAAGCCAGGCAGTTCAATCCACGCGAATTCAGGGTGGTGGCGTCACCCCAAGTGATAGAGATTTTTCTGGATGAGGAAAGCCAGCATCTGGCGAGTCTGAGCAGTTTTATCGGAAAACCCATCTCACTGCAGGCTGAAGCGGCTATGGTGCAGGAGCAGTACGATATTGTGCTGCTGTAATTTTTCTGTATTTAGAACTAAATCAGTCTTTTAAAAAGATCGATATGTTTCTGTATTTCACTGTTTAAATGAAATTTTTTCTCTAGTATTTCTGGCCCAGCGCGTCCCAGTTGTTCACACAAGGCAGAATTAGTAAGAAATTTTTCTAACGTACGGGCCAACGAGCCCGGGTTGGCAGGCTCAAACAGCAGCTCCGGGCTTACAGCACTGACCAGTTCCAGCGCGCCGCCCACATTTGACGTGACCACTGCGAGCTCGGCCGCCATGGCCTCGGCAATGGCGTTGCCGATTCCTTCGCCGGGCGCAATAGTGGGCTGCACATACAAATCAGCCTGTGCAAGAAGTTCTCTGGCATCTTTGCGGTACCCCAAACACAAAACCCTGTCTTTCAGCTTGGGGGATAGGGCTATTCGCTTTCGGGTTGATTCGCTCACCTCGCCAATCCACATCAGTTTCCAATCCTGAAACTGGAGGTGGGATTCAAGTGCATCCAGTAAATAACCCATGCCTTTAATCGGGCGCTCGTTGGCAATGGTCGCGATGACCCTTGTGCTTTGCGTTGACCGGCTGCTGTGATCACGCTTGGTGGCGGTTGGCACCAGTGATGAGTAGCCCTGATAAATCGTAACAAATCTTCCAGGATGCGATGGCCAGAAACGCCGAGCCTGTTGTTCAAGACGACGTCGAATCGCATCAGACATGCATATAACGGCATCCAGTGACGGATTCAAATAACTGAACCAGTCCTGTACATACCAACAACTGATACCGCCAACGGCACCTCTCGTGCCAACGATGGGTATGGAGAGTTTTGCGTCCCGCTTCGCTTTCAATGCAACAGATAAGGCCCTGCTTGTGTAGCAGAGGCATATGTCTGGCTTATTCTCAACGATTATTTCTGCGTATTTCCTGGCTGCTTGTTTATCGAGACGCCCGCGCAGCGGAACCTGAGCGACTATTCGTAGATTACTCTTCCATTTCGGAAATTTTTCAAGCTGCTGAGGGTCGATGACACATAAAACTTCATGGCCTTGTTGACTCAGTCCGGAAAGTAGCTGCTCGGAGTAAAAATCGAGATCTTTGGTAAAAACCAGAATTTTCAACATGACTCAGGTGCTACTTGAAGATTGAGTGTCCAGGCTATCGTCACCCGAGTTGCTCGCAAACCGCAGCATCCTTGAATAGGGCCCCGGTCGCGATGTCAGTTCCTTGTGATTGCCGACTTCCATGAAGTGGCCCTTCTCCATCACCACAATTTTGTCCGCGTGTTCGATGGTGGACAAGCGATGAGCGACTATCAGGGTGGTTCGACCTCGCATCAGCCTTTGCAGGGCGGTCTTGACGGCTTGCTCGGAAGCAGAATCCAGCGCGGATGTCGCTTCATCA
Source organism: Polaromonas sp. (assembly GCA_030650875.1). Classification (GTDB taxonomy): domain Bacteria; phylum Pseudomonadota; class Gammaproteobacteria; order Burkholderiales; family Burkholderiaceae_C; genus Polaromonas. The sequence goes on from JAUSDK010000128.1 coordinate 12,949, forward strand.
AGAAGCAGTATGGGGGCATTTTTATAGACAGCCCGTGCAATGGCGAGCCGCTGGCGTTGACCACCCGAAAGTTGGGTCGCGTTATGTCCCACCATGGTGTCTATGCCTTCGGGCAGACTTGATAGGTAGTCCGACAGATTTGCCGCGTCAAGCGCCTCTGTCACACGGGCACGATCGACTGAATGGCCCAAGGCGACGTTAGCCGCAATAGTCGTGTTGAGCATGACGACATTCTGGTCGACATAGGCAATTTGTTGGCGAAGTGCTTGAATGTTCCACTCCCGAATGTCCACACCGTCGAGCAATACCTGGCCTGATGAAATATCTACAAAGCGGGGTAACAAATTAACCAGGGTGGTTTTTCCGGAACCCGAAGATCCAACAATTGCAATGGTTTCTCCTGCCCTGATGGAGAGGCTGAACCGATTGATGGCGGGGACGGCATCGGCTTTATAAACCACGCTGACGTCAGAAAATTCGATGTTACCGGCAGCCCTCGGTTTTTCATAAGCCCCGCCTATCTCGTCGTCCGTCAGGTCCATCAGGTCCAGGCCTCGCTCCAGTGCAGCAAGTCCTCTGGTCACTGGTGTGGCCGCATCCGACAAGCTTTTGACGGGCGCAATCAACAGCAGCATAGCCGTCACGAATGCCACAAAACCACCCACAGTAGTTGTGCTTTCGGCACTTTGCACCAAGGCAATCGAGATCACAGCCGAAAGCGCCACAGCCGCCAGCACTTGCGTGATGGCGCTCATGCCCGCGTAGGCTGCGGTTGACTTCATGGACAGGCGGCGCAGCGAATGGCTCAGGACGTCGAACCGGTCAGCCTGGCTGGCTTGCGCATCATGGAGGCGAACATCACGGTAGGCCATGACGTTTTCTTCCACCACGTAGGCCAAATTATCGGTGGCCCTTTGGCTCTCTTTGGTCAGTCTGTAAAGTCGCTTTGACAAAACCTGAATGACGAGTCCAACCGCTGGAAACAACAGAGCAACAATCAGCGTCAGCTTCCAGTTCAAATAAACCAGATAACCGATGAGCGCCAACAGCGTCAGCAGATCCCGCGCCAGCTTCATGATCGCATTAATCAGCAGGGACGAGCCATTGAACACTTCATAAACCACGGTATTGGCAATGGCGCTGGAACTCTGGTCCGCGAATAAGTTGGTCCGGGCCGTCAAGAGCTTGCCAAACATGGCCTTGCGCAGCTTTAGCAGGCCATCGTTGGTGACCTTGGCCAAGGCAAACTGCGCCAAAAACCCGGAAAGGCCTCGCAGGGTAAACAACAGCATCAGCGCAAACGGAACCAGCCAGAGGCTAAACGAGTCTTGCTGGAAACCACGATCCAGCAGCGGTTTCAACAATGCCGGTATGAAAGGCTCGGTAGCCGAAGCCGCAATGGTCGCGCCAATCGCCAGCGCCCAGCCCGCCCGTGAACCGCTGAAATACGGCCAAACGCGCGCAATTCTGCTGAGCATTGTTTTTTTCTTTGCCACATCAGCGGCACCTTCTTGTGGGGGCTCTATCACGTGGTTTACTTGCTATGAACGGGTGAAATGCTGTGGTCTTGCGGTTTGCTCCGGGCAAGTATAGTGCGCGGCCATCCCGCTTTAGAATCGGACGCAATGCTGTTAACCCCTTTACAAGACACCGCTATCAATAGCACTGCGCCCTCTATTTCCACCCAAACTGGCGAGTTGCGGCATGCCTGGCCCAAGTGGCTTTTACTGGTGCTCCTGGCCTTGTTGATAGCCGCGCCAGCGTCAACCAAAGTGGCGGGTGCCGCATGGTTGCTGATCGGACTCATCGGTTTGTGGGCGGCGCTTCGCATTCCTGTTGTGCGTTCGGCCAATAGATCTTTGGTGCAATCGATCCTGGTCTGGCTTTCTGCCTGCTTTTTAGCCTTTGCACTCCAAGCCGTGGCCACCTATTACTGGGCCGACCCGTGGGGCGACCGGCATGTTGAAGTTCGCTTGCTGCTTGGCGCAGCTGCCACCTTTGCCTTGGTGCGCCGACTTTGCTTGTCTCCTCAGGAAAAAACCTGGCTGACGCACGCCCTGGCGATGGCTTGCTGGGTGGCGTTAGGCATAAGTTATGTGTATGGACGCGGGACGCCCAGCAACGCCATACCTTGGGCGGCAGGCGTGAGTTTTTTTGTTTGTATATTGCTGCCCTTGTCCATGCAGTCACACACTACGGGCTGGCGGCGAGGCGCATGGAGTCTATCGGTATTGGCAGGCGTGGCGGCCGTATTGCTAAGTCAGTCGCGGGGCAGCTATGGCTTGGTGCTTTGGCTCATCTTGTTCGTTGGAATAGCGGCTGTAAAGCAGTTAATTTGGCGCCGCAGGTCGACGGGCAAGGAGTGGGCAAAGGGATCAACTCCCCGTTTGGGTAAGGCCGTGATCGCTGTTGCCTTACTGGCCCTGGTGCTCGTGAACTTTCCGCGTATCCACCAGGAGCCGTTAGCCCGTGTCCAGCAGGCTTGGCATGAGATCAAAGAAATCAGCGCGCCCTCTCTACCGCAGGCGCAGGCAATTAATACTTCGGTCGGTGCGCGACTTTACATGTGGCGAATGGCACTCAAGGAAATTGGCGAGGCCCCGCTGCTTGGGCATGGGAGCAAAGCACGAATCGCCTGGATTCATCGCTTGGGGGAGTCCAGTGGGTCAGACGGCATAAAAAGCCTGGACCATTTGCACAGTGACCTGTTGACGACCGTGTTCGACCATGGCCTGCTGGGTCTGCTCAGCTATCTGAGCCTGGGAGTTGCGCTTGCGTGGATTGCGCTGCGACGCAATCTTTATGACACCAGACTGCGCTGGAGCGTGGCTGGGGTACTGTGGATGCACTTGAGTTCGGGCTTTACCAACACAAACTTTGGGCATAACTACTACGGCGTGATGTTGGCATTGAGTCTGGCGCTCGCATGGATACTCTCGACAGATGAAACAAAAGAAGCTTGAGTTTGACTTCAGAGAGGCTTTCTTCGCTTCAACTGCTTCAACTGCTTCAACTGCTTCAACTGCTTCAACTGCTTCAAGTTTTATGTTGCATGTGGCAACTTGTATTTAAACCGTCAAGAGGTATTCATTGACCCGCTTATCCGTCATCGTGATCACCAAAAATGAGGCTGCCAATATCGAGGCATGCCTGCGCTCAGTGCCGTTTGCGGACCAGATCGTGGTACTGGATTCAGGCAGCAGTGATGACACCGTCCGGATAGCACGTTCTTTGGGTGCAGAGGTCAGCATCAGCCCTGACTGGCAAGGCTTTGGTGTCCAAAAAAACCGGGCACTCGCACTTGCGACTTCTGACTGGGTGCTTTCGCTGGATGCTGATGAGCGGCTTTCGCCCGAACTACAAACGGAGATCCGCGCTGTACTTGACGCGCCTCGATTCGACGCTTATTCCTTCCCTAGACTATCGAGTTTTTGCGGGCAATACATGCATCACTCCGGCTGGTACCCGGACCGCGTGGCGCGTCTTTTTCGCAGGCAAGCAGCCCGGTTTTCAGATGATCTGGTACACGAACGAATCGTCACCTCAAGTGTTGTCGGAAAGCTTCGCTCCGAACTGTTGCATGAAAGCTACCGGAACTTTGAGGCCGTCCTTGATAAAGCCAATCGTTATTCAAGCGCAGGCGCTCAAAGCTTGCAAAACAGAGGCAAAACAGCCTCGCTGCAGACCGCGCTTGGGCATGGACTATGGGCTTTTTTCCGAACTTATTTTTTACGTCTGGGATTTCTGGACGGCCGCATGGGTCTTGTCTTGGCCATTTCAATTGCGGAAGGCACTTACTACAGGTATTTGAAGCTGTGGCTTCTTAGCCGGGATTCAGGAGAGGGACCGTCTGTGCCTTGAATGACACTGGAAGTCAGCAACAAACTGTTTCACCTCACTGTTCTGTCCGAGTGTCTATTCGGTGTACAACAGCAGTGTCACAGTCACCGTAGCCGACGCCATAACGTTGACGGCTTGCTGCGCCAATCCTTTTGGATCAGTGACAGGGCAATCCATCTCGAACCAACCTGGCATTGCTGTTACCGCCGGTCCATGACCAAAACCACTTAAATTTCAGCATCGCTGAAATATTCGTGATCAAGCGCCCGCCAGCGAAAATGGCCCTGTCAGGCAACACTAAAAGTGATCTGTTGGCGCTGAAAAGGGGATCTAGGGGTTTGACCTTGAATCGCCCGCAAAAGTAACCGAACTGGAATAGGTAAAAAATTTTGATGAGCATCACATCCCCTTTCAACCGTCGAACTCTTATCAGCTTGCTGGCGCTGGGTGCGTCGCCAGCATTCGCCCAATTCCGGGTAGAAGTGTCCGGCGTGGGCCTGACGCAATTACCTATCGCGGTAGCCGAATTTCGTGGCGAAGCGCAGGCGCCTCAAAAAATTGGCGCGATCGTCAAGGCCGATCTTGAGCGCA
>JAUSDK010000138.1 GCA_030650875.1 Polaromonas sp.
GGTGGCGGTCAGCGCCTTGTCCTTGGGATTGAACTTGCGCGCCATGCCCCAGAAGTACCAGATCGAGGTTTCGGTCTCGGGCGTGATGAAGTCCACCACCACGCTGTAGGCTTTGTGCTCGGGCGGCGCGTCGTAGCCGCCATGGCCGGCATGGGCCACGCCCACTTCGATCATCACATGGCTGGGCGGGGTGAAGCGGCAGATCTGCCAGCGGTCCACCGGCACGTCATCGGCCAGGTTGTTGCCGCGCAAGGCCAGTTTCCAGAACGGTGGCGCGGTGATGTTTTCCATGAAACGGCTGGTCACCACTTCGTCGCCGTCGACCGTGGTCTTGCACGGCACTTCGTCGATTTCTTTCTGGCCGATGCTGCTGGAATGCACATAGGTTTCGTGCGTCAGGTCCATCAGGTTGTCGATCATCAGCCGGTAGTCGCAGTTGATGTGGTACATGCCGCCGCCATAGGCCCAGTCCGGGTTGTCGAACCAGTCCTGGTGCGGGATTTTTGCGGCGTCGGCCTGCGCCGCATCGCCGGGCCAGACCCAGATGAAGCCGTAGCGCTCTTCCACCGGATAGCTGCGGATTTGCGGAAAGCCGCGCACGCGCTGGCCGGGCATGGAAATGGTCTTGCCCTCGCAACCCATTTCCAGTCCGTGGTAGCCGCAGACCAGTTTGCCTTCGCTCACAAAACCAAGCGACAAGGGCGCGCCACGGTGCGGGCAGAAGTCTTCGAGCGCGGCCACGCGGCCTTCCTCGCCACGATAAAAGACGATGCGTTCACCGCAGATCTTGCGGCCCAGCGGCTTGTCGTCGATGTCTTGGGGGGTGCAGGCAACGTACCAGGTGTTTTTCGGAAACATGATGTTCAACCTTTCTTGATGCAGGTAAAGACAGGGGGCCGGCTCAGGCCCGGGCCACGCCCAGCAGGCGGTCCAGCAACTCGGGCTGCTCGCGCAGGTCGTCGGCGCTGCCGCTGTGCACCACCGTGCCGTGGTCGAGCACCACGGCGCGGTGGCTGATGGCCAGGATGGCCTGCGGATGCTGCTCCACGATGATGGCGCTCAAGCCCTCGTCGCGGGTGATGCGGGCAATGGCACGCAGCAACTCCTCGACGATGATGGGCGCCAGCCCTTCAAGCGGCTCGTCCAGCAGCAGCAGCTTGGGGTTGAGCACCAGTGCGCGGCCGACGGCCAGCATTTGCTGCTCGCCACCCGACAACTGGGTGCCCAGGTTGGTCTTGCGTTCGGCCAGGCGCGGGAACATGGTGTAGACGCGGTCCGGGTTCCACTTGCCGGGCCGGGCCACGGCCGTCAGGTTTTCATGCACCGTGAGCGACTTGAAGATGTTGCGCTCCTGCGGCACCCAGCCAATGCCGACGGCCGCCCGCTCGTGCGACGGCAGCTTGTGCAGGGCAACCCTTGCGCTGCCGGCGCCCAGCATGATGCTGCCGCCGTGCTGGCGCGTCGCGCCCGCCAGCGTGTTGATCAGCGTGGTCTTGCCAGTGCCGTTGCGTCCCAGCAGGGCCAGCGTCTGGCCTTCGCCCAGGCTGAGCGACACGTCCTGCAGCACGACGGCTTCGCCGTAACCGGCGCGAAGGCTCTCGACCCTGAGAAGCTCAGCCATGGTGGGCCTCCTCGCCATGACCGAGGTAGACCGCCTTGACCTGCGGGTCGTTGGCAATCTGCTCGGGCGTGCCCTCGGTCAGCAAGGTGCCGTTGACCAGCACCGTCATGAAGTTTGCAAAGCTAAACACCAGGTCCATATCGTGTTCAATCAGCAGTACCGACACATCGGCGGGCAGTGCGGCAACGGTTTGCAGCAACTCCTCGCGCTCGCCGGCGGGCACGCCGGCCACGGGTTCGTCGAGCAGCAGCACGCGTGGCTCGCAGGCCAGCGCAATCGCAATTTCGAGCAGGCGGCGCTTGCCGTAGGCCAGCACGCGGGTCGGCTGGTTCATGACCTCGGTCAGGTGAAACTGTGCCAGCAGCTGCTCGCATCGTTCAGTGACCTGCCGGTTGCGGCCCAGCGGCTGCCACCACTTCGTTCCCAGCCCCAGGTGCTGCGAAACGGTGAGCGCCAGGGTTTGCAGCGGCGTCAGCGAGTCAAACAACTGGTTGATCTGGAAGGTGCGCACCATGCCGCGCTGCACGCGCTGGTTGGGCGCCAGCTCGGTGATGTCCTGCCCTTCCAGGATGATGCGGCCTTCGGTCGGCTGCAGCACGCCGGTCAGCAGGTTGATCAGCGTCGTCTTGCCCGCGCCGTTGGGGCCGATCAGCGCATGGCGCGCGCCTTTTTTGAGGTTCAGCGTCACGTTGTTGGTGGCCGTGATGCCGCCAAAACGCATCACCAGGCCTTGCGCGGACAGCACCGTATCAGCGTTGTTGTGAAGTGTGCTCATGCCTTGTCTCCGCCAGAAGGTCGCCTGAACCAGGTCCATGGGCGCAACAGCCGTTCCCGGCCAACCAGCACCAGCACGACCAGGAACAGGCCAATCCAGAACGTCCAGTACTGGGGCGTGATGGACGACAGAAAATCCTGCAGCAGCTTGAACACAATCGCGCCCGCCACGCCGCCATACAGCCAGCCGGTGCCGCCTATCACCAGGATCAGCATGACATCGGCCGAGCGGTGAAACTCGAACAGGTCCAGCGACGCAAAGCCGGTGGTCTGCGTCATCAGCGCGCCGGCAGCGCCCGCCACGCCTGCGGCCAGCGTGTAGACCATGGCCAGCTTGGCGTTCACCGGAATGCCTATGGCCATGGCGCGCAGCCGGTTGTCGCGAATCGCCTTGAGCGTGGCGCCGAACGGCGAATGCACCACCCGGCGCAGCAGCAGGAACAGCACCAGCAGCACCGTCAGCGAATAGTAGGCAGCCGTCTGGCCGTAGAGGTCAAACTCGAACCGGCCCAGCAGCGGGCCCATCACCACGCCCTGCAGGCCGTCGGCGCCGCCGGTCAGCCAGTCCAGCTTGTTGGCGAGCTCCAGCAAAATCAGGCCCACGCCCAGCGTGACCATCAGCCGCGTCAAGTCGCTGCCGCGCATGATGGTGAACGAGCAGGCAAAACCCAGCAGCGTGCCTGCGCCCATGCCGACGGCCAGCCCGACCAGCGGGTCGGGCATGACCAGCTTGGCAAACAACGCAGCGGCATAACCGCCGAGCCCAAAGAAAGCCGCATGGCCGAGCGAGACGATGCCGGTGTAGCCCAGAATCAGGTCCAGCGAAATGGCAAACAGCGCGACGATGGCAATCTCGTTGATGATCAGCGCATGGCTGGGCGCCAGCACCGGCGCGGCAAAGGCCAGCAGCCACAGCACCAGCTCCCAGGGCTTGAAGCGGCTGTATTTGAGCAGCGATTGTTGTTGTGCATTCATGTTACTTGCCTCCCTTGCGCACAAAGAGGCCTTGCGGGCGCCAGATCAAAATCGCGATCATCAGGCTGTAGACAATGAAGGCGCCCATCTTGGGGATGTAGTACTTGCCCGCCACGTCGGCTATGCCCAGCAGCAGTGCAGCCAGCAGCGGCCCGGTGATCGACGAGGTGCCGCCCACGGCCACGACGATCAAAAAGTACACCATGAACTTGAGCGGAAAGCTCGGGTCCAGGCCCAGCACCTCGGCGCCCAGCGCGCCGCCCAGGCCGGCCAGGCCGGAGCCCACGGCAAAGGTGGAAAGAAACACGATATTGACGTTGATGCCCAGGCCTGCGGCGACACGCTGGTCATCAACCGACGCGCGCAGCCGGCTGCCAAAGCGCGTGTAGCCCAGCACATACTGCAGCGCCACCGTGAGCGCCGCGCACACCGCGATGATGAACAGCCGGTAGTGGCCCATGCCCAGCATCCAGTCGCCACTGCCCAGTTCGGTGCGGCCCTTGAGCCACTCGGGCAGTTGCATGATCTGCTGCGTCGAGCCGATGAAGTAGTCCACACTGGCCACCGCCATGAAGACCAGGCCGATGGAAAACAGCACCTGGTCCAGGTGCGGCTTGTGGTACATCGGGCGGTACAGCGTGCGTTCGAGCACCCCGCCCAGCAGCGCCGAGCCGATGAAGGCCAGCGGCAGGCACAGCAAAAACGGCACGCCAAAGCGCTGCATCAGTAGCACCGTGATATAGCCACCGGCCATGGCAAAAGCGCCGTGGGCCAGGTTGATGAAGTTCATCAGCCCCATGGTGACCGCCAGGCCTACCGCAAGGATGAAGAGCAGCATGCCGTAGGCAATACCGTCAAAAAGAATGGTCAGCATGGGGAGTAGTGTGTCGGGTGAAAGCCAAGCCGGCAAGCGCCTGGTTAAAGCGCTTGCCGGCGATGGGCCGTTGGGAGGCCGGTGCGAACCTTACTTGGTTTTGCCCGGGTCCTTGACGTCCTTGATCACGTCAAATTCCACGTTGTAGAGCTGGCCGTCCTTGCGCTCGACCTTGCGCAGATAGATGTCCTGCACCACATCACGCGTCTGCGCATCGATGAACATCTTGCCGCGCGGGCTCTCGAAAATCTGACCCTTCATGGCGGCCAGCAGGGCATCGCCGCCGCCCTGGCCCTTGCTGGTTTTCAGGGCTTCGTAGATCACGCGCATGCCGTCATAGCCGCCAACGGCCATGAAGTTCGGACGCAGGCCCTTGTTGGCCTTGCCGAAAGCTTCCACAAATTTCTTGTTCATGGCCGAAGGGTGGGCCGCCGAGTAATGATGGGACGTGACCACGCCCACCGCTACGTCGCCCATGTCGTTGAGCTGGTCGTCGTCGGTCACGTCGCCGGTGCCGATCAGCTTGATGCCGGCTTTGTCCAGGCCGCGTTCCGCGAACTGCTTCATCACGGCAGCGCCCGCGCCGGACGGCACGAACACAAACAGCGCGTCAGGCTTGGCGTCACGCACTTTTTGCAGGAAGGGTGCAAAGTCGGGGCCGCGCAAGGGCACGCGCAGCGATTCGGTGACCTGGCCGCCATTGAAGGTCAGGCGTTCCTTGAAGAACTTTTCCGCATCGATTCCGGGGCCGTAGTCGGACACCAGCGTGACCACTTTCTTGATGCCGTTCTTGGGCGCCCAGTCGGCCAGCGCGACCGATGCCTGGGGCAGCGTGAAGCTGGTACGCACGATGTAAGGCGAAGCCTGCGTGATGCTTGACGTGGCCGCAGCCATCACCACCATGGGCGTTTTGGACTGGGTGGCAATCGGGGCCGTGGCCAGGGCTGAAGGCGTGATGCCGAAGCCGGCCAGCACGTTGACCTTGTCATTGACCACCAGCTCCTGCGCCAGGCGGCGCGTGGCATCTGGCAGCGAGGTGTCGTCCTTGACGATCAGCTGGATTTTCTTGCCGGCCACGGTGTCGCCGTTCTGGGCCATGTACAGGCGCGCAGCGGCCTCGATCTGGCGGCCCGTCGTGGCCTGCTGGCCGGTCATCGGCAAAATCAGGCCGATCTTGAAGGTGTTGTCCTGGGCCATGGCGCCGGTGGCGGTCAGGCTGGCGAGTGCGATGGCATGAAGAAAGAGGCGCTTTTGCATGGTTGTCTCCAAAAAAATTGAAAGGTTATTGTTACCGGCCATCCGGTATTGGCAAGGGTGATTTCACGCAGGTCATTCGATTCGGTTGCGCTTGCGGATGAGGCGCACGCCAGGCATCTCGCTGTGCTTGGGATTGCGGACAGCTTCGCGCAGGTTGCGCTGCGCCAGGCGGGAATGTTCGCGCATGATGGCTTCGGCACGTGCCCCTTCGCGGTTTTCAATGGCGTCCAGCACCTGGCAGTGCTGGTCCTGCGCCACGATGAGCATGTCGCGCGCCTGCGGCGAGTTGGCCTGAACCACCACAAAGCCCGATGGCGATGCAAACGGCAGACTGCCGACACGTTCAAGCTCACGGCACAGGAAGGAGCTGCCCGACAACTCGCCGAGCAGGCTGTGAAATTTTTCGTTGAGCACCACGAAGCGCGAAAACGCCTCGTCGTTGAGCGCCGCCTCGCGCAGCAATTCATCAATCTGGTGCAGACACGCATAGGCTTCAGCCAGCACCACGGGCGCCACGCCGCGCTCGGCGGCGAGCCGCACCGCCATGCCTTCAATCACGCCACGAAGCTCGATGGCATCGGCCACGTCGCGCTCCGAAAAGGTACGCACCGCATACCCCCCATTGGGCAAAGCCTCCAGCAGGCCTTCCTGCCCCAGCCGCATCAGCGCGGCACGAATCGGGGTGCGCGAAACGCCGAGCTTGTCAACAATCGACAGTTCTGCAATTCGCGCGCCGCCAGGCAATTCGCCGGCCAGAATCATTTCCCGCAGCTTGAGCTGGGCCTTGACGACCTGCGAGCCGCCCTCTTCCTGCAGGTCCGTCATCTGGCTGTCGGATGGAAAGACCATAGCCCGCCTCACGCCGACCTGCGAATCAGATCGCAGACACGGAGTCCAAGGGTAATAGATGAATTTGAGCCATTCATGGATACGCAGTGTATACAGAAGATGGCATTTCTGGAGAAAAAATGCCGTTTTTAAGGGTAAATACCTAGTTCAATGTATCCAATGATTTATCTGGCGACTGCATCACGCCCATGCGGCGCAGGCTTACACCGTCAGTTGCTGCAGCCACGCCATGGCCTGGGCGAGTTCATGGGCCGTGATCTCGTGCGCGGAGGGAAACTCGGCATACGTCAGGGTGAGTGGCCACTGCGGCGCCAGCTGCCGAACGGCCTGCGCATGCGCGGGCGGCAGCACCGCGTCGCGGGTGCCGGCGCTGACCCAGAGCTGTTTGCCCTGCAACTCTGCGAGCGGAGCCCGCAAAGGAAGCACCTCTGCGAGCAGGCGGCTGTGCATCGCCATGGCAGCATGCATGCGCCGGGGCTGCGTCAACAGCAGGGACAGCGCCATGATGCCGCCCTGGCTGAAGCCGCCCAGCACCACCCGCTCAGGCGGCACACCGAGCTGCTGCGACAGGGCCGACACGGTGAGCGCCAGCTGCTCTCGGCTGGCGGCCTCCTGCGCTTCATTGATCACGCGCTGGCCCTCGGGCGTGACGCCAAACTGAAACCAGGCATAAGCGCCCGGCCCCACCGCATTCGGGGCCCGCAGGCTGACCACATGGAAGTGGGCGGGCACCGACGAGGCCAGGCCAAACAGGTCCTGCTCGTTGCTGCCCACACCGTGCATCAGCACCAGCAACCAGGGCTGCGCGGTGCCGGGCGCCGCATCGCGCTTTAAAAACGACAGCGGCTGGAACACTTTTTGGTTCATGACATGACTTTCAGGCAGTTTCAGGTGAATGGGCCAGGGCAAACGCGTCCATGGCCAAAATGCCATACATCACTTCGCGGCTCAGGTAATCGGCGCGCACCACACCGTCACCAGCCTCACCCCAGCCCGCCGCGCCCAGCGCGAAAAACAGCGGCAAAAAGTGGTCTTCGCTCGGGTGGGCGCGCTGCGCATGCGGGGCCTGGCGGCGGTAGTCGAGCAAGGCATTTTTGTCGCCGCGCGCCACCGCAGCCTCCACCCAGCGGCTGAATTCGAGCACATAGGGCTCGGCCGCGCGCTCGCCGCCAAAAAACTCGCGCAGGTTGTGCGTCATGCTGCCCGACCCCACCACAAGTACGCCTTGCGCCCGCAGGCTGGCCAGCGCCTGCCCCATGGCCAGGACCTGCGCCGGGCCATAGCTGGCGGGCAAGGCGACCTGCACCACCGGCACATCGGCCTTGGGAAACAGGTGCATCAGTGGCACCCAGGCGCCATGGTCCAGCGGACGTTCGGCGTCGCCGGCTGCCGCCATGCCGGCCCTGGCCAGCAAGGCCATCACCTCAGCGGCCAGCGCCGGGCTGCCGGCGGCCGGGTACTGCAGGGCATAGAGTTCGGACGGAAAACCGCCAAAGTCGTGCCAGGTGGCCGGCGCAGGGTTGGTCATCACCGCCGGGCTGCGCGCCATCCAGTGCGGCGACATGATGACGACGCCGCGCAGGCCGTGGCCGGATCCTTGCAGGCCCTGGCCCCAGCGCGTGAGCGCCGGGCCGGTGCTGCCGGCTTCCAGGGCAAACAGTGGTGCGCCGTGAGAAATAAACAGCGCGGGAAAAATAGTGGGTGTCATGGTGGTCATGGGGAAACTCGCATTTCAAGGACAGGCCCCAACTGTATTTATCCATGAATAAAAGATAAAGAAGCTATCGATTGATGAATTGTCTTGATTTAATTGACAATAACCGCTTCAAACCACATGCAAAGCCCGCCATGGACCCCTTTCGCCAGATGCAAGCCTTTGTTGCCGTGGTGCAAAACGGAAGCTTCGTGAAAGCCGCCGACAGGCTGGGCACGTCCAAGGCCGTGGTGTCGCGCCTGGTGCTGGAACTGGAGGCCCAGCTGGCCACGCGGCTGCTCAACCGCACCACACGCCGCCAGTCGCTGACCGAGGCCGGCGCCGACTACTTTGAGCGCAGCCGCAAGATCCTGGACGACCTGGCCGAGGCCAACCTGGCGGCCAGCGCCGGCACAGCCCGCCCGGTGGGCCGGCTGCGCATCAACGCGCCCGTGAGTTTTGGCAACCTGCACCTGGCGCCGCTGTGGGGCGGCTTTTTGCAGCAGCACCCCGAGGTGACGCTGGACATCACGCTGTCTGACCGGCTGGTGGACCTGGTGGAAGACGGCTTTGACCTGGCGATCCGGATTGCCCGCCTGCCCGACTCCAGCCTGATCTCGCACCCGCTGGCCAGCACGCGCGTGGTGCTGTGCGCCTCGCCCGCCTACCTGGCGCAGCACGCGCCGCTGACCCGCATTGAAGACCTGGCAGCCCATGCTGTGGTGGCCTACAGCTACTGGTCGGGGGGCGACGTCTGGGCTTTTGAAGGCCCGAACGGCCCGGTGGAAGTCACCACGCAGGCGCGCTTGCGCAGCAACTCGGGCGACACCTGCCTGGCGGCCGCGCTGGCCGGGCAAGGGCTGATTCTGCAGCCCGACTTCATCGTGGGGGCGGACCTGAAAAACGGCCGCCTGGTGGAAGTGCTGCCCCAGTACCGCGCGCCGGCGCTGGCCATTCATGCGGTGTACCCGAGCCGCCAGCACCTGTCGGTCAAGGTGCGCCGCATGGTGGACTACCTGGCGGCGGCGTTTGAGCAGCCGGCCTGGAAGCCCTCAGCGCCAAGCAATTGGCTATAAATTCAATCGCTACTTAAACACGAATTCATTGGGCTAAAAGGCAAAAATACTTAAACGTGCAGCAAAGCCAGCGGGCTCAGTCCTGCACCTTGCCGCGCGACGACTTGATGCTGGAGCGCTGGCTTTTGCCCTCCAACCGCCGCTGTTTGGAGCCGTAAGTCGGTTTGGTGGCGCGCCTGGCCTTGGGCGGATTCGACACCGAATCCACCACCTCCTGCAGCCGTGCCAGCGCATCGGCGCGGTTCATCTCTTGCGTGCGGTGCTGCTGGGCCTTGAGCACCAGCACGCCTTCCTGGGTGATGCGGCTGTCGCTCAGGCACAGCAATCGTTCCTTGATCTCGTCGGGCAGCGACGAGGCCCTGATGTCATAGCGCAGATGCACCGCGCTGGACACCTTGTTGACGTTTTGCCCGCCCGCGCCCTGCGCCCGGATGGCGCTGAGCTCCACCTCGCGCTCGTCCACCAGAAATTTCTTGGGCGACATGGCTCAGAACCTGAAAGGGCGGCTCAACCGGGCTGGGTCAACTCGGCCAGGCCGGCAATGGCCAGCGCATAGCCCTTGATGCCAAAGCCGGCCATGACCGCCTTGGCCACCGGGGAAATGTAGGAGTGGTGGCGAAACGCCTCGCGCGCATGCACGTTGCTGATGTGCAGCTCGATCAGCGTCACGCCCGCGCCCTTGATCGCGTCCATGATGGCCACGCTGGTGTGGGTGTAGGCGCCGGCGTTCAGCACCACGCCCGCCAGCGTGCCGGCGGCCTGGGCACGCCCGGCCTCCTGGATCGCGTCGATCAGCACGCCTTCGTGGTTGCTCTGGCGAAAGTCCAGCACCAGGCCGTGGGTAGCGCAGGCCGTCAGGCACAGCGCCTCCACGTCGGCCAGGGTTTGCGCGCCATACACGGCCGGTTCGCGCGTGCCGAGCAAATTAAGGTTGGGACCATTGAGGACCAGGACTGTTTTCATGCGGCATGTCTTTCTGTGGGGTGAGATGGTGGGGCGATGCTGGTTTCAGCGCAAGTCCTGCCGCGCCACGGCGTGTCCGGCGGCAATCGCCGTGATTATCGGCGTTGCCCAGGCGCCGTCCAGGTCAATCATTCAACGGTTCAACGGTTCAACGGTTCAACGCTTCAATCGGATCTGGTTCGGTAAGGGCACCGAGCGCCGCAGCACATCTTCGCCCAGCCACTGGGCCGAGCGCCAGGCGCGCTGCGCGACGGTGGGCAGCGGCATCTGCTGGTAGTCGTCGTTGAAGACTTCAAAGCTGTAGTCGCCGCGGTAACCCAGGCTGTGCAGCTTGCTCACCAGCGACGCGAGGGCTTCGCTGTGAACGCCCTCGCCCGGGAACACGCGAAAATGCCGGGCCGTGGCGATGCGTTCCTCGACCGACTTGATCTCGGTCCACATGAAGTCGGCCAGCTGCACCAGGAATATTTTCTGCGGATCCAGCATGTCCAGCTCATCCAGCGCGGTGTTGCTGGCGAACATGTGAAACGAGTCAAACCCCAACCCGAGGTTGGGCATGTCGGCCTGGCAAACAATGTCCCAGGCCTGCGGAAACTCGTTAACCGTGCGGCCCCAGGACAAGGCTTCGTAGGCGATCCTGATGTTCATCGGAATCGCCAGCATCGCCAGCTTGCGCAAGTCCCTGACCAGCGCGGCGGTGTCGCCCGTGGCATGCACCGAGGTCGATGAACAGATCAGCAACAGGTGGCAGCCCAGGGCATGGCACATTTCCAGCATCGACTTGGCAATGTCGATCTTGTAGGCGTGCAGATGGCCGGTGAGGCCCTCAAAATCGCGCAGCACCTGAAAGCCGGTGACGCGCAGGCCGCTGGCTTTCACGGCAGCGACGGCCGCATCCATGCCGTCGGGGTGGCCCACCAGGTCTTT
>JAUSDK010000139.1 GCA_030650875.1 Polaromonas sp.
CTGTTGATGCCCCAGATGGCGCCGCTGACAAACACGCGGTGCTCCTGCAGCGCAATCAGCGCACCCAGGCTGGCCGGGGTGAGCCGCTCCAGCAGCAAAAAGGTGCTGGGCCGGTTGCCCGGAAAATCCTTGTGCCCGCCCGAAAACATGGGACCCCCACGCTCCCCCACGGCGTGTGGCTCGCTGCCCCCCGGGGGAGCTGCGTCGCCTTGGGGCGGCCCGGCGGCGCCGCTCTTACCCACCATCAGCGCCTGCGCCTGGGCCAGCACATTGGCCAGCAACTGCTGGTGGTGGCCCGGCAAGTCGTGGGCAGCCTGCTTGACCGCCACAAACTCCACCGGCACCACATTCGTGCCCTGGTGCAGCATTTGAAAATACGCATGCTGGCCGTTGGTGCCAGGCTCGCCCCACAGCACCGGCGACGTGGCATAGGGCAAGGCCTGGCCCTCTGCATCCACGCGCTTGCCGTTGCTTTCCATTTCAAGCTGCTGCAAATAAGCCGGGAAGCGGCCCAGGGCGCTGCTGTAAGGCGCAATGCTGCGGCTGCCAAAGCCGTGGAAGTTGCGGTACCAGACGTCGAGCAGGCCCAGCCGCACCGGCAGGTTGCGCGTCAGCCCGGCCGTGCGAAAGTGCTCGTCCATGGCATGCGCACCCGCCAGAAACGCCCTGAAACCCGCCGCACCAATGGCCAGCGCAATGGGCAAGCCAATGGCCGACCACAACGAATAGCGCCCCCCCACCCAGTCCCAGAAACCAAAGGTGGTGCTGATGCCAAATGCATGGGCCGCCGCCACATTGGTGGTCAGCGCCGCAAAATGCCGGCCCACGTCCTGCCCGCCCTGCGCCTCAAACCACGCCCGCGCCGAATGCGCATTGGCCATGGTCTCGGCGGTGGTGAAAGTTTTTGAAGCGATCAAAAACAACGTACCGGCGGGTTTGAGCTGCGCCAGCACGCTGGCCAGCTCCTGGCCATCGACATTGGAGACAAAGTGAAAGCGCTTGCCCGGCGCGGCAAATTCGCGCAGCGCCCGCACCGCCATTTGCGGCCCCAGGTCAGAGCCGCCAATGCCGATGTTGACGATGTCAGTAATGCCGTCATCGGCCCGCACCTGCTCGGCATAGGCCAGCATGGCGTGCAGGGTGGCTTCGACTTCCGCCTGCGCATCCGCTAGTTTATTAATAGCTGCTTGCGCCGGTATGTAATGGGTTAAAGGCGGATTTCTTAACAAAAAGTGCATCACGGCACGCTGCTCGGTGCTGTTGATGCGTTCCCCGGCAAACATCGCGTCCCGGTGCTGCTCGACCCCGCATTGCCGCGCCAGATCCAGCAGCAGCACCTCGACCTCGCCATCGATCAGGTTCTTGGACAAGTCCGCAAACACATGCGGCGCGTCCTGGCTGAAGCGGGCAAAACGTTGCGGGTCGGCGGCAAACGCTGCGTTCAGGTCAAAGTTTTTGCCCGAGGCCTGAAACAAGTCCTGCAATGCCGCCCAGGCCGGGGTTTTGTCGCAGCGCAGGCGGCTCATGCAGCGGCCTGCGCTGCCAGCATCAGCTGCTCCAGCTTCACGGCATCCGCCACAAACCCGCGTATGCCTTCGGCCAGCTTTTCGGTGGCCATCGCGTCCTGGTTGAGTGCAAAACGGAAACCCGCTTCGTCAAACTGCGCGGTGGGCAAATCCAGCGCCGCTGCGGCACTGGCGTCCAGCATGCGCACCAGCGGCGCGTCGCTGGCGGCCAGCTGGGCCAGCAGATCGGGGCTGATGGTCAGCAAGTCGCAGCCCGCCAGCGCGGTGATCTGGCCCACGTTGCGAAAACTCGCGCCCATGATTTCTGTGGCAATGCCAAAGTGCTTGTAGTGGTTGAAGATCTCACGCACCGACTTCACGCCGGGGTCGTTGGCACCGGCATGCGCCGCCTCGTCCCAGGCGCTGCCGGCCGACTTTTTGTACCAGTCGTAAATGCGGCCCACAAACGGGGAAATCAGCTGCACCCTGGCTTGGCCGCAGGCCACGGCCTGGCAGAACGAAAACAGCAGCGTGAGGTTGGTATGAATGCCGCGCCGCTCCAGCTGTTGGGCGGCCTGAATCCCTTCCCAGGTGGCCGCCACCTTGATCAGCACCCGGTCAATGTGAATGCCTTCGGCCTGGTACAGCTCAATCAGGCGTTCGCCGCGCGCCACGGTGGCGGGGGTGTCAAAGCTCAGGCGCGCATCGACTTCGGTCGAGACCCGGCCCGGAATGATCGACAAGATCTCGCAGCCAAAGCGCACCAGCAGCCGGTCCATGATTTCGTCCAGCGGCCGGTCCTTGAAGCGGTTCACGGTGCCCAGCAGCAGCGGCTCGTAATCGGCCTTTTGCACCGCCTTCAGAATCAGCGACGGATTGGTCGTGGCATCTTGCGGCTTGAACTGGGCCAGCTGTTTGAAGTCGCCGGTATCGGCCACCACGGTGGTGTGCAGTTTCAGGGCATCGAGTTGGTTCATGGCAAAAGCGCCCGCCAAAGGCGCGAAGTTGGTTCAAATGAAACACCCCGCCAAATCGCAAACAGGCAGGATGGGGCTGCAATAGAGTTACCATTATGCCCATAGAATATGAAACTTAATTACCAAATCAGGTTTTACCATGAGCTTTGACCTCATCCTTTTTGGCGGCACCGGCGACTTGGCGTGGCGCAAAATCATGCCGGCCCTGTTTCAGGCCTTTCGCCACGGCTCGTTGCCGGAAGGCGGCCGCATTGTGGGCGTGGCGCGCGACGACCTGTCGGACGACCAGTACCGGGCCCTGATCAAGGCCCGCTTTGACCAGGTCGAGCTGGCCAAGCGCCCCAGCGAGGAGGAGTTTTCGCGCTTTGCCGCCTTGCTGGGCTACCTGCGCATGGACCTGTCCAATCCCGCCGACTATGCCCGGCTGGCAGCCCGGCTGCAGCTGCGGCCCGCCGACGTGGTGGTGATGTACCTGGCCACCGCCCCCGGCCTGTTCACCACCGTGTGCGAACAAATCGCCGTCGCCGGCCTCAATGGCCCGCAGACCCGGGTGGTGCTTGAAAAGCCGCTGGGCCACAACCTCGAATCGAACCGCGCCATCAACGCCGCCGTGCGCAGCGTGCTGACCGAGCAGCAGATCTTTCGCATCGACCACTACCTGGGCAAACCGTCGGTGCAAAACCTGTTTGCGCTGCGCTTTGGCAACTCGCTGTTTGAGCCGCTGTGGCGGCGCGAGCACATTGCCAACATCCAGATCACCATTGCCGAAGAACTCGGCGTGGAAAAACGCGGCGCGTTCTACGACAGCACCGGAGCGCTGCGCGACATGGTGCAAAACCACGCGCTGCAGCTGCTGTGCGCGGTGGCCATGGAGCCACCCATCAACGCGCACGCCGACGCGATTCGCGACGAAAAGCTCAAGGTGCTGCGCTCGCTCAAGCCCTGGACGCCCGACACCCTGCGCCAGCACGCCATTCGCGGCCAGTACGCGGGCGGCACCATAGACGGCGACGCCGTGCCCGCCTACCGTGATGAACCCGGCGTGAACCCCGACAGCCGCACCGAGACCTTTGTAGCCCTGCGCACCGAAATTGCCAACTGGCGCTGGGCCGGCGTGCCGTTTTACATCCGCACCGGCAAACGGCTGGCCGGCCGTGATGCGCACATCGAGGTGAACTTTCGCCCCGCGCCCCACGCCATCTTCAACTCGCCGCTGGCCTGCTCCAACGTGGACAACCGGCTGGTCATCAACCTGCAGCCCAAAGACGGACTGGAACTGCACTTGCTGGCCCAGGGCGCCGACCAGCGCCTGGCCAGCGGCACCAGCCGGGGCGCGCCCACCTTGGCCCCGGTGCAGCTTGACCTGGATTTTGACAAGCGCTTTGGCTCTGAACGCGTGGGTGCCTACGAACGGCTGCTGCTGGACGTGATTGCCGGGCGGCTCAACCTGTTTGTGCGCAGCGACGAGCAAGAAGAAGCCTGGCGCTGGGTCGAACCGATTCTGGACGCCTGGCGCCACGACACGGCCGGCCCGCGCCCCTACACGTCAGGCACCTGGGGGCCCAGCGCGTCCAGCGCCATGATCGCCAAAGACAACTACTGCTGGAGCGAAGAGAGCTAGCATGCTGGAGCGCATCAAAGCCTCCCTGCCCTCGCTAGCACCGGCCGAGCAACGCGTGGCCCGGCTGGTGCTGGCCGACCCGCGTTCGTTTGCCAACCTGCCCATCACCGAACTGGCCAGCCGCGCGCATGTCAGCAAGCCCACCGTGGTGCGCTTTTGCCGCAGCGTGGGCTACGACGGCCTGTCGGACTTCAAGCTCAAGCTGGCCGGCAGCGTCAGCGAGGGCGTGCCTTTCATCCACCGCAGCGTGGACATGGACGACAAGACCGGCGACGTGCTGGTCAAGGTCATCGACAACACCGTGGCCGCATTTTTAAAGTACCGCAACGACGCCAGCCCGCTGGCCTTTGAAAAAGCCACGCTGGCCCTGCTGGCCGCCTACCGCGCCGGCAAGCGTATTGAATTTTTTGGCGTCGGCAACTCCGGCATCGTGGCGCAGGACGCCCAGCACAAATTCTTCAGGCTGGGCATCAACAGCATTGCCTACAGCGACGGCCACATGCAGGTCATGAGCGCCTCGCTGCTCGGCCCGGGCGACTGCGTGGTGGTGATTTCCAACTCGGGCCGCACCCGCGACCTGATGGACGCCTGCGACATCGCCCACAAAAACGGCGCCACCACCATCGTGATCACCGCCACCGGCTCACCGCTGGCCAAGGCCGGCCACATTCACCTGGCGGCCGACCACCCCGAAGGCTATGACCGCTACAGCCCTATGGTGTCGCGCCTGCTGCACCTCATGATCATTGACATCTTGGCCACCTGCCTGGCGCTGCGCATAGGCCCCACGCTGCAGCCATTGCTGAAGGAAATGAAAAACAATTTGCGGAGCAAGCGGTATGCGTGAGGCAGTTCCAAAAACCCCTGCTTGATCACTGTGGCTGAAGATACTGCGGCATATGCGTTTGCACCAGTTGCTCAACCATTTCGGCCTGCAAAACGTCTTTGCGCCGCTTTTTGGGGTCACGGTCTGACGACAAGGAGATCATTCTCTTGATGGCGATGAAGGTCAGCGGGTTCATGGTATTCATCACGGCCATATGACCTGTTTCTGAAACAATAACCTGGCTGAATCGTTGGGCGCTTAACATTTTATCGGCCCCTGCCACCTGAACAGCCCACAAATCATCCTCGTTGGCACTCATCCGAAACGGGTGCGGATCTCCGTCTTTGGCCATCCGGCGAATCACGTCCACCTCGAACCCCGTCGCATTGATGGCCGTCTGCTTCTGATCTGGCATGACCCTGAAAGTCGGGTCGGCTTTTTGCAGCGCACCGATAAACGAACTATCGATGCGGCGCAGGTGCGAAACAAAAGACAGCCGCTTTCGGCTATCGAACAACAGGTCAATGTCCTGCGTGGCCAGGGCGTCCGACATGAAGCGCACACCGCAGGCACTTTCATACGCATACAACGCGTGCGTTCCAATCGTCAAAAAATGATCCTGAAGACCCGCAGCCTCCAGCGCATTCAGTGTTTTGATGACGATGCCAGGCACGCGGCCAACGCGCAGTGCTTTGTTCAAGCGCTGCTGATCATGCGCGGCGCTTGTCAGCGAGGCCAAGCGGCTCACGGTTCCGGCTTTACGTGCCTTGAAGCGCTCATATATCTTTTCGTTCTCTGCACTGCGCGGCCCCAGCGATTTTTGCCCGCCCCCGGCAGATTCACGAATCAAATAATCGGTATTTCCCTGTGTGCGCCAAAACATGGAACCACGCACTTCAGCAAACTCCGCCTGAGCACGACGAAGCTCCAGGAAAACAGTTTCAGCATCAATGTATTGCCGAGTCTGACTGGGTTGAAGTTCAAGGACTGGATTCATTTTCAGGTGATTTCGGTAAAAGTATCAATTTATCCTGAAAACCATTATTAATCAACAAGTTATCATATTTTTCACACCAGGGGCAGCGCCCGCAAACACGGCGCCACCACCATCGAGATCAGCGCCACCGGCTCGCCGCTGACCAAGGCCGGCCACATTCACCTGGCCACCTGCCTGACGCTGCGCCTGTTGATCACTGCGGCTGGAGATACTGCGGGATATGCGTTTGCACCAACTGCGCAACCATTTCGGCCTGCATTCAGGTGATTTCATGAAAAAGTTAAATTTCCCTGAAATTCCTTACGAGTCAATAAGTTAACTACTTGTCAGCATCACCGATTTCCTCCTTCCCGCCTTTGGGGGAAGGTCGGGATGGGGGCTCCTGGCAGCGCTCGCCCATGCCGGTAGCCTAACGACTCGTTCCAGAATTTTCCACGCATCAAACCGCAGCGGCCCGGCCACTTCCGCTGGCCCCTATCCCCGCCTTCCCCCAGCGGGGGAAGGAGCGATGCGGGCTCGGGGGCACGGGTAGACACTCAATAGGCGTTTGCATTCACACCAGCGGCAGCGCCCGCTCCACGATGCCGGCAAACAGTGCCGCGCCCAGCGGCAGCACGCTGTCGTTGAAGTCGTAGCGGCTGTTGTGCAAAAAATGGCTGCCCACGCCGCCTGTGGTGCCGCCCTGTCCGTCCGGAACCTGCTCGCCCTGGCCGAGCCGCAAATAAGCGCCTGGCCTTTGCCTGAGCATGAAGGAAAAATCTTCAGCGCCCATGCTGGGCTCCAGGTTGCGCACCACGTTTTCCGGGCCTACCAACTGGTCGGCCACAGCGGCCGCCAGCAAGTACTCGCCCGGGGTGTTGATGGTAGCCGGGTAAATGCGTTCGTAATGCACGGTGGCCGTGGCGCCAAAGCCCTGCGCCACCCCGGCGCACAGCTCTTTCAGGCGGCGCTCCACCAGGTCTTGCACCTCGGGCCTGAAGGTGCGCACCGTGCCGACCAGCGTGGCATGGCCCGGCACCACGCTCATGGCACCAGGGTCGCCGGCCTGCATGGAACACACACTGATCACGGCGTTGTCCATGGCTTTGACGTTGCGCGACACAATGCTTTGCACGGCCGTGATGATGTGCGCGGCCACCAGCACCGGGTCCACCGTGAGGTAGGCATGCGCGCCATGGCCGCCCCGGCCCGTGATCTCTATCGTGATGCGGTCGGCCGCAGCCATCATCGGTCCGGGATTGATGCCGATGGTGCCCGGGCGCATGGCGGGCCAGTTGTGCATGGCGTAGATGGCCTGCACCGGAAAGCGCTCGAACAGCCCGTCCCTGATCATCGCGTCGGCCCCGCCCCGCCCCTCTTCGGCGGGCTGAAACACCAGCACGGCATCGCCGGCAAAGCGGCGTGTTTCAGCCAAATAGCGGGCCGCGCCCACCAGCATGGCAGTGTGGCCGTCGTGGCCGCAGCCATGCATCAAGCCGGGCTTTGAAGACTTCCAGCCGAACTCGTTGT
>JAUSDK010000141.1 GCA_030650875.1 Polaromonas sp.
TGTGGCGGCGCCCAGGGGCTTGCTGCGCGTCAACGCGACGCTGGGTTTTGGCCGCAGCCACATCGCGCCGCTGATCGCGGGCTTCGTGAAACTGCACCCGGACATGCAGGTCCAGCTCCAGCTCACGGTCAACCCGCCGCCAGTCAGCGACGATGCCTTCGATGTGTGCGTGCGCTTTGGCGAACCTCCCGATGCGCGCGTGATCGCCCGCAAGCTCGCGCCCAACCGGCGCCTGCTGTGTGCCGCACCCGCTTACCTGGCCCGGCACGGCACGCCCAAAGTGCCGCACGACCTGACCCAGCACAACTGCATCGGCATACGCCAGGGCGACGAGGCCTATGGCATCTGGCGCCTGAGTTCAGGCAAGCGCACGGAGACAGTGAAGGTGCGCGGCAACCTGAGTACCTGCGACGGCGAGATCGCCGTCAACTGGGCGCTCGCAGGCCACGGCATCGTGATGCGGGCCGAGTGGGACGTCGCGCGTTACCTGCGCAGCGGCCGGCTGCGCCAGGTGCTGGACAACTACCAGACCCCGCCGGCCGACATCCACGCGGTCTACCCGCAGCGGCACCAGGTGTCGGCACGCGTGCGGGCTTTTGTGGACTACCTGGCCGGCCACTTTGAAAAATCATCGACGCGCGCGGCCGGCATGGTGGCCGACTGGTAGCGGCGCTGACCTCGCGGCAACTTGGCGATTACGGAACCTTGGCGCCCGCCAGGAACCACTGCCCCACCAGCGCGCGCTCGGCGTCGGTGATACCGGTGGCGTTGTTCATGGGCATGAGCCGGGCCAGCACCACCTGCTGGTAGACGGCCTGCGCATGCAGCGCCAGCGCCTCGGGGGAATCGAGCCGCACGTTTTTCATCTGCACCTGCGCGCCGTGGCACTGGTAGCAGCGCTGGGCCAGCACCGGTTGCACTTTTTCATAGCCAATTTGGCCTGTAGCGCTTATAGGACGTGCGCTAGTAGCTATTGAATCCGTAGCATTCGGCTTCATCCAGACGATCACGCCAACAATCACGGCCAGCCCCACCAGCGCGTAGGCCAGCGGGTGGCGGTTGCGGCCCAGCTTGTAGCCGTGGCGCAGCACAAAAAACTGCCGGATGGTCGCGCCCGCCAGCATCATCAAGGTCAGCACCAGCCAGTTCTGCGGGTGGCTCCAGGTAAAGCTGTAGTGGTTGCTCAGCATGGCAAACAGCACCGGCAGCGTGAAGTAGGTGTTGTGCACGCTGCGCTGCTTGCCGCACCGGCCGTGCACCGGGTCCACCGGCTGGCCGGCCTGGATGGCGGCGACTACCTTGCGTTGACCCGGAATGATCCAGAAAAACACATTGGCGCTCATCGCGGTGGCCATCATGGCGCCCACCAGCAAGAAGGCCGCGCGCCC
>JAUSDK010000146.1 GCA_030650875.1 Polaromonas sp.
GGTTCACCCAGGAATAGCCCGCCCCAGCTGACGCCAAACAAGGGAATCATGAAGGCCGCCGAGGTAGCCGCGCTGGCCGGGATCTCGCGCATCAGCCGCATGCTGATCCAGTACATGAAGCCCGAGGTGATGGTGCCCAGCACGGTCACCGCGATCAGTGCCGCCGGCGTGTACTGGGCCGACGGCGCGGCGGCGCCCGCCGGGACCAGCAAGATCAGCGCGGCCGCCACATGCACGGCAGCCGACGCGGGCAGCGGCGTGTAGGCCATGGTGGCGCGTTTCATCAGGATGGTGCCAAAGCCATACGCCGCCGCTGCGGCCGTGCAGGCCAGCGCGGCCAGCACCACCTGCGGCGTCACGGCGACCGGCCCCAGCTGGACCAGCAATGCGACGCCGGCAAATCCCACGGCGCAGCCCAGCAGGCGGCGTGTCGTCAGTTTTTCCTCGCCGGCCACGGCCGCACCCAGCACGCCAAACAGGGGCGCGGTGGCGTTCAGCACGGCCGAGTAGCCCGCCGGAATCACCAGCGCCGCCCAGTTGAAGAGCACGAACGGCGTGACCACGGTGAGCAGGCTCAGCAGCGCCAGCTGCGGCCAGGCGGCGCGGGGCGGCCAGTGCTCGCGCAGCGCGCGCATCAACACGACCAGCACCACGGCGGCCAGGGTGCAGCGCAGGCCGGCCAGAAGCCAAGGCCCGAGCGCGGGGCTGGCAATACGAAGCAAGGGGAATGAGGCGCCCCAGAGGGCGGACATCCCAATCAGCTGGAGGAAATGTCTGGTGTGCATGTCGTGTGCGGTCAGCGGCCCTGGGGTTTGATATTTACTGATGAAATAGGCCTATAGCCTACGATGAGCGGTCGCCGATAAAACGCCTCGATGTTGGGCAAGTCCTGCCGCCAGACCGTGATTTGCGCCAAAGGCAGAATCGGATAGTTTGCGGGCGAATTCTTCACGGCACCTCTGTCCCTTATTATTTTGATGGCGAGCACGCTTACCATTGTCAGCCAGACCCGGTGGTGGACGCGCCTGCCCGCGGCCAGACACACTTCGATAGCCAAAAAAGGAAGCTACTTATGACGACCGCCACCCTGCCGGACCGCGAAGCGATTGCCGGCGCCACCAATCCCCTGGGCCTGGACGGCATTGAATTCATCGAATACGCCACCGCCAAGCCGCAGGCGCTGGGCCAGGTGCTGGAGATGATGGGTTTTCGCCCGATTGCCCGGCACCGCTCGCGCGAGGTGATGCTGTACCGGCAAGGCGGCATGAACGTGATTGTCAACGCCCACATTCCGGCCTTGCCCAATGGCGCGCTGCCGAGCGACCAGCCGGTGCTGGCCGCCGTGGCCCTGCGCGTGCGCGATGCCGCTGCCGCCTATGCCCATGCGCTGGAGCGCGGCGCCTGGGCCGTGCCGCCGCGGGTTGAGGTCATGGAGCTGAACATCCCGGCAATTCATGGCGTGGGCAAGAGCCGCATTTATTTTGTGGACCGCTACGACAAGTTTTCGATCTACGACGTGGACTTTGTGCCTATCCCGACGGTGGACCAGCACCCGCCCGCCGTGGCCGGCCTGCATTTCTTTGGCCTGGTGCAGTACATCGGCAACGACCGCACCGAAGACTGGGCCGAGTTTTACCGCGAGCTGTTTGGTTTTGTCGACCTGCCCGCCGACCAGCGCTTTGGCATCTTGCCCAAGGGCCGGATTCTGCGCAGCCCGTGCCCGGCGTCGTCGCGCTTTTACCTGCAGCTGATCGAGCCCGAAGCGACCGTGCTGGATGTCGAGGGCGACGAAGGCCTGCAGCGCGTCGGCCTGGGCAGCCCGGACGTGCTGGCGGCCGTGGCCGAGCTGGGCCGGCGCGGCGTGGAGTTTGTCGAGTCGCGCGGCGTGCACACCGAAGACCGGGGCGCGCTGACCAAGACCTGGATGGGCAGCGTCAGCTTCGAGCTGGTCCACAACGAACGTTAAGCGAGCGGCAATCACCATGACCCATAACAGCGGAAATATCGATGATTTCGGGATGGACACCATCTCGCTGGCGGGGCCGCTTGAGGCCAAGCTCAAGGCGGTGCGCGAGGCCGGCTTCACGCAAATCATGCTGGCCGCCAAAGACCTGGTGGGCCACCCCGACGGCATGGATGCGGCCGTCGCTGCCGTGAAAGCCAGCGGCCTGCGCGTCACCGGCTTTCAGGTGCTGCGCGATTTTGAGGGCCTCACCGGCCATCTGCACGCCTACAAGATCGACATT
>JAUSDK010000166.1 GCA_030650875.1 Polaromonas sp.
GGCGGCTACGACGCGCCGCCCGAGCACAAAGCCTACAGCGTGGTGGTGGACTTCATCACGCCCGAGACCGAAA
The DNA here is from genome assembly GCA_030650875.1 of Polaromonas sp. Classification (GTDB taxonomy): domain Bacteria; phylum Pseudomonadota; class Gammaproteobacteria; order Burkholderiales; family Burkholderiaceae_C; genus Polaromonas. Next base: position 74 of record JAUSDK010000166.1, read on the forward strand.
CCTCGATCTGGTACTTCTGGGGCATGGCGCGCAAGTTCAATCCCAAGGACAAGGCGCTGACCGCCACCATCCGCGAAGGCCAGGGCAAGATTTTTGGAGAAGACCTGGAAATGCTGCAGCGCCAGCAGCAGAACCTGCTGGACTACCCGGACCGCGCGCTGCTCAAGCTCAACATTGACGCCGGCGGCGTGCAGTCGCGCAAGATCCTGGACCGCATCATGGCCGAAGAACAGGCCGCTGGCGGCGCACCGGCTGCGGCCTGAGGAATCAGCATGAGCAATTTACCGACGATTGCGGTTCGCGTGGCCCGCAAGCAACAAGAAGCCGTGGATATCTGCACCTATGAACTGGTCGCGGTGGACGGTGGGCCGCTGCCCGCCTTTTCTGCCGGCTCGCATGTCGATGTGCACCTGCCAGGCGGCCTGACCCGTCAATATTCCCTGTGCAATGACCCGACGGAAAGCCATCGCTACCTGATTGGCGTGCTGCGCGACCCGGCGTCGCGCGGCGGCTCGGCCGCCATGCATGACCTGGTCGCTGAAGGCCAGCTGCTGCAAATCAGCGCGCCCAACAACCATTTTCCGCTGGCGCACGATGCCAGCCGGCACCTGCTGCTGGCCGGCGGCATTGGCGTGACGCCCATCCTGTGCATGGCCGAGCGGCTGGCTAATAGCGGCGCCGACTTCGAGATGCACTACTGCACCCGCTCGCCCGAGCGCACCGCGTTTCACCAGCGCATTGCCGCATCAAGCTTTGCGCCCAAGGTGCATTTCCATTTTGACGATGGCGCGCCCGAACAAAAACTCGACATTGCAGCACTGCTGAGTGCGCCGGCCAGCGGCGTGCATCTGTATGTCTGCGGGCCCAAGGGCTTCATGGACGCGGTGCTGAACACCGCCCGGGAAAAAGGCTGGCCCGAGGCGCAACTGCATTACGAGTTCTTTGCCGGCACGGTGACCAAGTCCGACACTGACGCCAGCTTTGAGGTCCAGGTGGCCAGCACCGGCAAGATCGTGGTGGTGCCCAAGGACAAAACCGTGGTGGAGGCCCTGGCCGATGCGGGCGTTGTGGTGCAGATGTCCTGCGAGCAAGGGGTGTGCGGCACCTGCCTGACCCGCGTGATCGAAGG
>JAUSDK010000169.1 GCA_030650875.1 Polaromonas sp.
TACGCGGCCAGATCGGCCTCCAGCGTCTCATCGAGCGGCCGGCAACGCTGCTCAGGCGCACCCAGCCAGCGCGCGTAAAGCGTCAAGTCGCGCCGATACGCCTCCAGCGTGTTTTTGCTCAAGCCGTCTTCCAGCCACACCGCATCGACAAACCCGTCAATGCTGTGCTGGCTGGCGGGCAACAAACCCGACGACAACAATTTACTTACTCAAGCTTGAGCTTGGAAGTCTCAACCACTTTTTTGTAAACCTCGTACTCGGCCTTGATCTGCGTCGCAAACTGCTCTGGCGTGTTGGCAACGACCAGCGAGCCCGTTTCCTCGATACGCTTGCGCACAGCGGGATCTTCAAGCGACTTTTTAACACCGGCATTGAGCTTGTCAACGATGTCTTTTGGCAGACCCTTGGGTCCCACAATGCCGTAGTACGCCATGCGGTTCACAGGCTCCAGGCCCACTTCCTTGAAGGTTGGCACATCAGGCAACACCGCCAGGCGCTGGGGCGCGGCCACCACGATGGCGATCAGGCGCTTTTGCTGGATGAAAGGCAGCGCGGAAGGCAGGTTGTCAAAAATGACGGGCACCTGGCCCGCCACCGTGTCGTTCAGGGCCGGGCCAGCGCCGCGGTAGGGAATGTGGGTGATGAATGTGCCGCTGAGGTTTTTATACAGCTCCATTTGCAGGTGGCCAATGCCGCCCGTGCCCGATGAGGCGAAGGAATACTTGCCAGGGTTCTTTTTAAGCTCAGCCACGAACTCCTTGTAGTTCCTGGCCGGAAAACTGGGGTGCACCGCGATCACATTGGGGGTTGCGGCAATATTGATGACGGGCGTGAAGTCGGTCAGCGGGTTGTACGGAATTTTTGGGTTGATGGCCGGATTGGCCGCCGTGGTGGACACCGTCGCCATGCCCAGCGAATAGCCGTCCGGCGTGGCCCGGGCCGTTTCAGTTGCGCCGACCACACCGCCGCCACCGGCCTTGTTTTCAACAATGACGGTTTGGCCCAGTGCCTTGCCCAGCGGCTCGGAAATCACACGCGCCACGATGTCGGTGGTGCCGCCCGGTGCAAACGGCACTTGCAGTTTGACGACCTTGCTGGGATAGGCCTGCGCCCAAACGGAACCGGTTCCGGCCCCGGCGATGAGCGCCAAGGCAGAGAGGGTGGACAAGGAAAAAAGGTAACGGCGTTGCATATTCACATCCTTACGATAAAAAAACAGCCTGAATGGTACGCGCAAGCACACCGCTTGCTTATTGTGGATTACGCATAAGGGCAAACCCGGGCAGTTTGCGGTTATTCTCGTGCCGGTGAATTACGCCCAGCTCCTTTTCCCTGACTTTTCCCTGATTATTTGTGGCTACCTGGTCTGCCGTTACACCGCGCTCAACCGCACGGTGTGGGCGCAGGTGGAAACCCTGGTGTACTACTTCCTGTTCCCGGTGCTGCTGTTTCATTCCATTGTGAAAAGCCCGCTCGACCTGATGGCCGCTTCCAGCCTGATCAGCGCCGGGCTGCTGATGGGACTGGCCGGCATTGCCATGGCCTACAGCCTGCCGCACCTGCCCTGGCTGGGCCGGCACATTGACCGGCGCGAACATGCGGCCAGTGCCCAGGTGGCGTTTCGGTTCAACTCTTTTATTGGCCTGGCACTGGCCGAACGGCTGGCGGGCAATGAAGGCCTGCTGCTGATTGCGGTGCTGATAGGTGTTTGCGTGCCGCTTTTTAACGTGGCGGCGGTGTGGCCCATGGCCAGGCATGCGCAGCGCGGCTTTCTGCGCGAGCTGGTGCGCAACCCGCTGATTCTGGCCACGGCCAGCGGCCTGGTGGCCAACCTGCTGGGGTTTTCGATGCCGCCCTGGCTGGAACCGACGGTCACGCGCATCGGCGCAGCCTCCCTGGCCTTGGGTTTGATGGCCGCGGGCGCAGGCATGCAGTTTGGTCATTTGTCCCAGGCCAAAACCCTGGCCGTGGCGGTGCTCTCGATACGGCATCTGCTGCTGCCGCTGGTGGCGCTGGGCCTGTCCAGCGCATTCGGCCTGTCCGCCACGCAGTCCACCATCCTGCTGGCGTTTTCAGCCCTGCCTACCGCCTCCAGCGCCTATGTGCTGGCGGCGCGCATGGGCTACAACGGCGGCTACGTGGCGGGCCTGGTCACGCTGTCGACCGTGCTCGGCGTGGCGAGCCTGGCGTTTGCGCTAGGCGTGCTGCGCTAGGGTCAGATGCCTGATTCAACTTGATAATGTCCGGATTAGGCCAAGGCTTGAGCGGTGCGTGAGGTTGATCAGGAAAGGGCCCAAAGCACATGCTCCCTGACCACCTCACTGGTGTGGCTTCTGCGCGCCAGCAGGCTGGCCCTGATTTCGGCATCGCTGGCAGCCCCGCCAGTGCCCGCATGCAGGGCATTGCCCATCGCCACCGCCAGGTTGCGCAGCCAGCGTTCATGGCCAATCCGGCGAATCGGGCTGCCTTCGGTGAAGCGCAGGAACGCTTCCTCGGTCCAGGCCATCAGCGTCACCAGTTGCTGCCCCGTCAGGCCCTGGCGCTCGTCAAAGTCAGGCAAGGCGCTGCGTTGCGCAAACTTGTTCCAGGGACACACCAGCTGGCAGTCGTCGCAGCCGTAAATGCGGTTGCCCATCAGCGGCCGCAGTTCCAGCGGAATCGATCCGGCATGTTCAATCGTCAGGTAAGAAATGCAACGGCGTGCGTCCAGCCGGTAAGGCGCCACGATGGCCTGTGTCGGGCACACATCGATGCAGGCGCTGCAACTGCCGCAGTGCGGCGTCACGGGTGCACTGGGCGGCAGGGCCAGGTCGACATAGATTTCGCCCAAAAAGAACATCGACCCGGCCTCCCGGTTCAGCAGCAGCGTGTGCTTGCCGCGCCAGCCCTGGCCGCTGCGGGCGGCCAGTTCGGCTTCAAGCACCGGAGCCGAGTCGGTAAAGGCACGGTGCCCCAGCGTCTGCACCTGCGCGGCAATCCGTTCACCGAGCTTTTGCAGCCGCGCGCGCATGACCTTGTGGTAGTCGCGGCCCCTGGCATAGACCGACACAATGCCCTCGGCAGGCCGCGTCAGCCGGCTCAGTTCCAGCGCCTGCCATTGGCCTGGCCGGGTGGGTGTGGTCGCCGGCAAATAATCCATGCGCGCCGTGATAACGCTCACGGTGCCCGGAATCAATTCAGCGGGACGGGCCCGTTTAAGCCCGTGCGCCGCCATGTAATGCATGTCACCCTGAAAGCCTGCGGCCAGCCAGGCTGATAATCCAGGTTCTGCGGACGATAAATCAACGCCTGTAATGCCAATTTGCGAAAATCCAAGCTCGCGCGCCCACGTTTGAATTTGACTGACCAGTGGATGATTGAATTGATGACTGTTAAGGAGCACCCGCTGATTGTAAAAAACATTGCCTGGCAAAACGAAGCCGGGACGCAGGACTTTGCGCAGGCCTTGGCCCGGCGGCCTGCGATTAGCCGCGCCCTGATTGAACTGCAGGGTGACCTGGGCGCCGGCAAAACGACTTTTGCACGGCACCTGCTGCAAAGCCTGGGCGTGGAAGGCCGCATCAAGAGCCCGACCTATGCGGTGGTCGAGCCCTACACGCTGGGGCCCTCCAGCCTGCACCCGGGCCTTGATATCTGGCACTGTGACTTTTACCGTTTCAATGACCCGAACGAGTGGGAAGAAGCCGGGTTTCGCGATATTTTTGCCAGCATCGGGCTCAAACTGGTCGAATGGCCCGAAAAAGCAGGCAACCACCTGCCGCCGCCCGACCTGCGCATCCACATCGACCTGCTGGCCGACGAATCGCGCGCCGTCACGCTGACCGCCTTGACCCCCACGGGCGCGGAACTGCTCACATGAACAAAGCCGTCATCCCCCTCAGCCGGCGCAGTGCATTGCAAATGGGCGGCGTCGTGCTTTTGCTGGGCGTGCGGCAACTGGCACACGGCGCCACGATTCTGGCGGTACGCGTCTGGCCCTCCAAGGACTACACCCGGCTGACCATCGAGTCCGACGCCGAAATCAAGGCACGTCAGTTCTTTTTGGCCGATCCGCCGCGCCTGGCCATTGACATTCAGGGGATTGACCTGATCCCGGCCCTGCGCGAACTGGTGGCCAAGGTGAGGTCGGACGATCCGAACATTTCGGGTATTCGCGTCGGCCAGAATGCGCCGGGGGTGGTGCGGCTGGTGATGGACATGAAGCAAGCCATATTGCCGCAGGTGTTCACGCTCAAGCCCGTTGCCGCCTACCAGCACCGCCTGGTGTTTGACCTCTACCCCGCGCAGGTTGCCGATCCGCTGGAAGCCCTGATTGCAGAGCGACTGGCCGGCAAACCGGAGGCCATGGCGCCCGCGGCAGAGCCGGCGCCGGACCATGACCCGCTAGGCAACCTGATGGCGCAGCAGTCCGGCAAGGCTGCCCCCAGCGCGCAGGCGCCTGCGCCAGGCATTGCCGCAGCACCCAAACCCCCAGCCGACAGCGCCGCCCCCATGCCAAGAACCGTCGAGGCCAGAACCGACCGGCTCATCATCGTGGCACTGGACCCGGGCCACGGCGGCGAAGACCCCGGCGCCATCGGCCCTGGCGGCACGCGTGAAAAAGATGTGGTGCTGCAAATTGCCCTGCGCCTGCGCGACCGCATCAACCAGCAGCCCAACATGCGGGCCTACCTCACGCGGGATGCCGACTTTTTTGTGCCGCTTCACATCCGCGTTCAAAAGGCGCGCCGCGTGCAAGCCGATCTGTTCATCAGCATTCACGCCGACGCGTTTTTTACCGACAGGCCGCAGGGCGCCAGCGTATTTGCACTGAGCGAACGGGGCGCCTCCAGCAGCGCCGCGCGCTGGATCGCCGACAAGGAGAACTCCGCTGACCTGGTGGGCGGCATCAATGTCAAGGCCAAGGACGCCCAGGTTCAAAAAGCCCTGCTGGACATGAGCACGACCGCGCAAATCAGCGACAGCATGAAGCTGGGCGGCGCCATGCTGGGCGAGATCGGCACCGTGGGCAGGCTGCACAAACCCCGGGTGGAACAAGCCGGCTTTGCGGTCCTGAAGGCACCCGACATTCCCAGCGTGCTGGTGGAAACCGCCTTCATCAGCAACCCCGAAGAAGAAGCCAAACTGCGTAGCGAGGGCTACCAGATTCAACTGGCTGATGCGCTGATGCGCGGCATTGCGCGCTATTTCTCCCGGAACCCACCGCTGGCGCGAAACCGCGCGCTGTGAACCGGGCACCAGGCCCGCGTCAAAAAGCACGACCACGGCGAGCGGCGACCTTCTCCTACAGTCAGGGGATGCGCCAGGGCTTATAGTCAAAATACAGGTAGCGCCAGGACATCACTTCATTAAACCGGCGTGATTTTCCATAGGTAAGAGCCTGAAACTCTTAGCAAAGATACATATGATGAACACGAAAATTTTGATCTCCGTCGCCGCTGCAGCCCTGATGGCCATGACCGGCTGCACCACCAACCCCACCAATGCGCAAATTGGCACCGGCGTCGGCGCCGTTGGCGGTGGCCTGTTGGGCAACGCCGTTTTCGGCGGAACACTCGGAACGGTTGGCGGCGCCGCAGCAGGTGCGCTGATCGGCAACGAAATCGGCAAGAAGCAGTAACTACCGCACGCGGCCGCCAGGCCGTGACAGCGGGCCATCCAGCAAGTTGATATTCAACAGCCTGGATTGCAGACAAAAACGACGCCTGAATCTCAGCGCGTCGTTTTTTTATGCCCCGTCACCCCTCACCGGGGCGGCGACGGGTCAATGGTTGCCGGTTGGCGCCGGCGCCTTGTTGCGGCTGGCCTTCCAGGCCCCGTACAGCACGATCAGACCGGGAATCAGGATCATGGCCCAGATGATTTTGCTCAGATTTTCCTTGACCCAGGGGAAGTTGCCAAAAAAGTAGCCCGCGCTGCACAAGCCCACGACCCAGATCAGCGCGCCAACCACGTTGAAGGCCGTGAATTTTCCGCGGTTCATTTCCGCGACACCGGCCACAAAAGGCGCAAACGTGCGGATAAAGGGCATGAAGCGCGCGATGATGATCGTAGTGCCGCCGTAGCGCTCATAAAATTCATGCGCCTGGTTGAATGCACGCTTGTTGAAAAACCGAGACTGCTCCCACTTGAACACCTGCGGGCCAAAGTAGCGGCCTATCGAATAATTGCACTGGTCGCCCAGAACCGCCGCCACCACCAGCAAGCCCAGGGACAGCGGTAGGCTGAGCAGTCCCACCCCGCACAGCGCGCCCACAATGAACAGCAGGGAGTCGCCGGGCAAAAACGGCATGACCACCAGGCCGGTCTCGACAAAAATAATCATGAACAGCAGCGCATATACCCACATGCCGTAGCTTTGGGTAAAGGCCTCCAGGTGCCTGTCCACATGCAGGATGAAGTCGATCAGAAAAGTAATTAGTTCCATGACGGGGATTTTGACACGCGGGTTTTTTCAAAGACGTGGGCCAGGGCGCCACCCCTGCCGGTGCCGGCGCCCTCTCCCCTAAAATCAGGGCTGTGACCAACGCCTCTTTACCTTCCCCCCTGCCCGGCACGCGCCGCCCGATCCGCGACCTTCCCGACGAGTTGATCAGCCAGATTGCCGCCGGCGAAGTCGTCGAGCGTCCCGCCTCGGTGGTGCGCGAGCTGGTCGACAACGCGCTGGACGCCGGCGCCCGCCAGGTCACGGTGCGGCTGATGGCCGGCGGTGTGCGGCTGATTCTGGTTGAAGACGATGGCCTGGGCATTCCGCGCGAAGAGTTGCCGGTGGCGCTGCGTCGCCATGCCACCAGCAAGATTGCCTCGCTGCAAGACCTGGAGGCGGTGGGCACCATGGGTTTTCGGGGCGAGGCGCTGGCCGCCATCAACTCGATTGCCGACATGAGCCTGCTGTCCAGAACCATGGACACCGAACACGCCTGGCAGCTGGACGGCCGGACCGGCGAGCTGACCCCGGCGGCGCGCAACCGCGGCACCAGCGTGGAGGTGCGAGAGCTGTTTTACGCCACCCCGGCCCGCCGCAAATTCCTGAAAACCGACGCCACCGAGCTCGCCCACTGCATTGAGGCCGTGCGCCGCCACGCGCTGGTGCGGCCCGACGTGGGCTTTGCGATCTGGCACGAGGGCAAGCTGGTCGAGCAGTGGCGCGCCTGCAGCGGCGCTTCTGCGCATGAGCAGCGCCTGGCCGACGTGCTGGGCAGCGACTTCGTGGCGCAGTCGGTGGCCGTGCAGTACGAAAGCACGGCGCGCCGGGCCGACGGCCAGCCCGCCGTGCGGGTCTGGGGCCGCGCCGGCATACCGGACGCCGCCCGCTCGCGCGCCGACCAGCAGTTTGCCTATGTCAATGGCCGCTTCGTGCGCGACAAGGTGCTGACCCACGCGGCGCGCAGTGCCTACGAAGACGTGCTGCACGGCCACCGCCAGCCGGTCTATGCGCTGTACATCGAGATGGACCCGGCCCGTGTCGACGTGAACGTGCATCCGACCAAGATCGAAGTGCGCTTTCGGGACAGCCGCGAGGTGCACCAGGCGGTGCGCTACGCCACCGAAGACGCGCTGGCCCCGCCCCGCGCCGCCCTGGCGGCACAGGCCGATGCCCTATCGCCTGAGATATCGCCACTGCCCGCCACCGAAATAATCAAGGAAAAACTGGCTTTCGCGCAGCAGGGATGGTCGCAACCCCCTATAAATTTAAGCGCAAACCAGGGCGGACGCGTCGCCGACTTCGAGGCAACCTGGCCGGCGCGGTCGGCCCCAAGCAGTCCGGCTCCCGCTGCAAATCTGGAAGCGGCCCCCAGCGCAGCGGCCGACAGCCTGCCAGCCTGGCCGCTGGGACGCGCCATCGCGCAGCTGCAAGGCATCTACGTGCTGGCCGAAAACGCCCAGGGCCTGGTGATTGTCGACATGCATGCCGCCCACGAGCGCATCGTCTACGAACGGCTGAAAAGCCAGCTCGACACCGCCACCGCCCGCATTGCCAGCCAGCCGCTGCTGATTCCGGCCACCTTTGCCGCCAGCCCGCAGGAAGTCGCCACGGCAGAAGCCTGCGCCGAAACGCTTGGCACGCTGGGCCTTGAGATCACCGCGTTTTCCCCCCGGACGCTGGCCGTGCGCGCCGTTCCCACCAGTCTGGCGCTGGGCGACGCGGTGGAGTTGGCACGCAGCGTCCTGGCCGAGCTGGCGCAGATGGACTCGAGCAGTGTGGTGCAACGGGCGCACAACGAGTTGCTGTCCACCATGGCCTGCCACGGTGCCGTGCGCGCCAACCGGCGATTGAACCTGGATGAAATGAACGCCCTGCTGCGCCAGATGGAAGCGACCGAGCGCTCCGACCAGTGCAACCACGGCCGGCCCACCTGGCGGCAGATCAGCATCAAGGAGCTGGATGGGCTGTTTATGCGGGGGCGTTAAGGCTGGGCAGCACACGCCCGCGCAACTGTACTGAAACCGGCACCCCACAGGCGCGCACTGAACTTTTCAGCGCGCCATGGCTCTACTTCAGACATGAAACGCTGGCACCTGTTCGCATCCTTTTGCACCGCGCTGGCCGTGCTGGCCGGTTGCGCCACGCTGGACGAAAAGCAGCGCGTCTGGATTTTTCAGCCCAGCGACCGCACCTGGGGCGGCGGCGCTGCAGCCGCCCAAGGCATGGACGACGTCTGGATTTCACTGAATGGCCGTTCAGGTGACCGGCTGCATGGCCTGTGGCTGGCGGCGGACGAGCCGAAAACCGCCAGGACCGCCCAGACCACTGGCGCACCCGTCATGCTCTACCTGCACGGCGCGCGCTTCAACGTCACCGGATCGGCCCCGCGCATACGCCGGATGCAGGCGCTTGGGTTTTCAGTGCTTGCAATTGACTACCGGGGTTTTGGCAAAAGCACGGCAGCCCTGCCGTCGGAAGCGTCGGCCTACGAAGATGCGCGCGTAGCCTGGGACTGGCTGGCAAAAAAATACCCGGACCGTCCCCGCTACATCTTTGGCCACTCGCTGGGCGGGCCCATCGCCATCAACCTGGCGACCGAGGTGGCCGACGAAAGCGGCACCATTGTTGAAAGCACCTTCACGTCGATTGCCGACGTGGTCAGCAACTCGCGCTGGGGCTGGCTTCCGGTGTCGCTGCTGATCACCCAGCGTTTCGAGGCAGTCCGCAAGGTCAACAAGATCGGCTCCCCCTTGCTCGTGGTGCATGGCGACAACGACCAGCTGATCCTGCCCGGCCTGGGGCGCAAACTCTTTGATGCCGCGGCGCAGCCCAAGCTGTTCATGCTGGTGGAGGGCGGCTCGCACCACAACACCAACACAGTGGGCCAGCCGCAGTACCGGCAGGCCATGACGCAACTCTTTAACCTGCCATGACACCTAGTTGGTGCATAACCGTCTTTTAAAACTAAAGCATCCGTGATGAAAATCAACCATTATGGTGCGCGACTATTCATTTTTTGAAAATCACGCCAGAAAACACTCATAAATGGTGCGCATTCACGGCAAAATGTTCTTTTTGCATAAGTTCATGCACCATTTAAAGGACCCGAGCGAATGAAGTACAAAACCCTGGAAAGCTTTTTGAGCCACGTCGCGGCCCGCAACCCGGGCCAGCAGGAATACCTTCAGGCCACGACCGAAGTCATGGAAAGCCTCTGGCCCTACATCCAGAAGCATCCCAAATATGCCGAACACGGCCTGCTCGACCGCCTGATCGAGCCCGAGCGCACCGTCATGTTCCGCGTGTCCTGGATCGACGACCGGGGCGAGGTCCAGGTCAACCGCGGCTACCGCATCCAGCACAGTTCGGCCATCGGCCCGTACAAGGGCGGCTTGCGCTTTCACCCCTCGGTCAACCTGTCCATCCTGAAGTTCCTGGCGTTCGAGCAGACCTTCAAGAACGCACTGACGACCCTGCCCATGGGCGGCGGCAAGGGCGGCGCCGACTTCGACCCCAAGGGCAAGAGCCCGATGGAAGTGATGCGCTTTTGCCAGGCCTTCGTCAGCGAGCTGTTCCGCCACATCGGCGCCGACACCGACGTGCCAGCCGGCGACATCGGCGTGGGCGGCCGCGAGGTCGGCTTCATGGCCGGCATGTACAAAAAGCTCAGCAACCGCTCAGACTGCGTGTTCACCGGCAAGGGCCTGAGCTTTGGCGGCTCGCTGATCCGCCCCGAAGCCACCGGCTACGGCACGGTTTACTTTGCCCAGGAAATGCTCAAACAAACAGGCCGCTCGCTGGATGGCCTGCGCGTGAGCGTCTCGGGCTCGGGCAATGTCGCGCAGTATGCGGTTGAAAAAGCCATGGCGCTGGGCGCCAAGGTCATCACCGTGTCGGACTCCAGCGGCACCATCGTCGACGAGGACGGCTTCACCACCGAAAAACTGGCCGAACTGATGGAGGTCAAGAACCACCTGTATGGCCGCGTCAACGACTACGCCCAGCGTACCGGCGTGGCATTTCACGCCGGCGTGCGGCCGTGGCAAGTTCCGGTCGATGTGGCCCTGCCCTGCGCGACGCAGAACGAACTCAACGCGGAAGACGCCGCCACGCTCGTGAAAAACGGCGTGATCTGCGTGGCCGAAGGCGCCAACATGCCCTCGACGCTCGACGCCGTGCGGGTATTTGAGGGCAACGGCGTGCTGTACGCACCGGGCAAGGCCAGCAACGCCGGCGGCGTGGCCACCTCGGGGCTGGAAATGAGCCAGAACGCCATGCGCCTGTCCTGGTCACGCGACGAAGTCGACGCGCGCCTGCTGCAGATCATGCAGGACATCCACAGCGCCTGCCTGCAATACGGACGCCGCGAAGACGGCACGCTGAGCTACGTGGACGGCGCCAACCTGGCCGGCTTCGTCAAGGTGGCCGACGCCATGCTGGCCCAAGGCGTGGTCTGATCCTGGCCGCCACCGGGCGGCGTGGACGGGCATGAATCTGCTACGCTCAGATGCATGCCTGCCACTCCGAACCCGCCTGATTGCACGCCCAGCGTAGGGCAAAAATACCTCTCATTGGCAGGCCCGACGGCCGCTGGCAAAACTGCCGCCGCCCTCGCCATTGCGGCGCGCTATCCGGTCGAGATCATCAGCGTCGACTCCGCGCTGGTCTACCGGGGCATGAACATTGGCACGGCCAAGCCTTCTGCCTGCGAACTGGCTGCAGCCAGGCACCACCTGATCGACATCCGCGACCCGCTGCAGGCCTACAGCGCAGCCGAGTTTGTGGGCGATGCGCAGCAGCTGATCACCGACATTCATGCGCGCGGCAAGCTGCCGCTGCTGGTGGGCGGCACCATGCTGTACTTCAAGGCACTGGCCGATGGGCTGGACCCCATGCCCGCAGCCAACGCCGAGGTGCGCGCCGCGCTGGACGCCCAGGCCCAGGCCATCGGCTGGCCCGCCATGCATGCCGAACTGGCGGCGGTCGACCCCATCACCGCCGCCCGGCTGGCCCCGGCCGATAGCCAGCGCATCCAGCGCGCACTGGAGGTGTACCGGGTGTCGGGTCTGCCCTTGTCGCACTTCCATGCGCACCGAGATGCTATCAAAAAAGAAGCTGCCCACGCAGACTCCACGGGGGCTACAGCCCTTATTTCCTTGGAACCGGAGGACCGCAGCTGGCTGCACACACGCATCGCCCAGCGGTTTGACGCCATGCTGGCCCAGGGCTTTCTGGAAGAAGTCAAAACCCTGCGCGCGCGGGGCGACCTGAACCCGGACCTGGCCTCCATGCGCTGCGTGGGCTACCGCCAGGCCTGGGAGGCGCTGGACGGTCTGTGGCCCATGGCCGACCTGCGCGACCGCGGCATTTTTGCCACCCGCCAGTTGGCCAAACGCCAGATCACCTGGCTGCGCTCCATGCCACACCGCCATGCCGTAGCCTGCGACCAGCCCGATGCCCTGCAGCAGGTGCTGCAACAGGTGCGCGCGGTGCTGCGCACCCACCCGAACCGGCAGCCATGATCCTGCGCATCGACCAGCTCACCAAGCGCTACGACAGCACCCCGGTGTTTGCCAACGTGTCCCTGGACGTGGCGCCGGGCGAGTTTGTGGCCATCGTCGGGGAATCGGGCGTGGGCAAGTCCACCCTGCTCAACTGCATGGCCGGGCTGGACCACTGGGACAGTGGAACGGTGCAACTGCACGGCGCAGACCTGGGCGCCCTGCACGACGACGCCCGCGCCGCCCTGCGCCGCGAAAGAGTGGGTTTTGTGTTCCAGGCCTTTCATGTCTTGCCGCACCTGGATGTGGCCCAAAACGTGGGGCTGCCGCTGCTGCTGTTGAACACGCCCGACGACACGCGGGTGCAGGCCATGCTGGAGGCAGTTGGCCTGGGAGGGCTGGGCAGCCGCCTGCCCCAGCAACTCAGCGGCGGGCAATTGCAGCGGGTCGCCATTGCACGGGCGCTGGTGCACCGGCCCGCCCTGTTGCTGGCAGATGAACCCACTGGCAATCTGGACCCCAGCACCGCCGCCCGGGTGATGGAAGCACTGGTGGCACAGGTCCGGCTGCATGGCACATCGCTGGTGCTGGTGACGCATTCAGTGGCTGCCACCGAACGGGCAGACCGGGTTCTGCGCCTGCGCGCCGACGGGATCGGCGAGCGTTAGGCCTGGGGGGCCCGCGTGAGGTTCAACACCTCGCGTGCGGGCAAGGCCTTCAGGCGGTGGTCGCTCCAAATTTGCCGCCACCGGCGTGATCCGGCCAACCCATGGCGCAAACCCAGCATGTGGCGGGCGATGGGGTACCACGGTGTTCCATGGGCTGCCGCTTCGCGCTCCATGTATTCCACCATCTGCTCTTCCACCGACTCCCGACTCATGTCGGAAGGCGCCGCGCCATAAAACGCCGCATCCCACTCGCTCAGCCACCACGGATTGTGGTACGCCTCGCGGCCCAGCATGACGCCATCCACCTGCTGCAACTGCTCCTGCACTTGCGCCGTGGTGGTGAGGCCGCCATTGACCGCGATGGTCAGGTGCGGGAAGTCGCGCTTGAGCTGGTGTGCCACGCCGTAGCGCAGCGGCGGCACTTCGCGGTTTTCTTTCGGGCTCAAGCCCTTGAGCCAGGCGTTGCGGGCATGCACGATAAAGGTGCCGCAACCGGCCTCGGCCACG
>JAUSDK010000190.1 GCA_030650875.1 Polaromonas sp.
CACCCCGGAAGACGTGGACGCCGCCGTGCGATTCGGCTTTGGCTTTCGCTACCTCGCCGCCGGCCCGGTACTGCAGCGCGACCACGCCGGGCTGGACGTGCACTGCGCCGCCGCCGCCACGATGTACCCGACGCTGAGCAACGCCACCGAACCGGCCCAGGTGCTGCGCGAGCGCGTAGCGGCGGGCAGGTTGGGCATGAAGACCGGCAGCGGCTTTTACGACTGGCCGGAGGAACGGCGCCAAGCCGAGCAGGCGCGCTACAACCGTCTGCTGCAGCAGGGACTGGCGCTGCTGGCCGACGAACTTCCGCCGATTGACACGGACGACCTGAACGACAACACTTTCACTTCCACCACCTCCGCACCATGAGCGCCCTTCCCCTGATCCTGACCGTAGCGCCCAACGGCGCCTACAAGCAGCCCGCAGACCATCCGGCCCTGCCCATCACGCCCGCCACCCTGGCCGCCACCGCGCGCCAATGCCTGGACGCAGGCGCCGCCATGCTGCACCTGCACATCCGCGACAGTGCCGGGCGCCACAGCCTGGACGTGGCGGGTTACCGCGATGCGCTGGCCGTGGTCCGGGCCGCCGTGGGCGACGACATGGTGCTGCAAGTCACCAGCGAGGCTGCGGGCGTGTTTGAAGCACCCACGCAAATTGCCATGGTGCATGCCCTGCGCCCCGAAGCCGTTTCCGTCGGTCTGCGTGAAATTGACAAGCCGGCCATCGGCGACGCCGGCCTGGCTGATTTTTTTGCCTGGCTGGTGCGCGAGCGGGTCATGACGCAAGTCATCTTGTACGACGTGAAAGACTTGCAGCGCTGGCAGCAACTGCGCGCGCAAGGCGTGATTCCTGATGGCCGCTGGTCGGTGCTGTTTGTGCTGGGCCGCTACAGCGCGGGGCAAACCTCTGACCCGCGTGACCTGGTGCCGTTTTTATACGCCCACAGCGGCGACGAGCCCTGGTCGGTCTGCGCCTTTGGCGCCACCGAACACGCCTGCGTCATGGCGGCTGCCGCCATGGGCGGCCATGTCCGCGTGGGCTTTGAGAACAACCTCAGCCTGCTGGATGGCGCGCGCGCCCCCGACAACGCAGCCCTGGTGAGGC
This sequence comes from Polaromonas sp., assembly GCA_030650875.1. Classification (GTDB taxonomy): domain Bacteria; phylum Pseudomonadota; class Gammaproteobacteria; order Burkholderiales; family Burkholderiaceae_C; genus Polaromonas. The sequence goes on from JAUSDK010000190.1 coordinate 1,109, forward strand.
AAGCCGCCCAGGCCGCCGCCTGCCTGGGACGACCGCTCGCCACCGCCCAGCAGATCCGCGCACAGTTTGGTGCCGGCTGATCACCAGATCACCGTTTGATTCACGACGACAAAAAGGAGACACCTTGAAACGATCCACCTTCATGAAGAGCCTGGCCACCCTCGGCCTTGGCCTTGGCCTTGGACTTGGCACCCTGGCGGCCCTGCCGGTGCTGGCGCAGGACGCCTACCCCGGCAAACCCATCCGCTTCATCGTGCCTTACCCGCCCGGCGGCCCGACCGACCTGATGGCGCGCTTGCTGCAAGTCGGACTGCAGACCCGCCTGGGCGTTCCCATCGTGATTGAAAACAAGGCTGGCGCTGGCGGTAACCTGGGCAGCGGCGAAGTGGCCAAGCAAGCCCCCGCTGACGGCTACACCCTGCTGCTGGCGGCCAGCGGCCCGATGGCCGTCAACCCCTCGCTGTACCGCAGCATGACCTTTAATCCGCTGACCGACCTGGCACCCGTGATCCAGATTTCGTCCTTCCCGTTGATCCTTGAAGTGACCCCCAAGCTGGGCATCAAGAGCGTCAAGGAACTGGTGGCTCCTGCCAAGGCCCCGAATGCCAACCTGAGCTTTGCCTCGGCAGGCAACGGCACGCCGCAGCATCTGGCGGCAGAACTGTTCAACAGCCAGATGAACATCAAGATGGCGCACATTCCCTACCGCGGCGCAGGACCGGCCCTGAACGACATGCTGGGTGGCCAGGTCAATGTGATGTTCGACATTTTGGGCAGCTCGCTGCAGTACGTCCAGGCCGGCAAGCTGGTGCCCCTGGCGGTGACATCGACCCAACGCAGCCCCATGCTGCCCGACGTGCCGACCATGCTGGAGGCCGGCATTCCGGGCTACGAGTTCACGGGCTGGCACGGCATTGCGGTGCGGGCCGGAACGCCGCCTGCCATCGTTGACAAACTCAATAGCACGCTGAACGCCATCTTCCAGGAGCCGGCATTCCGCAAAAAATGGGAAGCGCTGGGCACACCGGTCGTGGGCGGCACGCCGGCGCAATTCGGGGAACTGATCAAGAAGGAGTCGGTGCGACTCGGCAAGCTGGTCAAGGACTCCGGCGTGACCCTGGACTGATGCACCCGCCTGCGCCAGTCGGGGGACTGGCTCAGGACTGAATCATGGTCAGGCTGGCTTCAAGGTGCTCGGACGGCAGGCGCTTGAAGCCCGAACGGACAAAACGCTGCAAACGGCCCACCATGAAGGCCACCACCACCGACGCGCGGATCTGCGCGTCCGCCGTGGGCGTGGCAGCTCCGGCGGCCGCTGCGGCATCGCGCAGGCTTTGCTTCAGGCTGGATTCCAGCTTGTCAAAAAACTGGTTCATGCGCGCTTGCAGGCGCTCGTTTTCAAACACCAGTGCGTCGCCCACCATGACGCGCGCCAGGCCGGGATTTTTTTCGCCGAACTGCAGCACCATGGCCGCCAGCTTGCGGGTGCGGCCGGCCGGGTCAGGCTCGCGCTCAGTGATCTGGTTAACCAGGGTGAAGACGCTTTGCTCGACAAAATCGATCAGCCCTTCAAACAT
>JAUSDK010000191.1 GCA_030650875.1 Polaromonas sp.
ACTATGTGGTGTTCGACGCGGTGGTCATCGGCATGTTCGTGGGCATCTCGCTGGCCCTGGCGCAGGCGCTGCAACTGGAAAAAGCCTACTGGGTGCCAATCAGCTGCCTGGCCGTGATTCAGGGCGTGTCGCTGCGCGCGGTATGGACGCGGCAGCTGCACCGGGTGCTGGGCACCGGCGTGGGCCTGCTGCTGGCCTGGGGGCTGCTGTTGCTGCCGCTGGACAAGTGGACGATTTCCCTGGCGTTCATGGCGCTGACGCTGGTGATCGAGACGGTGGTGGTGCGGCACTACGCCGTCGCCACCATCTTCATCACGCCGCTGACGATCCTGCTGGTCGAAGCCGCCACGCTGGGGCGGGCGTCACCCGCGCCGCTGATCCAGGCGCGGTTCTTCGACACCGTGCTGGGCTGCCTGGTGGGGCTGGCCGGCGGCATCTGCCTGCACAGCCCGCGCTTTCGGGCCATGGTGGGCGGGCCGATGCGGCGGCTGGTTCCGTCCCGCCTGGTGCGGCCAGGCCCTGGGGCTTGACGCACCAGGCGGGGACACGCTGGACGTGGTGGACGTGGTGGACGTGGTGGACGGCGTGCATCGTCGCCCTTATCTGACACGCTTGGGCTTTCTTTTGAGGCTAAATGACTTTTTGGGCTTTACGGCCTGTTGTTCAACTCAAAAAGGAATTCGCCATGTCCCAGTTCGCCATGATTACAGGTGAAGTCACCTACAGGCCGGGCGAAGGTGCCCTCATAGAAATCCCGCGCGGGCGCGTGGAGGTGGAGCTGGCGCCCGACAGCGCCACGCTCAGCTGGGAAGCAGCCGAAGGCGTTGTGGGTTTGACGGCCATTCCGCTGACCCAGTTTGAAGACTATGTGCGGGACGGCAAAATCAAGATGACGCCGCAATAAACAGGCGGCCCACCCACGCAAAATAGGGCCACCAACCCTGCGCACCGCGCATTGTCATTCACCGTTTCCTGGATACGCTGTGCCCACTCCCCACCGCTCCCTCACCCGCCGCTCCGCCCTGCTGGGCGCCGCCGGCCTGCTAGCGCTGCCCGCGTCTACCCTGGCAGCAGCCGCCACGCCGCCGCCGTCCGGTGTGTGGCCGAACGCCTTGCAGGTTCCCGGAGGCGTCGCCCGGCTGTCGCTGGGCCCGGCGGCAGTGCGGCCGGTGGCGCATGCAGGGGATGTGCCCCTGCTCGTGGTGGGCGATGTGATCGAATGGACGGCGCTGGTGGGCATTGCGCTGGCCGCCGCGCCCGGCGAGGCGAGCATTGCGGTGCAAACCACCGGGGGCCAGCGGCAAGTGGCCTACACGGTGGCCCCCAAGCGCTACCTTGAGCAACGCCTGAAGGTGTCGCCGCGCACCGTCGACCTGTCGCCCGAGGACACGGCGCGCTACGAGCGCGAACGCGACCACCAAGCCGTGGTGATGGCCACCTTCAGCAAACCCTTGCCGCAGGCCTCGGCCTTGCGCATGCAGGTGCCCACGCCAGGACGGCGCTCCAGCTCGTTCGGGCTTCGGCGCGTGTTCAACGGACAGTCGCGCAACCCGCACAGCGGCATGGACATCGCGGCCGGCATGGGCACGCCCATCGTCGCGCCGCTGCCGGGCCGGGTGATCGACACCGGGGACTACTTCTTCAACGGCAACACGGTGTGGATGGACCACGGCGGCGGCCTGCTGAGCATGGTGTGCCATCTAAGCGCCATTGACGTGAAACCGGGCGACCTGCTGAAAACCGGCGAGCGCCTGGGCGCCGTGGGCGCCACCGGCCGCGCCACGGGGCCGCACCTGCACTGGGGCGTGATGCTGAACCGCGCCATGGTGGACCCGGCGCTGTTTTTGGCGGCATGATCAGTTCGCATCACAAAAGATAGCCGCAAGCGCAGCGGCTGCGTAAACTGAGGCTTCGCACCACCCAGACGCCATCAGGAGACCCGCGATGACCGACTTTCCCACTTCGTCTATCCGCCGCCCCCGTAACACAGCGTTGCCGGCCGATGCGCGCCGCCGCGCCTGGCTGGTAACGCTGGCCTGGGGGCTGCTGGCGGGTGCGCCGGCCCTGGCGCAGGGCAAGCGGGTGCAAACGCCTTACGCCAACCCGAAGGTGCTGTTTGACATGTACCTGGACAGCCCGGCCAAGATGGGGTCGGCGCTGTACTGGCTGCGCTCGCTGGTCAACCCGCTGACTGAAGCGCCCTACAGCCTGTTTGCCGACGACATGCGCATCATCGTGCTGCTGCACGGCACCGAAATTGTGACGGTGGCGCGCAAGAACGAAGAAAAATACCAGGAGGTGGTGCAGCGCATGCGCTACTACGCGGCCGAGGGCGTGAAGTTCAGGATTTGCGGCCTGGCGATGCAGGACTACGGCTACACCGAAGCGGACCTGCA
>JAUSDK010000205.1 GCA_030650875.1 Polaromonas sp.
GCCAAGCAAGGGCGCGACCGTAAGTTCCAGGCGATCTTGCCACTGCGCGGTAAAGTACTCAACGTAGAAAAAGCCCGCTTCGAAAAAATGTTATCGAGCGAGCAGATCACCACCCTGATCGCCACGCTAGGTACCAGCATAGGCCCGGACGAATTCAATGTAGAAAAATTGCGCTACCACCGCATCATCATCATGACCGATGCCGACGTGGACGGCGCGCATATCCGCACGCTGCTGCTCACCTTTTTCTACCGCCAGATGCCTGAACTGGTGGAGCGCGGCCACATCTACATTGCGCAGCCGCCGCTGTACAAGGTCAAGGCCGGCAAGGAAGAGCAATACCTGAAAGACACCGTCGCGCTCGACGGATTTTTGCTGCGCATTGCATTGCGTGATGCCTACGTGCAGACCGGCGCTGACGCCAGCGCGGTGCTGACCGGCGAGCCGCTGGCCGAATTGGCGCGCAAGCACCAGCACGCCGAGTCGGTGATCAACCGCCTGCGCGGCTTCATGGACGAAGAAGCCCTGCGCGCCATTGCCGATGGCGTGTCGCTCAACCTGGACACGTTGGCCGAAGCCGAAGCCTCCGCCGTCATTTTGCAGGCCAAGCTGCGCGAACTGAACACGACCGGCGCCCCGGCCGACGTGGCCGGCGAGTTTGACGTGCGCACCGACAAGCCAATTTTGCGCATCAGCCGCCGCCACCATGGCAACGTCAAAAGCAGCGTGCTGACGCAGGACTTTGTGCACGGCGCCGACTATGCCACGCTGGCCGAGGCCGCCACGTCGTTCCGCGGCCTGATCACCGAAGGCGCCAAAGCCATGCGCGGCGAAGGCGAGCGCCGGAAAGAAGAAAAAATCAGTGACTTCCGCCAGGCCATGTTCTGGCTGATTGGTCAGGCTGAAAACAGCACGTCGCGCCAGCGCTACAAAGGACTGGGCGAAATGAACCCGGCCCAGCTGTGGGAAACCACCATGGACCCCAAAGTGCGCCGTTTGCTTCGGGTGCAGATTGACGACGCGATTGAAGCCGACCGCGTCTTCACCATGCTGATGGGTGACGAGGTCGAGCCGCGCCGGGAGTTCATTGAGAAAAACGCGTTGCGGGCGGCGAATATCGATACCTGATGAGGCCACTCCGTTCAGAGCGGGATTTTGTAAGACTGGTTGCTGCGGACCCAGCGCGCCAGACCCGACTGGTTGCTTTTTTGCACGCCAGGCGTTGAAGGCGGCGTCGCTGTTGGGCCCTTCCAGGGCGGCGCCGAGTTTTG
>JAUSDK010000215.1 GCA_030650875.1 Polaromonas sp.
CACGGCCATGAACGACGTGGTGGTCAACCGGGGCGCGACCGGGGGAATGGTCGAGCTTCGTGTGGAAGTCGATGGCCGTTTTGTCGCCAACCAGCGCGCAGATGGCCTGATCATCGCGTCGCCCACCGGATCTACCGCCTATGCACTTTCTGCAGGCGGACCTTTGATGCACCCGTCGATTGAGGGCTGGATACTGGTTCCGATTGCGCCGCACACGCTTTCGAACAGGCCCATCGTGCTTTCAGACTCCGGGGAAGTGGCTATTGAAATAGTGTCGGGCCGGGATGCGAGTGCCAATTTTGACATGCAGTCGCTGGCCAGCTTGCAGCACGGCGACCGGATTACCGTCAGGCGCTCGGAGTATCAGGTGCGCTTTTTGCACCCCAAGGGGTGGAGCTACTTTGATACCTTGCGCAAGAAACTCCACTGGAACGAAGGCGTGGCCTGAGCTTGTCTCCAGACCTGACCAGGACTTAAGTTATGAGCCTCAAAAGCATCTCTTTGCGGGATTTCGTGATCGTTCACGAAATGGACCTGAATTTGTCGGGTGGATTTACGGTTCTCACGGGTGAGACCGGAGCGGGAAAATCCATATTGATTGATGCGCTGCAACTGGTACTGGGCGCTCGCGCCGATGCCGGTGTAGTGCGCGAAGGTGCTCCGCGCTGCGAAATCAGTGCGGAATTCGACCACCCTGCAGGCCTGGCACCGCGGCTCGAACAGGGCGGCTTCGAGGCGGCCGAGAGCTTGCTGCTCAGGCGCACAATTGACGCGCAAGGCAAGAGCCGGGCCTGGATCAATGGCAGTGCGGCAACTGCAGCGCAACTCAGGGACATCGCAGGCCAGTTAGTGGATATCCACGGCCAGCATGCATGGCAGAGCCTGACCCGCCCTGATGCCGTGCGAGGCCTGCTGGACTCCTATGCAGCGGTCTCCACCGAGCAGCTGTCGCGGCGCTGGCAAGTCTGGCGCGAGACCCAGAAAACGCTGACGGAGGCCCGCAACGCACAAGACAGCCTCCAGCGCGAGCGTGAACGCCTGGCCTGGCAAATCGGCGAACTGGGCAAACTGGCGCCCGGTGCGGATGAATGGGAAGAACTCAACGCCCAGCATGGCCGCCTGTCGAACGCGCAAGCCCTGCGTGAGGCCGTACAAAACGCCGTGGACTTTTTACAGGAGTCCGACAGCAACGCAGCCGCCCTGCTTGGCCGCGCCATTTCCGCACTGCAAAATCAGGAGCGAATAGAACCCGAATTCAAAGGGCTTGTTGAGGTTTTGGACAGCGCACTTGCACAAATAGAAGATGCCGTGCATTCACTCCACAGCTACGCCCGGCATGCCGAGCTGGAGCCGCAGCGGCTGGCGGAACTTGACGAGCGGCTGGCACTCTGGGTCAGTCTGGCACGGCGCTACAAGCGCAGCCCTGCAGAGCTGCCCCACTTGCTGGCGTCATGGCAGAGTGAGCTCCAAAAGCTCGACGAGGCAGCAGACCTGGTTCAACTTGAAAAAAACGAGGGCCAGGCCCAATCGGATTACCTGAAGGAGGCGCGCCAGATCTCCCAATCCCGTCGCCAGGCAGCGCCCCTGCTCGCCAAAGCCATCACCCAGGCCATGCAGGGCCTGGGCATGCAGGGCGGCAAGTTTGAAGTGGCGATGACCCTACTGGAACAGCCGGCCTCGCATGGGCTGGAGCAGCCCGAGTTTTTGGTTGCAGGCCATAGCGGCAGCACGCCAAGGCCTGTGGGCAAAGTGGCATCGGGTGGCGAGTTGTCCCGTATCGCACTGGCCATCGCGGTCACCACCAGCCAGCTTGGCCAGGCACAGACACTGATCTTTGATGAAGTTGATTCGGGTGTGGGCGGCGCTGTGGCTGAAACCGTTGGCCGCCTGATGAAGCAATTGGGTAAAGACCGGCAGGTGATGGCCGTCACCCATTTGCCGCAGGTCGCCGCTTGCGCCGACCAGCATCTGGTGGTGGCCAAACACACGGAAAAAGGCAGAACCCTCAGCACCGTGGAACATGTCAATGGCGAACAGCGCGTCGCCGAAATCGCCCGTATGCTGGGGGGAGAACGACTTTCCGGAACCACACTCGCACACGCTAAAGAAATGCTGGGACACTGATGACGGATTTGGAAATGGTGCTGATTACCGGCATGTCGGGCTCCGGAAAATCCGTGGCCCTGCATGCACTGGAAGATGCCGGCTATTACTGCGTGGACAATCTCCCACCCGAGTTGCTGATGCCTTTTATAGCGCTGGAGCAAAAAGATGGCGCCCGAAAGGTGGCCATTGCGATCGACGTTCGGAGTGCCACGTCGCTGCCGCTTGTGCCCCAGCAGTTGCGCCAGCTTCGGCAACTGCAGGAGCAAGGCGTCACCGTGCACTCGCTCTTTCTGGATGCCAATACCGAGACGCTGGTGCGGCGATTCTCGGAAACCCGCCGGCTTCATCCTTTGTCGCGCCCCAACGCCACCGACCAGCACAGGGCACTGGTCGACGCCATCGAACTGGAGCGCGAACTGCTAGGCGACATGCGCGAGCAGGCCCATGTACTCGACACGAGCATGATCCGCCCGTCTCAGCTGCAAGGCTATGTCAAGTCATTGATCGAGGCGCCACCCACACAGCTGACGCTGGTGTTCGAGTCATTTGCATTCAAGCGGGGGGTGCCCCTGGATGCGGACTACGTGTTTGACGTACGCATGCTTCCCAACCCGCATTACGAGCCCGCTCTGCGCGATATGACCGGACAGGATCAGGCGGTTGTGGACTATCTGGAGGCTCAGTCAGAGGTGGGTGACATGTTTACCCACATTGAACAATTCCTGAGCCATTGGTTGAAAGCGTTGGTACGGGACCACCGCAGTTATGTCACCGTGGCCATCGGCTGCACGGGGGGCCAGCACCGCTCGGTCTATCTCGCTGAAAGGCTGGCCGCTGCATTCAGCCCGCATTGGCACACGCTGAAACGGCACCGCGAGCTCGATGCCCGCTGACCGACTAGCCGAGACTATTGGGCCGCCGCCAGCATCAAACACAGACGTCAGGCGTGCTGCGCCAGCAGCTTGCGAATGGGTGCTGGCAAGCCCAGGTCCGGCCAGGCAAGCGGGCCAAACCACGCACCCGCTGCGGCGTCCGGGGATGTGGCCTTCGGCATGGCCTGACCGTGCGTAAAGCCTGCCACCCACGGCGACAGGTGCAAATCCTTGTGCGTCAGCACATGAACAAAATGAGGCAGCGCTTCTAGCCGGCCATGCAAAGGCGGGGGTAGATGCGCTTTGAGCAGCTCATCACTCTCGAACACAGGCAGACAGTAGAGCCCGCCCCAGATTCCGGACGCGGGACGCTTTTCAAGCCACACCGCGCCGTCCGGCTTTCGCGCCCATAGCAAGCTCAGCGCCTGCGCGCTGCGCTTGAGTTTTCGTGTCTTGACAGGGTAATTTCCGGGTTCTCCTGTGGCGAAGCCGCGGCACAGTTTTTGTACCGGGCAGAGCAGGCACTGCGGCTGCCGGAGCAGACAGATGGTCGCCCCCAGATCCATCAAACCCTGCGTATAACGCGGCATGGTCTGCAGCAAATCCTGGTGCGGGTCTGGCAGCAGGCCCGTCGCCAGGTCCCAGAGCGCACGCTCATTGGCGCCATGCGCCAGGTCGGCCGAAAAGCCAATCACCCGCGCAAGAACGCGCTTGGCGTTGCCGTCCAGAATGGCAACGCGTTCTCCAAAACAAAAGGACGCAATGGCTGCGGCCGTTGAGCGCCCTATGCCCGGCAAAGATTCAAGCTGTTGCGCCGTAGAGGGAAACTGACCTGCGTGCAGCGCCATCACGTCCTGTGCGCAACGATGCATATTACGTGCGCGGCTGTAATAACCCAGGCCACTCCACAAGGCCATCACCTCGTCTTGTCCTGCCGCGGCAAGGTCGCTCACAGCGGGAAAGCGCTGCAAAAACCGGGCATAGTAATCAAGGACAGTCGCCACCTGGGTCTGTTGAAGCATGATTTCAGACAACCAGACGCGGTAGGGATCGCGCGTGTTTTGCCAAGGCAGGCTATGACGCCCATGCGTCTTTTGCCAGCTTGCCACTTCGCTCGAAAAAGCGGAAAGATCGCCTGGCTGTACCGCGGGCGGCTGACCTCCCCGCCATGCGGGCTGGTCGTTCTGTACAAGGTCAACTGGTGCGGGACTGGGAAACGCCAACATCACGCCGCCTCAGGTGTGGCCGCTCGGGCTGGGGCGGTCGCATTCTGCGCTGCCAAGCGGATTGGCGCGCTTGTCAGGAGCGACGTCAACGCCGCCAATTTGGCATCCAGTTCATTTAGAACCTGCTCCTGGCCATCAATTTCGCAAATCCGGTCATCAAGGCCGGAGGCCGCCTGCCCAATACGCTCAATGGCTTCAAGACGGCGTCCGAAATTGCGTCGCCGCTCCCGTAATTGCACATCCAGTTGAGACGCGGCCGACTTGTTCCAGAGTTCCACCTCGGCCAGCGCGGACCCATACACCACCCGCAGGCGGGTAGCCAGGGCACGCATCAGCCGCTCGCAAAAGTCCGCGCGGGAAAGTTTCATTAAATTGCCTACTCCGAGATACCGCAGGTGGCTTTGCTCTATCAATTCCAGGTCACGCGCATAGCGTGCCAGATCCGGCTGCACCGGCGCCTGCAGCGAAAATCCGAACGCCGCGTTGAGTTCGCGAAAGGACGAAGCCAGCATCGCGTGGATCTCGCCACAAAGCGCTTGGGACTTCTGCAGCCCTTCTCGCAAGGACACAAAAGTCTGGCCGTAGGCTTTCTTCACACCCAGTTTGATTCCAGGCTGTTTGAGTGCTCGGGTCAGCGCTTCCAGTTCAACCTTGAGTGTGGGTGTACTGAGCAGATCAATGACTTCCCGCAACAGCTTGAAGTGGATCGAGCGCACCGCAAATATTCTGGCGCCACTGGCGTCGAATTCGGCCTTCTCCTGCTCAATGCGGCTGCGCATATGCTTGATGACCGAAATATTTTTCCCCCTCAGGCTGCGCAACTCTATCAACTGCTCGGCAAGATCGCGCCTGCGCATGTTGATGGCCCGCCCAGCTTCGCTTTTTAGCTCCTTGATACCGGCCGCCACGGCCGAACGCAAGATATCCTGGCGCTGTCCCATCACACCCTTGCCCAGCGCCAACTCAAGCGCTGGTAGCTGGCTGGCCTGCAACAGGGCCTGATCCCCGGTGACTTTAGCGACCAGCCCTTTTTGCGCTGAAACCGCAATCACCTGCTCGCAAGGCAAGCCCAGCGTCTCGGCCGACCTGGCAATCTGCTTGTCAATTTGCGCCTGCACCTGTTCAGGCGTGCTCAGCGCGTCCCACAGCGTATCGATCTTGTTCAGGACCACCAGACGCGTGTCAGTCCCACCCCCTTCGGTGATCAGATGTTCACGCCAAATGGAAAGGTCTGACTTGGTCACGCCGGTATCGGCCGCCAGTATGAATACCACCGCATGCGCCTGGGGAATCAGACTAACCGTCAGTTCAGGCTCGGCGCCAATGGCGTTCAGGCCTGGCGTGTCAAGAATGACCAGCCCCTGCTTGAGCAGGGGATGCGCAATGTTGATCAGCGCATGACGCCATTTAGGTACTTCAATCAGGCCATCGGCCCGGATCGGCGGGTTGTCTTGTGGACTGTCATCGTGCCAGAGTCCAAGGGCACGGGCTGCGTCCTGGCTGACATGGATGACTTCAGCCACTTTCTCCAGTGCCTGGGCCAACTGGGCCGGGTCGTTCACGTCCAGGTCAACGCGTGTCCACTTTTCGGGCACGTTGCGCCACTCCATGAGCGCCTGTGTCTGCAAACGCGTTTCCAGGGGCAAAAGGCGCAGGCAAGGCGGCACATCGGCGTCGTAACCCAGCTCCGTCGGGCACATCGTGGTGCGTCCAGCGCTCGCGGGCATGATGCGGCGGCCGTACCCCGCAAAAAAGAGGGCATTGATCAACTCGGACTTGCCGCGCGAAAACTCCGCCACAAAAGCCACCATGATCTTGTCGGAACGCACCTGCAATTCCAGCCGCTGCAAACGCTCCTCAACCGCCGCGTCAAGCAGGCTATGGTCTTTCATCCATTGGGAGAGGCGTTTTAGCTGAAGCGCGAATTCCCGCCGCCATTCGCCGTACTGATCGAACTGTTGGTTAAAAGACATCGGTCTGCCCATAAAAAATTTCCCGGTCCAATATAGCATTGCCTCCGTCCAGCGCACGGTCCGGCAAGGCGAGAGGCGCACTCATGGTTTTTGGCAATGGCCGCAGTAAAAGGTGGATCGCTGACCCTGACGCACGCTCTTGATCGGCGTCATGCATACCCGGCAGGGCTGGCCAGCACGGTCATAGACCATGGCATCCAGCTGGAAATGACCCGCCTCGCCCTGGGCGTTCGAAAAGTCCCTCAGCGTGCTGCCCCCTTTTTTAACAGCCTCCGTCAAAACCTTCTGGATCGCGCGATGAAGCAGCGCAGCACGCGGCTTGCTGATACGAGCCGCCTTGGTGGTGGGACGGATGCCAGCCAAAAACAGCACCTCGGACGCGTAGATATTGCCCACGCCCACGACCGCCTCCCCACCCAGCAGAACCTGCTTGATGGCCGTTTGCCTGCGCTGCAGGGCGTGGTGAAAATCAATGGCATTGAAAGCCTCGCTGAGCGGCTCCACACCGAGCCGGCCCAGCAGCTTTTGCGCGATGGGGTCACCTTCACCGCTGGCGTACACCACCGCGCCAAAGCGACGCGGGTCGTTCAGGCGCAAGGTGCCCAAGCTGGTCACCATTTCAAAGTGGTCATGCTTGCCCGGAGCGGGCAAGCCCGCGCCAAAGCTGACGCTACCGGACATGCCCAGATGCATCAGCAACAAGCCGCCACTCAAATCAATCAGCAAATATTTGCCTCGGCGACGCACGCCCAGCACGCATTGGCCCTGGAGCTGCTGAACCTGGCAGCCCAGCGGCCAGCGCAAGGGTTTGCCCAGGGACACCGCCTCGATGCGGGCGCCAGCAATGCGGCCCGCAAAGCTCAGGCGGGTGACTTCTACTTCGGGCAGTTCAGGCATAGGATCATGAATGGGGTCAACAAACATCGGCACAGGGCAGCAGCGCAAGGCCAGTCTTGAAAGACCATGGTTCAACGCACGCCGCCGGAGCTTCAATTATCATGGCCCGATGAAGAAAAAACTTGGCCTTGCATTTGGCTACCTGTGGCTTGTCGCACCTTTGGTTCTGGCACAGACTGCTGCACCAGAGCCTGCCGCGCCGTCCGGGCTCGCCGAGGCAGAGGCCGCACTGGCGGCCGCCCCGTCCTCGCAACTCGACAGCGCCCTTTTCTACCAATTGCTGCTGGGCGAAATCACCCTGCAAGAAGAAGAGCCCGCCGCGAGCTTTGCGTTGATGCTCGATGCGGCCCGAAAAACCGGCGACGCCCAGTTGTACAAGCGGGCGACCGACATAGCGCTGCAGTCGCGCTCAGGCGAGGCATCGCTGCAGGCGGCATTGGCCTGGAAGCAGGCGCAGCCCGCTTCACGCGAAGCCAACCGTTACGTGCTGCAAATCCTGATTGCGCTGAACCGCATCGCTGACACCTTTGAGCCGCTCAAGCAGGAAATTGGACTGGCACCGGATGCCGAGCGGCCGCTGGCGCTGGCGGCGGTGCCGCGCGCCTATGTGCGGGTCAGTGACAAAAAACTGGCCAGCACCGTGGTCGAGCAAGCGTTGGCCGACTACCTGAAGAGCCCTTCAACCGCCAGTGCAGCCTGGACCACAGTGGGACGCATGCGCGGGCTGGCGGGCGACCCGGAGGGTGCGCTCGCGGCAGCCAAACGCGGGCAGGCGGCTGATCCACAAGCAGAAGGCCCCGTGCTGGTCGCGCTGGAAACCATGGACCCGAAACTGCCCGAAGCGGAAAGCCTGGTGCGCAAGCACCTGGAAAGCACCCCTGGGGCTCGGCCTGAATTACGCATGGCTTACGCCCGCGCCCTGCTGGAACAGCAGCGCTACGCCGAAGCGGCCGCCCAGTTGCAGATCGTCACACGTGCAAAGCCCGATTTCCCGGAAGGCTGGCTGGTTCTGGGCTCCTTGCAGTTGCAGGACAACCAGCCTGCGCTGGCACAGACTTCGCTGGAGCGCTACATCGCACTGGTCAACCAACAGGCACCACAGGAGGAAGAGAACAAGCGCGGTCTGGCGCAGGCCTACCTCTCGCTGGCACAGATTGCCGAAACGCGCAAGGACTATGCAGCCGCCGAAAACTGGCTGAACAAGATCGAAAATTCGTCAGCCCTTGCGCAAGCACAAACGCGGCGGGCATCCATTTTGGCGCGTCAAGGCAAGCTGGAACAAGGCCGCCAGCTGATTCGCCAGCTGCCAGAACGCAGCCCCGAAGATGCGCGACTCAAACTGAACGCCGAAATTGGCCTGCTCAGGGAATTCAAGCAGTACCAGCTGGCCTACGACCTGCTCGCGAAGGCCCTCGCGGTCACGCCCGATGACACAGACCTGCTCTACGACCAGTCCATGATGGCAGAGAAACTGGGCCGCCTGGATGACATGGAGCGGCTGCTACGCGAGGTCATCAAGCGCAAGCCCGACCACCACCACGCGCACAATGCCCTTGGCTATTCACTGGCAGACCGCAACATCCGCCTGCCAGAGGCCAAGGCGCTGATACAAAAATCGCTGGAATACGCGCCCTCTGATCCCTTCATCAAGGACAGCCTGGGCTGGGTCGAATTCCGCATGGGTAATAACGCCGAAGCCATCCGGATTTTTGAAGCCGCCTATAAAGCCAAGCCCGACGCAGAAATTGCTGCGCATTTTGGTGAAGTGCTCTGGACCGTGGGCCAGCGAGACCGTGCCATGGCGCTCTGGAGAGAAGGCATGCTCATCAATCCTGACAACGAAACCTTGCTTGAGACACTCAAACGGCTTCGCGTGAAGCTGTAACCCGGTAACTGCCCCTTGATTTCTTCAAACCGCCTGCGTGCGCTGTTTTTATTCACCCTTCTTTTTGCTACTATTTTAGTAGCTGGATGCGCCCGTTCGCCGTTGACTACAGGCGCAAATGATCCTAAAAATGATCTCTGGATGGGCCGCATCAGCCTGCAAATTCAAAGCGAACCCGCGCAGTCTTTTTCGGCCGGCTTTGAACTTAAAGGCAAGCCGGAGCGGGGCGAGTTGACGCTGATCAGCCCCTTGGGCAATGTGCTGGGCATCTTGCGCTGGACCCCGCTTGAAGCCACGCTGGACTCGGGCAACCAGCAGACCCAGCGCTTTTCCTCGGTCGACGCACTGATGGCGCAAGCCACGGGCGCAGCCATTCCGCTGGGCGCGCTTTTCGCCTGGCTACAGGGCGATAACGCCAACGTGAGCGGCTGGTCTGCCGACCTGTCCAGACACAGCGAAGGCCGAATCCTGGCCCGACGCGCGCAACCTGCGCCGCAGGCCGAGCTTCGCGTCATACTGGATCAGTAAATTTAGAGCATGCGCAGCCCTGCCCTTTCATCACCAGTTCTTCGGCCCCTGAAAGCCCTGTACGACGTACCGGCGCCCGCCAAGCTCAACCTGTTTTTGCACATTACAGGGCGCCGGCCCGATGGCTACCATTTGATCCAGTCGGTCTTCATGCTGATCGACTGGTGCGATACGCTGCACTTTGAACTGCGCCATGACGGGCACATCAGCCGGGACGACCTCGGCGACGCAGCGGCGCAGGCGCTGCCCGAAGAGGACCTCACCGTGCGCGCAGCCAGGGCCCTGCAAGCCGCAACCGGCACCCCCTTGGGCGTGCATATCGGCCTTGAAAAGCGCATCCCGTCGCAGGCGGGCATGGGCGGGGGGTCATCCGACGCGGCGAGTTGCCTGCTGGCACTGCAACGCCTTTGGGGTGTGCGCCTGCCACCCGACGAGTTGCGCGCCATCGCCCTGTCGCTGGGCGCAGACGTACCGTTTTTCCTGTCGGGCGGACATGCCTGGGTAGAAGGCATTGGTGAGAAAATTACCCCCCTCACGCTGCCGCCAGCCCACTTTTTGGTGGTTAAAACGCCCGCCGGGCTGTCGACACCAGAGATTTTTGGCGCACCGGGGCTAAAACGCGATACAGAAACTGCTAGAATTCAAGGCTACGCTGCAAATGCAAACGGTCAGATTTTTAAATTCGGCCATAACGACTTGCAGCCGGTCGCCCAGAAGATGTGCCCGCAGATTGACCAATCACTTGATTGGCTGACAGCGCAACAGCTTGATGGGCGAATGACCGGCTCAGGAAGTGCTGTATTTGCGCCATTGCTGCACGACCTTGATTTTTCGGCCGCCCCGAGCGACTGGATTATTCGGAAATGCAGTAATTTGGAGTCGCATCCTCTGGCCGGTTGGTAGAATCACCGTTCCTGAAAATGCGCTTCCAAAGTGATGAGTTAGTAAAAAGTTTATAGGTTGGTTGTTGGTAAGCAGTGTTAACTGGTTTCAGTCAGCGCTGCACAAGCAACAGCTGTCCTGTGTAGGGGTGTCGCCAAGTTGGTTAAGGCACCGGATTTTGATTCCGGCATTCGCAGGTTCGACTCCTTCCACCCCTGCCAAATTTTCAGGCTCGCATAACGCGAGTTTGCATGAACTTCAGACCCGCGTTATGCGGGTCTGATTGTTTATGGAAACATCCGCAAGCGGCACTCACTGCCAAGTCCGCGTTGCAGTATGTTTCTTGTGCGTATGTTGATTCCGCAAAAATTTCAGCCACCTTCAAGCTCGACAGCAGCTGGGCCCCACATGCAAACGCACCATCCCGACTTCATGGTTTTCACCGGCAATGCCAACCCAAGCATGGCCCAAGAGATCGCCCAGCACCTGGGCATTTCACTGGGCGCTGCCCATGTGGGACGTTTTTCGGACGGTGAAGTCACCGTTGAAATCCAGCAAAACGTCCGGGCGCGTGACGTGTTCGTGGTGCAGTCCACCTGCGCGCCGACCAATGACAACCTGATGGAACTGCTGATCATGGTGGACGCGCTCAAGCGCTCATCGGCCGATCAGATTGCCGCCGTAATCCCCTATTTTGGCTATGCCCGGCAAGACCGCCGCCCGCGTTCGGCGCGCGTTCCCATCACCGCCAAGGTGGTGGCCAACATGCTGCAGGCCGTTGGCGTGACGCGTATCCTGACCATGGACCTGCATGCCGACCAGATTCAGGGGTTTTTTGACATCCCGGTGGACAACATTTACGCGTCGCCCGTATTGCTGGGTGATTTGCGCCAGAAAAATTACACCGACCTGATGGTGGTCTCGCCCGACGTGGGCGGTGTGGTGCGCGCCCGCGCGCTGGCCAAGCAGCTCGGCTGCGACATGGCCATCATCGACAAGCGCCGGCCCAAGGCCAATGTGTCCGAAGTCATGCACGTGATCGGCGACATCGAAGGCCGCAACTGCGTCATCATGGACGACATGATCGACACGGCGGGCACGTTGGTCAAGGCCGCCGAGGTCCTGAAAGAGCGCGGCGCCAAAAAAGTCTACGCCTACTGCACGCACCCGATTTTCTCGGGTCCTGCCATTGACCGCATTACCCAGGGTGACGCCCTCGACGAAGTGGTGATCACCAACACCATCCCACTGAGCCAGAGCGCGCAGGCCTGCAAAAAGATTCGCCAACTCTCCGTGGCACCGCTGATCGCTGAAACCATACAGCGCATTGCCAAGGGAGAGTCGGTCATGAGTTTGTTCTCTGATCAGGACAATCTGTTCTGATTTGAAGCAGCAAGGTGGCTGCCCGGCTCGCAGAATTTGCAGAGCTTGAGCAGCCTTTTTTTGTCGGGGTAAGCTGGTCGCGGCACGCCCCTTTTGGAGAAGATTATGAAATTCGTCGCTTTTGAGCGCGCCATGCAGGGTACGGGTGCGAGCCGCCGTCTCCGCATCACGGGCCGCACGCCCGGTATTGTTTACGGTGGCACCGGTGAAACCACGCTGATCGAGATCGATCACAACGCGTTGTGGCACGCCATCAAGAAGGAAGCCTTCCACGCCTCCATCCTCGAGATGGACCTGGGCGGCACGGCACACAAGGTTCTGCTGCGTGACCTGCAGATGCACCCCTTCAAACAACAGATCCTGCACATCGACTTCCAGCGCGTCGAAGCCCGTACGCGCATGACCGTGAAAGTGCCACTGCACTACACCGGTGAAGAAGAGTCGCCAGCGATCAAGACCGACAACTGCCTGGTCAACCACGTGGTGTCCGAGCTGACCGTGTCCTGCTTCCCGGCAGACATCCCTGAATTCATCGCCGTTGACTTGAGCGGCCTGAAAAAAGGTAGCCCACTGAACGTCAAGGACATCACCCTGCCAAAAGGCGTGAAGTTCGTGGCCAAGGGCCAGGTCAACCCCGTGCTGGTGTCTGTGACGCCAATCGCCGTGGAAGTCGAAGTCGCCCCCGTGGTCGATGCCAAAGACGCCAAAGGCAAGGGCGGCAAACCAGCGGCCAAGCCTGCTGCCAAGAAGTAATTCGCAGCGCGCTGCATTGGCCTGAAAGGGCTAATCATGCCCAAGCGGCCCTTGCCCTTTCTGGAGGACAAGGGCCATTTTTATGGGCGCCCCGTTCTGCTACGCTAACCGTTACGGGTTCAGGCCCCGCCACACCGGCCGGCCGCCCTCCTCTTTTCATCACATGATCAAATTGTTTGTTGGCCTGGGCAACCCCGGCGCCGAATACGAAGCCACACGCCACAATGCCGGTTTCTGGTGGATTGACGCGCTATCCCAGGAACTGAAGGTGCAGCTGAGCCTGGACAAGAATTACTACGGCCAGGTGGGCCGCACCACGCTGAACGGAAAAACCGTGTGGCTGCTCAAACCCCTGACCTTCATGAACCTGTCCGGAAAATCGGTGGCCGCGCTGGCGCGTTTTTTCAAGATTGCCCCCGGGGAGATTCTGGTGGCGCACGATGAACTCGACGTCAATCCCGGGCAGGCCAAGCTCAAGCTGGGCGGCAGCCATGCGGGCCACAACGGCTTGCGTGACATTCATGCCCAACTGGGTACGGCCGACTACTGGCGGCTGCGCATTGGCGTAGGGCATCCGGGCGTGAAGTCAGAAGTGATCAACTGGGTGCTCAAAAAGCCGTCGGCCGAACACCGCACCGCCATTGAAGACTGCATCGCGCGCAGCATCAAGGCGGCGCCTGAACTGCTCAAGGGTGAGATGGAGAAAGCCACGATGCTGATCCACACCAGCCAGCCGCCACGACCCAAGCCACCACGGCCTGCGGCGCCGGCGGCGGAGTCCCAGCCTGGCTAGCGCGCCACCACCGGCACGAGCGCCTGCAGGCGATGGTACTTTTCCCAGAGCGTCTCGCGGGTTTCAACATGCTGCGGGCTCACCGGAATACAGGCGACGGGGCAGACCTGCACGCACTGGGGTTCGTCAAAGTGGCCGACGCACTCGGTGCACTTGTTCGGGTCGATTTCGTAGATTTCCTTGCCCAGGTAAATCGCCTCATTAGGGCATTCGGGTTCGCATACATCGCAGTTGATGCATTCGTCTGTAATCAGTAAAGCCATGGCGTATTCCTTGTCCTCTCAAGCCTGCAATCGAGGCCGGTGCGCTGCTTCCAGTGCGGCGGCCACGGCCGGGCTGACCATCTGGCCGACGTCGCCGCCCAGCTTGCTGATCTCGCGCACCAGCGTGCTGCTGATGCACTGCAGGGGCGCGTCGGGCAGCAAAAACACGGTTTCCACCTGCGGGCGCAGCTTGCGGTTCATGGCGGCCATCTGGGCTTCGTAGTCAAAGTCGGTCAGGTTGCGGATACCGCGCACCACCGCGCAGGCCGACTGCTCCGCGCAAAAATCCATGATCAGGCCGTCAAATGGCAGCACCCTCACGCCCGCTATGCTTTCAGTCGCCGCACGCACCTGCTCCACGCGCTCATCCAGAGAAAACAGGGTTTTCTTGTGGTGGGCCACCGCTACCGCGATGACGAGTTGGTCAAACAGCCCGGCGGCGCGGCGCACGACGTCGTCGTGGCCCCGGGTAAACGGATCAAACGTGCCGGAATAAACAGCAATGCGGGGGAATGACGGCGGCGAGATGGGCATAGGCGGAATTATGCGCCGGGATGCCCGTTTGCCGCCTCGGCGCAGGCCATGAACCCACGAGCCCGGCAAGGCCGCAAATCGCGGCCCCCGCACGATCAGGCCGTCAGCCCGTCCTGCGGTACATCCTGGGGTGCGTCGACTTTGGTCAGCAAATGAAAATGCACCGCGCCAGCCTTGCCGCTGCGGTGCACTTGCAGCCCCAGCGGCGCCAACTCCTCATCAAGCCAGGCCCGGGGCGCTTCCAGATAGACCAGCCCCTTGGGCGCAATCGCCTGCGCAGCGGCTTTCAGCGCGGCTTCAAACTGGATGGAGTCAAACGGCGGGTCGAGAAACACCAGCTGCATGCTGGCCGCTGGCAGGCGCCGCAAAAGACTCAAGCCGTCACCGCGCTCAACCCTCACGCTGTCTGCTTTCAGCCGCGCCTGCACGGACTTGAGCTGCAGCACCAGCGCAGGGTCTTGCTCGCACAGCAACACCTCGGCGGCGCCGCGCGAAGCCGCTTCAAAGCCCAGCACGCCGGTGCCGGCAAACACATCGGCGCAGCGCCAGCCGCTCAGGTCCTGGCCCAGCCAGTTGAACAGGGTTTCCCGCACGCGGTCAGGCGTGGGCCGCAAGCCGGGCCGGTTGGGCACGGACAGCTTGGTGCGCCGGTACTGTCCGCCAATGATGCGGATTTCACCAGGCGGCTTGAGATGTGCCGTGCCCTTGGGCTTCACGGTGGGTTTCATCAGGGGCTTGACGGCAGGCTCGGCCTGGGGTTTGAGGGGGGTGTATTTCATTGTGAGGATCCAAGAATCACGGTGACCATTTTTTCGGGTTGTAGTTTGCGCGCAAAAGCGGCCTTGATGTCGGCAGCCGTCACGTTGTTGACCTGCTGGGTCCAGGTGTCGAGGTAGTCGAGCGGCAAATTATTCCACGCTATGCCCGCAATGTTGCCCAGCAGCTTGCCATTACTGTCAATGCGCAAGGCAAAGCCGCCCACAAGGTTGTCCTTGGCGGCCTTCAGTTCAGCCTCGGTCGGCCCGTTGGCCACAAAGTCGCCCACCACCTGGCGCACCAGCGCCACCGCCTGCGCGGCCTGGTCGGGTCGGGTTTGCAGCCCGACCGTGAAGCTGCCGGCATGCAGGCCCGGCGAGAAATGGCTGGACACGCCGTAGGTAAAACCGCGCTTCTCGCGCACTTCCTGGGTCAGCCGCGACACAAAGCCGCCGCCGCCCAGGATGTAATTGCCGACGGTCAAGGCGAAATAGTCGGGGTCGGCGCGCTTGAAGCCGGGCTGGCCCATCAGCACATGCGCCTGGGCGGAATCGAACGGGATGCGCTTTTCTTCGGCTTGCGCGAGCGGCGCGACTTCAGCCACCTGCGGCAGCGGCGGCAAACTGGCGCAGGCCACTTGCGGCAGGCGTGACAGCAAGCGCGCGGCCAGCGCATCGGCCTGCGCCCGCGTCACGGCGCCCACCATGCTGATGCGCGCGCGGCAGGCCACGACGCCCGCGGCATGCGCGGCCCGCAGGTCGGCGGTGCTGATGCGCGCCAGCGTCGCCTCGCTCACCTCCTGGCCGTAAGGGTGCGTGCCGTACACGGCCTGCCCATAGGCCCGGCCAATCACGCTGGCGGGACGGGTGTAGGACTCCTTGAGCGCGGCCTGCAGTCGCTGGCGTTCGCGCTGCCAGACGGATTCTGGAAAGGACGGCTCGGCGATGCTGCGTGCGGCAAGCGCCACTGCCTGGTCCAGCAAGTCAGGCTCGGTCAGCGAGCGCAATGAAAAATTCAGCTGGTCGGCGCTGGCGCCGGCACCAAACTGGGCGCCCAGGTCGGCCCAGGCTTCGCCGAGCGCATTTTCATCCAGCGCTGGCGCGCCATTTCTGGCCTGCACGCCTTTGTCCAGCAGGTCCGCCATGATGCTGGCCAGACCGGTTTGCGCGGGCGGGTCACGCCGGCTGCCGGCGTCAAAGTCAATCTGCACATCCAGCATGGCAACCGCCGGACTCTCGACCAGGTAGACCTGGGCGCCGCTGGGCTGGGTCCAGTGCTGAATCGGAATCGCTGCCCACGCTGAAATTTGACAAAAAAGACCTGTAGCCAACACCTTTGTTATACGGGTAGCTATTTTTTTAGTAGCAATAATCATGAAGACTCAAATCGTTCGGTTCGGGGCCGGGCTCAGTGCCGGGGCGCAACAGCGGGCGCACGCGGCTTGCGCTGCGGGCCCATCGCCTGCGGCAGCAAGGTGGCGGTGGTCAGCTGGTCATCACCAAAATAGTTGGCGGCTACCGCCTGCACTTCGGCAGCGGTGACGGTGCGCAGCTGGGCAATCAGGCGCGCACTGGCGTCCAGCGGCAGGCCCTGCACCCAGTTGGAGCCCAGCTCCTGCGCCTGGCTGAACACCGAGTCGAGCTTGTAGGTTTCGCTGGCCACCCACTGGGTTTTGACGCGCTTGAGCTCTGCCTCGCTGACGCCGTCCTTGGCCACCAGCGCCACCTGCTGGCGCAGCGCCTGGGCCACCTGCTGGGTGGTTTTTCCTTCGGCGGGCACGCCGCTGAGCCTGAACAGCTGCGGCCCACGGCCCAGCATGCCGTTGGAGGCGCCGGCGCTGTCGGCGATGCGGCCTTGCTGGCCCTTCCCCTGGACCAGCGCGCGCTCCAGCCGTGCGCCGCTGTAGCCGTCAAGCACCGCAGCCAGCACCGTGAGGGTCAAGGCGTCGCGGCTCGCTGACCCCTTGGCTGATGCGGCGCTGCCAGCGTTCGCCAGGTCGGCGGCTTCGAGCTTGGGCACCTTGAAGGCCAGCGTCACATAGGCCTGGCTGGCCGGGGCCTTGAGGTCCAGGCGCCGCATGCCGGCCTGCGCGGGCTCGCTGCGCGGCTTGCGCACCGGCACCGGACGCGCAGCAATGAGGCCATAGTATTTTTCAGCCAGCGCCCGCACCTGCGCCACGTCCACATCCCCCGCCACCACCAGTGCCGCATTGGCGGGCACATACCAGCGCTGGTGAAAGTCGCGCACATCGCCGGGCGTCATGGCGTCCAGGTCGCTCATCCAGCCCACGATGGGGCGCCGGTAGGGCGCGGCCAGAAAGGTCAGCGCCGTGGACTGCTCGGACAGCATGGCGCGCGGCGCGTCTTCGGTGCGCAGGCGGCGCTCTTCCTTGACCACCTCGATCTCGCGCTTGAATTCCTCGTCGGGCCACTGGTTGTTGGCAAAGCGGTCGGCCTCCAGGCGCATCACGGTTTCCAGCTGGCCGGCCGGAATTTGCTGGTAGTAGCCGGTGTTGTCGCGGCTGGTAAAGGCGTTTTCGCGCCCGCCCAGCGCCGCCACCTGCCTGGAAAAATCGCCCGGCTTCACCGTCGGCGTGCCCTTGAACATCATGTGCTCCAGCACATGCGCCACGCCCGAGGTGCCATCGACCTCGTCCATGGAGCCGACCCGCACCCACAGCATGTGGGCCACGGTGGGCGCACGGTGGTCGGGCTTGACAATGACCGTCAGGCCGTTGGCCAGCGTGAACTGGTCGACCGGCGCGGCAGGCTGTGCAAGCGCCGCAGTGCTGAGGGTGGCGAGCAGCGCCACAGGGAAAAGCGAGGCTGAAAACAGGGCGGACAGGCCCTTGGAAAAGGCTACTGAAGGCTTCAAATGGGCGGGTCTGGCGTGTTTCATAGAATAGTGGACTCTACAAGCATAATTAATGTTCAGTTTTTTCAAGAAAAAATCGGGCTCTGCCCCGCCACCGGTGCCCTCTGCACCGCCTGCAACCCCTGCCGCGCTGGCGCATGGCACTGCCGCACCACCCGGCCCAGCACGCAGCACGGGCGGCGGGTTGATCGGCAGCGCGCTGGTCACGCCCATTTCCATCCCTGACGCGCTGGCAGCGGCCGCGCCTGCAGACCGCCAGCGCTGGCTGGGCAAGCTGCAGGCGGGCCTGCGCAATACCGGCAGCAGCATTTCCACCGTGTTCACGGGCAGCCGCATTGACGATGCCCTGTACGAGGACCTGGAAACCGCCCTGCTGATGGCCGATACCGGCGTGAAGGCCACCGAGCACCTGCTGGCCGATGTCAAGCGCCGCGTTCAGGCCGGCGGCATGACGCACCCGGTAGCGGTCAAGAATGCGCTGGTAGAAGCCATTGCCCAGCTGCTCAAGCCGCTTGAACAACCCCTGGTGATTGGGCATTACCAGCCCACGGTGATCATGGTCACGGGCGTCAACGGCGCGGGCAAAACCACCTCGATTGGCAAGCTCACGCGCCACCTCGCCAACGAAGGCGCTTCGGTGCTGCTGGCGGCGGCCGACACCTTTCGCGCCGCCGCGCGCGAGCAGCTCAGTGTCTGGGCCGACCGCAACACGGTCGAGATTGTCAGCCAGGCTGGCGGCGACCCCGCAGCCGTGAGCTTTGATGCCGTGACCGCAGGCAAGGCGCGCGGCAAGGACGTGGTGCTGGTCGACACCGCCGGCCGCCTGCCCACGCAGCTGCACCTGATGGAAGAGCTGCGCAAGATCAAGCGCGTGGTGCAAAAGGCAGACGCCACCGCGCCGCACGAGATTTTGCTGGTGATTGACGGCAATACCGGCCAGAACGCGCTGGCCCAGGTCAAGGCCTTTGACGACACGCTGCAACTGACGGGCCTGATCGTGACCAAGCTCGACGGCACGGCCAAGGGCGGCGTCTTGGCGGCCATTGCCCTGTGGGCGCGCGAGCGGGCGCTGGCCTCGCCTGAACTGCGCCCGGTGCCGGTCTACTTTATTGGAGTCGGCGAAAAGCTGGAAGACCTGGAAACCTTCAACGCGCGCGAGTTTGCCCAGGCGCTGCTGGCCTGAATGCCGCGCTAGCCTTGAAAACCGGCCTCCTTGCCTCCATTTGACAGTTTTAAAGGATTGCCTACGTGCCCAGCTTTGTCAGTCAAGTTCTTGGTCTTACGCTGAAAATCGTTCTGGGCCTGTTCGCCGCTTTGTTTGCGGTCAGCCTGCTGGTGGCGGGCTTGGTTGTGTTCGTGGTGCTCCTGTTCAAGTCACTGATCACCGGCCGCAGACCGGCGGCCTCCATGGTGTTTGGCCGCTTCCAGCAGTTTTCATCCCAAAAGGGGTGGCCGGGCCGTGGCACCCAGGACGGCAAATCCGCGTCCAAACCCGGCGACGGCGATGTCGTGGACGTCGAGGTACGGGAAATCCGGGAAGAGCGGCGCCTGCCTTGAGTTCAGCGACCGGGACGGCTCACGCGCCGGGCACCGCATAGCCCTTCAGGGTCTCACGCAAGCGCTGCAAATCCGGCGCAGTCAGCGTTTCTTTCTGAAGCAGTTCGGCAGCAGCCGCGTCCAGCACCTGGCGCCGCTCGGTCAGCAGCGCCACCGTTCGTTCAAAGGCATCGCTCACGATACTGCGCACTGCCGCATCAATCTGGCGCGCGGTTTCCTCGCTGAAGTTGCGCTCCTTCAGGGTCAGGCCGGTTTCGCCCAGAAAAGACGGGCGCTCTTCCTCGTACACCACATGGCCCAGCTTTTCGTCCATGCCGTAGCGCATGACGATGGCGCGCGCAATGGAAGTCACTTTTTGCAGGTCATCTGCCGCGCCGGTGGACACTTCACCAAACACGATTTGCTCCGCGGCACGACCGCCCAGCAGCACCTGCATCTTGTTTTCCAGTTCCTGGCGCGTCATCAGGAAGCGGTCCTCGGTGGGACGCTGGATCGTGTAGCCGAGCGCGCCCACGCCGCGCGGAATGATCGAGACCTTGTGTACCACGTCCACCCCGGGCAGGGACAGCGCCACCAGCGCGTGGCCCATTTCATGGTGGGCCACCACGCGCCGCTCATGCGGGTTGAGCAGGCGGTTCCTCTTTTCCAAGCCCGCCACAATGCGCTCGACCGCCACCGTGAAGTCATCCAGCGTCACCGCCTCGGCGCGCCGGCGGGTCGCGGCCAGCGCCGCTTCGTTGCACAGGTTGGCCAGGTCGGCGCCTGAAAAGCCCGGGGTCAGTTCGGCCACCTGTTCCAGCGCCACGCCCGGCGCGAGCTTGATCTTGCGCGTGTGGACCTTGAGGATGGCGATTCGCCCGATGCGGTCGGGCCGGTCCACCAGAACCTGCCGATCAAAGCGCCCAGCGCGCAGCAAGGCGGCGTCCAGCACCTCGGGCCGGTTGGTGGCGGCCAGCAGCACCAGGCCCGAGCTGGGGTCAAAGCCATCCATTTCAGCCAGCAGCTGGTTCAGCGTCTGCTCCTTTTCGTCGTTGCCGCCAATGCCCGGTGCACCGCGCGCCCGGCCGAGCGAGTCGAGTTCATCAATAAAAATGATGGCGGGCGCCTGCTGGCGTGCCTGCTCGAACAGGTCGCGGACCCGGGCCGCGCCGACGCCGACGAACATCTCGACGAACTGCGAGCCCGAAATGGAGAAAAACGGCACGCCCGCCTCACCCGCCACCGCGCGCGCCAGCATGGTCTTGCCGGTGCCGGGCGGGCCCACCAGCAAGATGCCGCGCGGCATGCGCCCGCCCAGACGGCCATAACCCTGGGGGTCCTTCAGAAAACCGATGACTTCCTGCAACTCGGCCTTGGCTTCGTCAACACCGGCCACGTCGTCAAAGCTAACCTTGGTGTCGGTCTCGACGTAAACCTTGGCCCGGCTCTTGCCAATCGACAGGAAACCGCCGCCCAGGCCCTGTTTTTCACCAAATTTGCGCATCGCAAACAGCCAGATGCCCACGAACACCAATGTCGGCAGCACCCAGGACAGGATGTCGCGCATCCAGGTGCTCTCGATCACGCCATTGAACTTGACGTCGTACTGGGCAAGGTCCCGGGCAAGCTCAGGCGCCACGCGTGTCGTGATGAAGGTCTTCTTGCCATCCGGCAGCCCTTGCTTGAGCGTGCCGGTGATGTAGCGATCGGTGATCGAAATGTCCGTGACCTGGCCGTCTTTGAGCAAAGTCTGAAACTGGCTGTACGGAATGGGTTCAACCGCCCGCCACTGCAGGTACAGCCCGTACAAAAACTGGAGAACGATCAGCGCCAGAAGAACGTACCAGACGTTGAACTGCGCGCGCTTTTCCATAGGGCTTTTCATGGCGTGCGCCTGCTGGGAAGCGCCGCCCCCGGCTCCAAATCCATTGACAGCGACATGGCCTCGCCGCTGCCCGCCAGCGTGACACCAAACCCGAGGCTGCGCGCCACTGCCGCCATGGCATCGTTCTGGCGCAGGCACTCCCCCACGAGCTGGGCGGTGCCCCGGCCTTTCAGGTAGCGAATCAGCTTGGCCAGTAGCGCCCGTCCCAGCCCCATGCCCTTCAGGTCGGAGCGCACGATGATTGCGAACTCGGCGCGCAAGTTGTCGGGGTCGGTGCTTGCCCGCACTTCGCCCAGCATGCGGGCGGCGCCCACCGCGTCTGGCGCCACCGCGATGAACGTCATGTCACGCTCATAGTCAATCTGGCTGAAGCGGGCGAGTTCAGAATGCGCAAACTCGCGTCTGGCCATGAAAAAGCGCATGCGCAGGTCATCGGGTTCGGCCGCCATGAAAAACGCCCGCAGGCAAGGCTCGTCCTCGGGCCGGATCGGCCGCAGCAGCACGCTGCGCCCGCCGAACTCGACCTGCTCTTCGAGTTCCGCGGGATACGGCCGTATGGCCAGCCGCTGCGCACCGGCGCTGCGCGCATGCGCCACCTTCACGCGGGCATCCAGCGCCATCACGCCCTGGTCGTCTGCCAGCAGCGGGTTGATGTCGAGCTCGACCACCTCCGGGCAGTCGCAAATCAGTTGCGACACTTTCAGCAGGGTCAGCTCCAGCGCCCCGTGATCGATGGCCGCACGGTCGCGGTAGCCGGCAAGCAGCCGGGATACGCGGGTGTGCGCCACCAGATCGCGTGCCAGCGCCAGGTTCAGCGGCGGCAAGGCCACGGCGCGGTCGCCAATCACCTCGACCGCCACGCCGCCCTGGCCGAACAGGATCACCGGCCCGAAGATCGGGTCGGTCGCGGCGCCGACGATCAACTCATGTGCATGCGGCCGCCGCACCATCGCCTGGACCGTAAACCCTGCCAGCGCGGCGTCGGGGCGCAGTTCAGCGACGCGCTGCAGCATGCCCTGGGCGGCCTGCGCCACGTCCTGCAGGCTCTCCAGTTTCAGCGCCACGCCGCCCACGTCGGACTTGTGCGAAATATCGGGCGAGAGGATTTTGAGCACGACGGGAAAGCCTATCTCCGTGGCCGCGCGCCCGGCTTGCGCGGCATCAGCGACGACGCGGGTCTCAACCACCGGAATGGCATAGGCCGCCAGCAAGGCTTTGGCCTCGGGCTCGCTCAGCAGCGTGCGGCCACTGGCCAGCACCCCGTCAATCAACCGCCGCGCCGCAGCAAGGTCGGGGGCGAAGCCCTGCGGCAGCGAAGGTGGCGTCTGCATCAGCAGAGCCTGGTTGCGGTGGAAGTCGGCGAGTTGAAGAAACCCGCCTATGGCCTGCTCCGGCGACTCATACGAAGGAATGCCGGCCTGGGCAAAGAGGCTGCGCGCCTGCTGGACCGATTCGCCGCCCAGCCAGCAGCCGAGCACGGGCCGGGTGGCCTGCTGCATCAGCGGCACGCAGGCACTGGCAATCTGCGAACTGGGCACGATGGCCGTCGGCGCATGCATGAACAGGACCGCGTCGGTATTCGGGTCGGCGAGCAGTATCTGCAAGGTGCGGACATAGCGCTCAATGGGTGCGTCGCCGATGATGTCCACCGGGTTGCCCTGGGACCAGGTGGGCGGCAGGAATGACTGGAGTTCGCGCATCGATTCGCCGGACAATCCGACCAGCGTGCCGCCACCCAACGAAAGCGCGTCGGCGGCCAGCACGGCGGCACCTCCGCCGTTGGTCATGATGGCCAGCCGCTCGCCCCTGAAGGGCCGCGCACGCGCCAGCGTTTCTGCCGCCGCAAACAAATCGGTCAGCGTCGCCACGCGCAGCATGCCGGCACGCCGCACCGCGGCATCGAACACGGCATCGGACCCCGCGAGCGCGCCGGTGTGCGATGCCGCCGCCCTGGCGCCCTCGGGTACGCGCCCGGCCTTGACCAGCAGCACCGGCTTGTTGCGCGCCGCAGCGCGCGCCGCCGACATGAATTTACGCGCTGACTGGACCGACTCCACGTACATCAGGATGGCGCGGGTGCCCGGGTCGCTGGCGAGGTGGTCGAGCACGTCGCCGAAATCCACGTCGGCGCTGTCACCGAGCGAAATAAAGTGCGAAAACCCGATCTGGTGCGACTTGGCCCAATCGAGCAGCGCCGTCGTCAGGGCGCCGGACTGGGAGACAAATGCCAGCGTGCCCGGGAGCGCCGAGGTGTGGGCGAAGCTGGCGTTGAGCCCTATTCCCGGCACCAGCAGGCCGACGCAGTTCGGCCCCAGAATGCGCAGCAGGTGCGGCTTGGCGGCGTCCAGCATGGCTTGCCGCAGGCTGGGCTCGCCGGGCGCAGGGACAGCCGAAAGTCCGGCGCTGATGACAATGGCGGCACGCGTGCCGCAGCGGCCAAGTTCGGCCATGATCCCGGGAACCGTGGATGCCGGTGTGCAGATCACGGCCAGGTCCGGCGGCTGCGGCAGGCTGGCCACGTCACGAAAGGCTGGCCGGTCGGCCACTTTCAGGTGCTTGGGATTGACCGGCCAGACAGGTCCGCCAAAGCCGCCTTCGCGCAGGTTGCGCATCACGGTCGCGCCGATGCTTTGCGGGCGGTCAGAAGCGCCGATGACGGCCACCGACTTGGGAGAAAACAGGTGTTCAAGGTTGCGCACACTCATGACGGTGTTCCTGGCGGGCAAGCAACTGCTGGCGCCAGTCGGGCAGCACGGCCTCTGCGCTCAGTCCGATTGGCCAGCGTCACGTCAGCACCCTGCGGCCGCATCGCGCACTTGCGGGGCTGTCATGGCGTCGGCCGGCTAATCAGCTGCAGCGCAGTGAACATGGCTGGTCTTTCTTTCCCTGGCGGTGTTTTGCGTCAGTGCAGAGCCCGTAATGGCAATTGGATTCGGCCTCGACGCCTTGTTGCCATGGTCAGGGCAAAGGCAGATTTGCGGTTGACGAGGATCAATCCCGGTGTAGATGTATCAGCGCGGGCGCAGCAGGCGTCACCGCACCTGCACACAAGGGGTATTGGCCGCCGCGCCCTCTGCTGCTTTTCCTACAGGCGCCTGTAGAACTAAAGTGCAAGATCAGGCTCTAACCTGTCAAATTACAAGGTGGGTATTGATTAGCCTGCCCCTATCAAAGCAATTGAACCTATTGATTAGCACTCACTCCAACAGAGTGCTAATATTTAAAATTAGAGAAAAGGAGTTCTGATATGTCACACGCGCTTTCTGGTCAGGCCCTGAACGCTGTCATGGCTGGACCTGCCTTGGCCAGCCATGCGGTTGCTCCGGCCAATCCCTGGTCCATGGTTCCGCCCTTGGGCGATCTGGACGCCTACATTTCAGCCGTCAATCGTCTGCCGATGCTCACGCTGGAGCAGGAGCAGGAGTTTTCGAAAAAACTGAAAGAAAACAACGATCTTGATTCTGCCGGCAAGCTGATCCTTTCCCACTTGCGTCTGGTGGTGTCCATTTCCCGGAAATACCTGGGCTATGGACTGCCGCATGGTGACCTGATCCAGGAAGGCAACATTGGTCTGATGAAAGCCGTCAAACGGTTTGATCCCGACCAGAACGTGCGCCTGGTGAGTTATGCCATGCACTGGATCAAGGCAGAGATCCATGAGTACATCCTGAAAAACTGGCGCATGGTCAAGGTCGCGACGACCAAGTCCCAGCGCAAGCTGTTTTTCAATCTGCGCTCCATGAAACAGGGTTTCAAGGATGACGCAGACGTCGCTACGCACCGCGACACGCTGACCGAGGGCCAGATCGAGTCGATGGCAAAAACACTGAACGTCAAGCGCGAGGAAGTCGTCGAGATGGAGCAGCGCATGTCGGGTGGCGACGTGCTGCTCGATCCAAGCCCAAGTGATGATGGCGAAGATGCGTTTGGCCCGATTGCCTACCTGGCAGACGCCTCACAGGAACCTACGGCGCTGATAGAGTCGCGCCAGCGTGACAACCTGGCCAGCGGCGGTATCAGCACCGCGCTGGAAGAACTGGACGCCCGTTCGCGGCGTATCGTGGAAGAGCGCTGGCTGAACGTCAATGATGACGGTTCAGGCGGCATGACGCTGCACGACCTGGCCGCCGAATACAAGGTCAGCGCCGAGCGCATTCGCCAGATTGAAGTTGCCGCCATGAAAAAGATGAAAAAGACACTGGCAAGCTACGCTTGACAGTCAAGGTTGAGACGAACGCACGTCGAGGGCTGTAAAGCCTCTATTGTTGTTTGTCCATAAGTGGCACCAAAAAGCCTGCATCATCCAAGGTGCAGGCTTTTTCTTTTTTACAGCCTGACGCCTGCCTGCAACCGGCTGGCGGCAACGATCAGGAATTCTTCAGCAGCAGGCGAAGGTCGGACGCAAGGGCTTCAGCGCCGCTGCCGTAACGGTTGTAAAGCCGAATGCGGCCCTTTGCGTCAAAAATGTAGCTCCCTGCCGAATGGTCCATGGTGTAGCTGGTGGGGGTTTTCCCATCCACCTTCTTGTAATAAATCTTGAAGTCCTTGGCGACTTGGGGCAGCTGCTCCAGCGTGGGCCTGAGCGCCAAAAAAGAGGGATCAAAGTTGCTCATATACGCTTTGAGCAGTTCTGGTGTGTCCCGCTCGGGATCCACCGTGACGAAGATCGCCTGCAGCTTGTCGCCGTCGGGTCCCAGAAGCTTTTTGACCTGCGCCAGCTCGGTCAAAGAGGTGGGGCAGACATCCGGGCACTGGGTGAAGCCGAAGAAAACCACCACGATCTTGCCAGCAAAGTCCTTGAGCGTGCGCACCCGACCGTCTTGATCGGCGAGGGAAAAGCCCTGGGCGTAGTCGGCGCCCGTCAGGTCGATGCTCTTGAACTGCGGCTTCTCCGCAGAGCAGGCGGTGAGAAGACCAGCGGTTGCTGCCAGCGCCACAATGCCCATCAGTGAGTTGACAAGGCGTCGGCGGGTGGGGGGCATCAGGGAGCTTTTCATACGAGGTAGTGGTCCAGCAGCAGGGCTGCAAACAAAACTGAAAGATGGATCAGGGAAAAACGGAAGGTCTTGCGGGCCAGTTCATCGGAGTAGTTACGCCACAGGCGCCAGCCGTACCAGCAAAACCCGACGCTGAGCACCACGGCGGCCACCAGATAAAGCCAGCCACTCATCTTGAAGACAAAAGGCATCAGACAAGCCGCGAACAGCACCAGGGTGTACAAAAATACCTGCAAGCGGGTGAATTCATTGCCGTGCGTGACCGGCAGCATGGGCAGACCGGCCTTGCGATAGTCCTCTACGCGGTACAGCGCGAGCGCCCAGAAGTGCGGCGGTGTCCAGAGGAAAATAATGAGAAACAAGATCAGGGCTTCGGGGCTGACCGAGCCCGTCATCGCGGCCCAGCCCAGCACAGGCGGCATGGCGCCAGAGGCACCGCCAATCACGATATTCTGGGGCGTGAGCGGCTTGAGAATCACGGTGTAGACCACCGCGTAACCCACAAAGGTGGCGAAGGTCAGCCACATGGTGAGCGGATTGACCCACACATACAAAATGGCTGAGCCCAGCGCGCAAAGGCCCGCCGAGAACGCCAGGGTCAGCGGATTGCTGAGCTCACCCTTGGCCGTGGGCCGCCAGGCGGTGCGCCGCATCTTGGCGTCGATTTGCTGCTCCACCAGACAATTGAACGCTGCGGCAGCGCCCGCTACCAGCCAGATGCCTGCGCACGCGATCAGTGCCAGCCGCACCTCGGTCCAGGTCGGGATGCCGGGCACGGCCAGCACCATGCCGATCAGCGCACAAAAAACAATCAGCTGGATCACGCGCGGCTTGGTCAGGGCGTGAAACTGGCTGAACCTGGACGGAACGCGGGTCGTGGATGCTGAAGCAGCGGGCGGGTTGCTGGGGTTCATGGAAAATCGCTAAGCCTTCAATTTTGATGCGGGCGCCGTCTCAAGGCTACTGCTTCCTGAAAAAATCACACCTGTGAGCACCACCACCAGCGCGGCGGCGCCGCCCGTGTGCGCCACGGCGGCCACCAACGGCCAGCCCAGCACCACATTGCTCAGGCCGGTCGCGGCCTGCAGCAAGGTGAGACCCGCCAGCCAGCGGCCCTGCCGACGAAGCGCCGGCGCACGGTGCAGATGAATGGCCAGTGCCAAAAGGACGGCAAAGACCAGGTAGGCAGCCAGGCGGTGCACATAATGAATCGCCGTGAGTGCCTGGAAACTGATGTTGGCGCCATCGTGGCTTGCGCCCAGTTCGCGCCAGAGGGTAAAGCCCTGCCTGAAGTCCATGTCCGGCCAGAACGAATTCTGGCAAGCCGGAAAGTCTGTACACGCAAGCACGGCATAGTTGGTACTGACCCAGC
This sequence comes from Polaromonas sp., assembly GCA_030650875.1. Taxonomy (GTDB): domain Bacteria; phylum Pseudomonadota; class Gammaproteobacteria; order Burkholderiales; family Burkholderiaceae_C; genus Polaromonas. The sequence continues at coordinate 27,516 of JAUSDK010000215.1, forward strand.
CACCCAGCGCGATCTGCAGCCACAGCAATGCAAACGCCGTCATCACGAAGATGCGGGTTCCCGCGCTCAAGGTGATCCGGGTGGCCGCAGAATTTTCTTCCAGTTGCCCATAGCGAACGGACTGTGCCCGCAGCAGGGCCAGCAAAATCAATCCTCCGAGCAAGTGCAGGGTGACAATCGCAGGAAACAGCTTCATGGTGACCGTCAGGGCACCGAATGCGCCCTGCAGGCAAACCCAAAGCAGCGTCGCAGTGGGCCACCAGGGCGTGATCTGAGCGCCACGCTTTTCGCTTTGTGCAGTGCGCCGTTCATCGCGAAATGCGATCCAGGTGCTCAAGGTCAAAACGAGTATGAGCACGCCAACCCCCGTGGCCAGATAGCGATGGATCATTTCTATCCAGGCTTTGGAGTGCGTGACAGGGCCTGTGGGCATGGCGCTTTGCGCGGCGTCAATATGCAACTGTGCGCCTACCGGGCTGGCGCTGCCGTAGCAGCCTGGCCAGTCGGGGCACCCCAGGCCAGAGTCGGTCAGGCGGGTAAAGGCGCCAAAGATCACCAGGTCAAAAGTCAGGAACAAGGTCACCAGCGTCAGCACACGCAGGCGCTGCGCCAGCGGCGCGTTCTTGTTGCGCAGCCAGACCCACGCAAGCGGTCCAAGTGCCACGGCAAGGCCCATGAACATCAGGCGCAGGGCCGGACTCAGGTCATAAAGAGCAGGTGTAGACATAGTGTAAAAATCAACAAGGCAGGCCAATGGCCACTAGCGTCCTTCGGTGTCCCAGCTGTTGGAGGCGCGCAGCAGGCGCTCCAGGTCGCGCTTGGCTTTAGCCGCGGCGGGTGCATCCATATTGGCCGGAAAACGCATCATCAGGTTGCCCAGCGGGTCCACCAGGTAGAGGTGGTCTTGCAAACGCTGGCCCGCTGCAGGCACGAGCCATTGCGCAAGCCCGGCAGGTGCCACGCGCAGCACTTCCGAGGCCGCGAGCGCAGGCAGCAAGGCGTCCTTGACAGCCGCCTCATCATCGACCAGCCAGACGCGGTCCAAACGTTCCTTTTCCCGGCCCAGCGACTCTCGCAACTGGCGCTGAAGGTACAGGTTGCGCTCGCAGCCCGCATCACAGGCACCGCCGGCCACGCTGATCAGCAGCCACTGGCCCTTGAGCGCGGTCATTTGACCGGCTGAACCATCCAGCTTCTGGGTGGCCAGGGCAGGCAGCGGGCGCTGCGGGTTGATCAGCTCGCCAAAGTTGTGGCGCCCCTCCGGCCGGATCACGTAGTAGGTGAAATAAGAAGCGATCACCGGGCTGGCGCAAACCAGCAGCACGGCCAGCATTTTCCAGCGGCCCGCTGCTGTGCTGGGTGCTGTGGGCGTCGGCTGGTCAAGCATGGGCATGGCGTGCACCGTCAGGCCCAGCGGATGATCTTGTGCTGCCGGAAGGGCTGAACCGCCAGAGGCAGAGGAAGGTGGTGGAGAGTTTTTTGTCACAGCAGTCATTCGCGGCTTTTGAAAAACAGTTAGCGAGGCAAAGAGGAACGTCGCTTGGTGCGCAACGGAAGTATCAATTGAAACCAGATAAACAAAATCACTACCAGGCCGCACAAGCCAAACCACTGGAAGGCATAACCGTAGTGCTTGTCGACGCCCAGATTGGGCGCAGCCCACTCGCGCAGCAAGCCTTCGCTCGAAGCGTCCAGCTGCAGCAATGAAACCTCTAGCAGCGGCAGGCCGGTTTGCGCACTGAAAGCAGCAATGTCAAGATTTTGCCGGATACGGCCACTCTCGACACCCTTGAACGCATAGAGCTTGGAAGGCGGGGGGGCAATACGCCCCCGAACGGCGACTAGCCCCGATGGTGTTGTCACCGGAGCCAGGCGGGTGCGATCCGTGAAGTCGCGCGGCACCCAGCCCCGCTGCACCAAAATAACCTTCTCACTGCCCTCCAGCGCCAGCGGCGTCACTACAAAAAATCCCGTTTTCCCGCTCATAGGCCGGTTGTCCAGATACACCGTGTGCTCTGCGCGCCAAGTCCCTTTCAGGAGGACTTGCCGGTGAAGGACATTGGCTGGATTTTTTTCGGCAGTCAATCCACGGTTGTCGAGCAGCGGAAGGTTGTCCTGGGCGCCAATGGCCGACTGAAGCGCATCCTTTTGGGCCGCCCTTCGCAACTGCCACTGGCCCAGTGAAAACGTCGACCCCGCCACCACCAGGGCAGCCAGCATGATCAGCCAAAATCTGGGCGTGCGCAAACGCAATGTCATGGGAAGATAATCTCGTTCATGACTTATTTCGTTTCATTGGCATTTATCGCCATCGTGGCCAGCCTGGCTTGGGCACTCTTTTTCATGATGAGGGATGGCACCGACGGCAAACGCAAAACCAGCAACATGGCGCGCGCCTTGGCATTTCGTGTCGGGCTCTCCGTGTTGCTGTTTCTATGCATTTTGATCGCCTGGAAACTGGGATACATACAACCCACCGGTATTCCAGCAGGCAAATAAAACTAAGCGATAAGTCAAGAAAAAAAGCCGCACTATGCGGCTTTTTTTGATGAATGCGGCCAAATGTAGCGCGCTTGTGGCTGCTTGCATCCCCCCGCCGGGGCGATGGTCTGCGTTACAGCCTTGGGCCGGCCAATGGCCTGTGCAATATCAGAGCCAGTAAACCAGAATGTAAAGACCCAGCCACACCACGTCCACAAAGTGCCAGTACCAGGCAGCGCCTTCAAAGCCGAAATGTTTCTCAGGCGTGAAATGTCCTTTTTGCAAACGCAGCGTAATAAACAGCAGCATCAGCATGCCGACAAACACGTGAAAACCATGAAAGCCGGTCAACATGTAAAAAGTGGAGCCATACACACCGGATGTGAGCTTGAGGTTGAGGTCCGAGTAGGCGTGCATGTATTCATAACCCTGCACGAACAAAAAGACAATACCCAGCAGCACGGTCGCCCACATGAATGCAATGGTGCGGCCACGATGGTTTTCGATCAGCGCGTGATGGGCGATGGTCAAGGTCACGCCAGAGCTCAGCAGCAGCGCGGTATTGATGGTCGGCAACCAGAACGGCGTCATGGTCGTGAAGGGCTCAACGATGTCAGCCGGCGATCCGGTCACACCCACAGCAAGACTGGGCCATACGGCCTTGAAGTCAGGCCAGAGCAGCGCGTTTTCCAGACTGCCCAGCGCAGGCACGGAATGCGAGCGCGCCCACCAGAGCGCCGTGAAAAACGCACCAAAGAACATCACCTCGGAGAAAATGAACCAGCTCATGCTCCAGCGGAACGACAGGTCGATCTTGCGGCCATAAAGCCCGCCTTCACTTTCAGCCACGGAATCACGGAACCACTGGAACAAGGTAAATAGCCACCACACCATGCCGAAGGCGACTGCCCATGCGCCCCAGCCTGCACCGTTGACCCACTGGGTCGCGCCCATGATGACGAAAAACAGGCCGATAGCGGCCATGACCGGATGCCGTGAGGGGCCGGGCACAAAATAATAGGGGGTTGTCCCATGGGTTGCTGATGACATCGATCGACTCCTGTTTTCTCTCGGATTTTCAATAATTTATTAACACAGTCCGTTATGCACGCATTGGCATTTTCGGCGCTTTGACTTTGGCCCTCTGGCCCTTCAGGTCGCCACCATCCAGTTCACCAGCAACACCAGGGTGGCTACAAATACAAAAATACCGATCAGTCCGACCACCATGATGTGGATAGGGCTCAGATTTTTGATGTCTTCTTCGTAGTCACCCCGAGCGCGCAGACCTACAAACGACCAGGCGACTGCCTTGATGGTTCGCCATAGAGATATTTTCTTGCGCGGGTTTGTAGCCATTTCTACGCGCCCAGCTGTTTGGCAGGTAACTCGGCAGCCGAAGTAGCCTTGGCCGTGCCTGGTGCTGCTGGCGTCTTGCCACCCACTTCAAAAAAAGTGTAGGACAAGGTGATCGTACGCACATCGCTTGACAACTTGGGATCAATGACAAACGCAACGGGCCACTGCTTTTTTTCGCCCGGCGCCAATGTGTACTGGTTAAAACAAAAGCACTCCAGCTTGTTAAAGTACGCTGCAGCTTGCGCGGGCGCGTAACTGGGGATGGCTTGCGCAGACATGGTGCGGTTCTGCGTGTTCTGGAATTCGTACATGACCGTGGTCAATTCACCCGGATGCACCTGCAGCGTGTTCTGGGCGGGCTTGAACTGCCAGGGGCCACGCGCGTTGGCGTCAAACTCCACCGTGATGGTGCGTGTGCGGTCAACTTGCGTGTTGGCGGGCAGATTCGGGGTTGCGCCTGGAATCAGGCGATCCCCCAAGGCCAGGATGTTGATCCCGGTTACCTCGCAAATGGCCTTGTAGATGGGGACCAGGGCATAGCCAAAGGCAAACATGCCAAGCACGATCACGCCCAGCTTGCCTACCATCTTGAAATTTTCACGCTTGACTTGCATCAGAGTTGTGCCGGTTTGAACAATTTATCCTGTACGCCCGGTTAGCGGCCCAGGAAAATCATCTTGGCCATGAAACCGAGGAAAAAGACCAGCGCAACCGATGCCAGTATCAGCGCCAGACGCAGGTTATTTTTTTTCATTTTCTCGGTCGTCATGGTGTGGGGCCCCCGGTTGCTTAGCCAATCACGCGGGTTGCGCTTGCATCCAGCTTGGGTGGGGTTTCAAAGGTGTGAAAAGGTGCTGGTGATGGAACTTCCCACTCCAGGCCCTCAGCACCCTTGCCGCCTTCATCGACCCATGGGTTAGCCTTGGCTTTCACGCCTTTGCCGCGCATTGCAGGCAAGACAATGAACAAGAAGAAATACACCTGCGCAAAACCAAAGAAGAACGCACCCACGGAAGCAATTGCATTGAAGTCGGCAAACTGCATGGGGTAGTCAGCGTAGCGGCGCGGCATACCGGCCAGGCCCAGGAAGTGCATCGGGAAGAAAGTGATGTTGAAGGAAATCAGCGACCACCAGAAGTGGACCTTGCCGCGGGTTTCGCTGTACATCACGCCAGTCCACTTGGGGGCCCAGTAATAAAAGCCGGCGAACATGGCAAACAGCGATCCAGCCACCAATACATAGTGGAAGTGGGCGACCACGTAGTAAGTGTCCTGGAGTTGGATGTCAATCGGCGCGACCGAGAGAATCACGCCGGAAAAGCCGCCCAGCGTGAACACGAAAATGAAGCCGACAGCAAACAACATGGGCGTTTCAAACGTCATGGAACCCCGCCACATGGTCGCGACCCAGTTGAAGATCTTCACGCCGGTAGGCACGGCAATCAGCATGGTCGAGTACATGAAGAACAACTGGCCGGTGACTGGCATTCCAGAGGTGAACATGTGGTGCGCCCACACGACAAAGCTCAGGATGGCAATGGAACCGGTGGCATACACCATGGAGGCGTAACCGAAAAGCCGTTTGCGCGAGAACGCAGGAATGATCTGGCTGACGATGCCGAAGGCCGGCAAGATCATGATGTAGACCTCAGGGTGTCCAAAAAACCAGAAAATGTGCTGGAACATCACGGGGTCACCGCCACCAGCGGGGTTGAAGAAGCTGGTGCCAAAATGGCGGTCGGTCAGCGTCATGGTGATGGCACCGGCCAGCACAGGCATCACAGCAATCAGCAGGTAAGCCGTGATCAGCCAGGTCCAGCAGAACATCGGCATTTTCATCAGCGTCATGCCGGGCGCGCGCATGTTCAACACGGTCACGATGATGTTGATCGAGCCCATGATGGAAGAAGCACCCAGAATATGCAGGGCAAAAATGCCGGCATCCATACCCGGGCCCATCTGCAGCGACAGCGGCGCGTACATGGTCCAGCCACCGGCAGGGGCGCCGCCTGGCAGCAAGAACGACGTACCGAGCAACAGGGCCGCTGGAATCATCAGCCAGAAGCTGAAGTTGTTCATGCGGGCAAAGGCCATGTCGGATGCGCCGATTTGCAGCGGAATCATCCAGTTTGCAAAGCCCACGAAGGCCGGCATGATGGCGCCGAACACCATGATCAGACCATGCATGGTGGTAAGCTGGTTGAACAGCTCGGGATTGACCAGCTGCAGGCCGGGCTGAAACAGCTCGACGCGCAGCAGCAACGCCAGCACACCGCCAAACATCAGCATGAAAAAGCTGAACAGCAGGTAGAGCGTGCCAATATCTTTGTGGTTGGTGGCAAAAACCCACCGGCGCCAGCCCGTTGGGGCATGGTGGTCGTGGTCATCATGCACGTGATCGTGAGGATCTAGAACTGCACTCATCTTGGCTTCCTTTGGTGGCTTGTGCCTGTAACTTTATTATTCCGGCTGACGTCGGCGTGGCCGACACTCAATCAATTTGCAGCGTGCCCTTGCTTATTTTCGCGCAGCCAGCACTTCAGCAGGCTGAACAATCTGGCCCGTCTGGTTGGACCAGTTATTTTTGCTGTAAGTGATGACGGCCGCCAAATCAGTGTCGCTCAAGGCTTTCCAGGACGGCATGGCACCGGCAGCTGCACCGTTGAGCAGCACCTGAATCTGCGCATTGTGGTCGGTGTTCAGCACAATGGCTGAGCCGTCGAGTGGCTTGATGGGGCCTGCGCCCTTGCCGGTGGCTTGGTGGCAGGCCACGCAGTTGGCCGCGTAGACTTTTTCGCCACGCGCCTTCAAATCAACCAATGTCCAGACTTTGGCCGGATCGTCCGCCTTGGCAGCGGCCTCTTTGTTCTTGGCAGCGACCCATGCGGTGTAATCCTCGGCGGAGACCACCTTCACGTGAACGGGCATATAGGAATGCTCTTTCCCGCAAATCTTGGCGCACTGTCCATAAAAGTCACCCACTTGTTCAGCGCGAAACCAGGTATCACGCACAAAGCCGGGAATCGCATCCTGGTGAATACCAAAGGCCGGCACGGCGAAGGAATGGATCACGTCGTTGGCCGTCGTGATGATGCGGATCTTTTTATTGACAGGCACAACCAGCGGATTGTCGACCTTCAGAAGGTAGTCATCGACCGGAGCACCCGCCTTGGGACCGCCGGCATCGGACAGGGCGCGGTGGCTGCTGTCCAGCGTGGACACGAAACCAATCCCCTCGCCCTCGCCCTTGATGTAGTCATAGCCCCATTTCCACTGGATACCAGTGACCTTGATGGTGAGGTCTGAACTGGTGGTGTCCTTCATGGCAATCACGAGTTTTGTGGCCGGTAGCGCCATGCCGATAACGATCAGGAAAGGCACGATGGTCCAGGCGATTTCAACGGCCGTGGACTCATGAAAATTGGCGGCCTTGTGGCCCACCGATTTGCGGTGCTTCAGGATGGAATAGAACATCACCCCGAACACCACCAGGAAGATCACGAGACAAATGGCCATCACGAACCAGTGCAGCCAGATCTGCTCGTCGGCGACCTTGGTCACAGCAGGATGCAGGTTGAGCTGGTTGACGGCCGGCCCACCAGGTAGGTCATTCACGGCGTAAGCGGCAGTGCTGACCCAAGCGGCCGCGGATACCACAATTGCGCCCGCATGCTGCATGCCAAGCCGTGTCATTTTGCTCAGGGGATTGCTTAAGTTCATCGTGATCACTTTTTCTGCTTCAATTACCGACCGAATTAACCGCTCATTATAAAGTTTGCGACAGATCAACCTGCCGTTACTTGAAAGTAAACAAAATTATGTTTAGTTTTTAGCAAGATCGCAGCGCCAAACGAATCTCTCGGGCCAGTGCAGGCCGCAATTCAGGCCGCACATGCCGCCCTACCCTGACCAACCGCCCCTGGCCAGACACCTCAATCAGCGAACCATCTCCTCCTCGGGGCTCAATGCGAACCCACGCACGGTTGAATTCTGCCCGCAGCGTGCGGCCTGCCATTTCCTGCTCAATCACCAGTTGTCCGTCCTGCAGAATGATTTTTTCAGCGTCGCCTGCATGACGGGCATACACCAAAAACGCCGCGCCCACCGCCAGTAACTCAGCCCACGCAAAAGGCATCACCAAGGTAGCCCCCTGCGACCAGAAGAATCCGGCAATGGCCAGTGAGACCACACACAGCGAGACATA
>JAUSDK010000216.1 GCA_030650875.1 Polaromonas sp.
AGCCAGGCGACATCCGGGAGACGATTTTCTTCAGCTCGCCCAGCCGGTTTTCCTTGATCAGGAAAGGCATGGACTCGGGCATGGACTTCAGGATGAATGGGATCAGGAGCACCGGCACACCGGCGGCCAGGAAGACGGACGCCCAGCCGTAGGTCTCGATCAGGCCCTTGCCCAGCAAGGCGGCCAGCATGCCGCCCACGGCATAGCCGCTGAACATCAGCGTGACCATGGTGGCGCGAATCTTCTTGGGCGAGTATTCCGTCATCTGCGCCACCAGGTTGGGCATCACGCCGCCTATGCCAAGACCCGCCAGGAAACGCATCGCGCTAAACGTGTAGGGGTTGTCGGCAAAACCGGCGGCGGCGGTGAACACGCTGAACAGGAAGATGCAGATCGCAATCGCCTTGCGCCGGCCGATCCTGTCTGCGATGGTGCCCAGAAAGATGGCGCCGAACATCATGCCGAACAGGGCCGAGCTGACCATGAAGCCGGCGTTCTGGGCGGTGACACCCATTTGCTTCATGATCGACGGCAAGGCGATGCCCGCCACCGCCAGGTCGTAGCCGTCAAAAATAATGATCAGGGCGCACCAGAGCAGCACCTTGCCGTGAAAGCCATTGAATTTGGCTTCGTCGGACAGCTTGTGAACGTCAATTTGTCGCATGGTTTTTGTCTCGCTTGTATAAATATTGGTGGACAGGATTCTTGGCGTCCTGTTTTGGGTGAAGAAAAATGGCCTCAGCCGAGGTCGCCGCCGCCCACCGGCATGGTGACGCCGGTGATGTAGGACGCCTCGTCGGAGGCAAGGAACAAGATGGCGCTGACCTGCTCGTCAATCGTGCCGTAGCGCTTCATCAGGCTGGACGTAATGGTCTGGTCAACGATCTGCTGGTACCAGACTTTTTCCTGGGCGGTCTGCTCTGCGATGTTGCGCGGAATGCGGCGCGGCGGCGCTTCGGTGCCGCCCGTGGCGACCGCATTGACGCGCACGCCACGCTCGGCCGTTTCAATCGCCAGGCAGGCTGTCAGGGCGTTGACGCCGCCCTTGGCCGCACCGTACGGCACGCGGTTAACGCCGCGCGTGGCAATCGACGACACGTTGACAATCGCGCCGCTGGCCTGCGCCAGCATGTGAGGCAGCGCCGCATGGCAGCACCACAGGGTCGGGAACAGCGAGCGGCGCACTTCGGCCTCGATCTCGTCCACCTGGTAATGCTCAAAGGGCTTGGCCCAGATGGTGCCGCCGACGTTGTTGATGAGGATGTCGAGCCGGCCAAAGCGCTCGATGGCCGATTGCATGACCCGCTGGCAGTCGGCGCTTTTTTCCATGTCGGCCGTGAGCGCGAGCACTTCGGCGGACGTGGCGGCCAGTTCATCGCGCAGTTCATAGACCAGATCGGCGCGGTCAACCAGCACCAGGCGGGCGCCTTCAGCGGCCATGCGCAAGGCAACGCCGCGGCCAATGCCCTGGGCCGCACCGGTGACCACCGCGACCTTGTGGTGAAAACGTGGATTCATGATGATTACCTAAAAAGAGCCCGCAATACACGGACCGGATGGAAGGATGAACCGGGCGATCTCAGGCGCTGGCGGCAAATTTTTCGTAGTGAAAGCTCGCCGGCTGAACGCCTTGTTCACGGATGAAGTGGTTGACCGCTTCGACCATGGGCGGCGGGCCGCACAGGTAGATGTCCACGTTGCCGTCGTGCAGGTGGGTGGGCGCTATGTGCTGCGTCACATAGCCTTTTTTCGGCTGGCTGCTTTCGGCGCTGGCCACGCAGGCGGCAAACGTGAAGTTCGGAATGCGGGCGGCAAAGGCTTCGAGCTTGTCCATGTCCACCAGATCGGCGTCGTGGGTCACGCCGTAGATCAGGTGCAGCGGGTGCGCGCTGCCCTGCTCGGCGATTTTTTCCAGCATGGCGGTGAACGGCGCCAGGCCGGTGCCGCCGGCCAGCATCAAGAGCGGCCGCTTGATGTCGCGCAGGTAAAAGCTGCCCAGCGGGCCGGTCAGCGTCATGCGCGCACCGGACCTGGCCTGGCCTGTCAGGTAGCTACTCATCAACCCGCCCGGCACATTGCGGATCAGGAAGGACACCTTGCCGTCCTTGATCAGCGAGCTGAACGAGTACGCGCGGGTTTCGGTGCTGCCGGGCACTTGCAGGTTGACGTACTGGCCGGGCAGGAACGCCAGCTTGCTCAGCGCGTGGCTTTGAATCGACAGGGAAATCGTGCTGGGCGACAGCTGGCGCACCTCGTCAATAGCGGCCTCATAGCTGGCCTGCTGGGTGCGGCATACGCTGGACGAAGTCGGCACGCGGACGACGCAATCGCTGGTGGCACGCATCTGGCAGGTCAGCACGAAGCCTTGTTCGGCCTCGTCCTCACTTAAGGCGTCGTCAATGTAATCGCCCATCGTGAACTGGCCAGACTCGGCAAAGCACTGGCAAGTGCCGCACGCGCCATCGCGGCATTCGAGAGGACTGTTCTCGCCCTGACGGTAGGCAGCGTCGGCGACGGTTTCAGTGGGGGAAGCGTCTATGAAGCGGGTCACGCCGTCTTCAAATTGCAACGCGATATGGTGGCTCATGGTGTTTTCCTTTGGGGGCACGGGCCCCGGCCAGTTACTTAGGAGGCGGTCAACGATTACTTTCCTGCGTCATACCCGCGAAAGCGGGTATCCAGAATCGTTTGAACGTTCAATCCGTGTCGCTGGATTCCCGCCTTCGCGGGAATGACGAACGGGAAGTTATTACTTTCCGCATCCTTAGATGTGATAAACGTCGATGACGTGGTGGATGTAGTCGTTTTTCAGCACAACTCGCTTGCGCTTGATCACCGGCTGCACGCCTGAGCAGTCAAGCGTGTAGTGCGAAGTGCCGAAGTAGCTATCCGTCATGTTGTAGCGGTAGCTCAGCGTGTTCCAGTTAAAGCGCACGCACACTTCGCGGCCATCTTGCGACACGATCTCGACGTTCGAGAGGTGGTGGCCGGTGCGCGGCTCGGGCATGCTGGCCGCCGAACGCTCGGTCTTGATGCGAAACACCCGGTCTTCAAGCCCCCCGCGGCTGGCGTAGTAGATCAGCGAAATTTCAGACTGCGGGTCTTGCGTCATCTCGCCGTCATCGTCCCAGGCGGGCATCCAGAACTCGGCATCGGGCGCATAGCAGGTCAGCCACTCGTCCCACTGCTTGTCGTCCAGCAAACGGGCCTCTCGGTAGAGGAAGGCTTGGACTTGGTCAATCGTTATGGTCATGGCGGGCTCTCAGACTTTTTCAGAATCAACGGCAACGGCGCGCTGCATGGCTTCGAGCCAGTAGCGGTGTTGTTCGGTGTACAGACCTTCGTCCTCGGTTTTCACACCGCTGAGCGTCGGGTGCAAATCGATCTCCCGGGCGGCGGCGTCGGCGCCTTCGACCCAGTGGGTCGCGCCCCGGCACATGTCGTTCCAGGGCAGCGCAATGCCGGCGTAGCCTTGCTGGCAGGCGCGAAACTCTTCCAGGTCGTCCGGCGTGGCCATGCCGGTGGCGTTGAAGAAGTCCTCGTACTGGCGCACACGGCGGGTGCGTGCCTCGGCCGATTCACCCTTGGGCGCGATGCAGTAGATGGTGACTTCGGTCTTATCCACCGAGATCGGGCGCAGCACCCGGATCTGCGAGCCGAACTGGTCCATCAGGTACACGTTGGGGTACAGGCACAGGTTGCGCGAGTGGTTGATCATCCAGTCGGCGCGGGCTTGGCCGAATTTTTGAACCAGCTCGCCCCGGATGGCGTAGGCCGGGCGGTCTTCGGGGTTGGCCCACTTGGTCCAGAGCAGCATGTGGCCATGCTCGAACGAGTAAAAACCGCCGCCCTGCTTGGCCCAGCTGCCCGCATCCATGGCCTTGACGTTGTCGCCGGCTTCGCTT
>JAUSDK010000223.1 GCA_030650875.1 Polaromonas sp.
CAGATCAGCACAAACACGGCAGGCATGGCCCGGATCAAGGCGCTGTTCGAGCCGGGCGAACTCATTTGGCGCGCGCGCGGATTTCGGGAATGGCTTTTTTCAGGTAGTAGGCCATGGACCAGACCGTCAGGATGGCGGACAACCAGATCAGCCAGGTGCCCCAGACGTTGGTGTTGATGAAGCCGAACAGGATGCCGTCAAACAGCAGGAAGGGAATCGCGATCATCTGCACCGTGGTCTTGATCTTGCCGAGCATGTGCACCGCCACGCTTTTGGTCGCGCCTATCAGCGCCATCCACTCGCGCAAGGCGGAAATGGCAATCTCGCGTCCGATGATGATGAGCGCCACAAACACATCGGCGCGCTGCAGATGCACCAGCACCAGCAGGGACGCGCACACCAGAATCTTGTCGGCGACCGGGTCCAGGAAGGCACCAAACGAGGAGGTCTGGTTCAGCCTGCGCGCCAGGAAACCGTCCAGCCAGTCGGTTGCCGCAAAAACGACAAACATCACGGTTGCAATCAGATTGCGCTCGCCAGGCGGAAGGTCTAGATAAAACACCCCCACGATCAGCGGAATCGCAACGATGCGGGTCCAGGTCATCAAGGTGGGAATGGTCAGGAACATGGTCCGATTTTGGCATGGGCCAGGGACCGCTGGACCGCAGGGTGGGCGACACAGGCCAAAATGGTGCGCTTCGTTGCGCAAAAACGTCTGGCCTGGCCGGCAAACCGCCTCAATGCAGGGCGCGGTAGATTTCTTCGGCCAGGTCTTTTGAAATGCCGTCCACCGTGGCAATGTCTTCGGCGCTGGCCGACGCAATGCCGCGAATGCCGCCAAAGCGCTGCAACAAGCTGGCGCGCCGCTTGGGGCCAATGCCTGGAATGTCTTCGAGCTTGCTGCCGCCCACCCGCACCTGCGCCCGCTTGGCACGCATGCCGGTGATGGCAAAGCGGTGCGCTTCGTCCCGGATTTGCGCAATCAGCATCAGCGCCGCCGAATCCCGGCCCAGGTAAACCTTGTCACGCCCGTCGGCAAACACCAGCTCTTCCAGGCCGACCTTGCGGCCCTCGCCTTTTTCAACGCCGGCAATCAGGCCCAGGTCCAGCCCCAGCTCGGCAAACACCTGCCTGGCCATCGACACCTGGCCCTTGCCACCATCGACCAGCACCAGGTCCGGCAGCGTGGCGTCGCCGTTGCGGGCGGCTTCGGCCAGCTTGGTGTAGCGGCGCGTCAGCACCTGGCGCATCGCCGCGTAGTCGTCGCCGGGCGTGATGCCGTCGATGTTGTAGCGGCGGTATTCGCTGTTTTGCATCTTGTGTTCCTTGAACACCACGCACGACGCCTGGGTCGACTCGCCCGCCGTGTGCGAGATATCAAAACACTCGATGCGCAGCGCGTCCAGGTTGTCCAGCGGCAACTCCAGCGCTTCGGCCAGGGCGCGGGTGCGCGCCTGCTGCGAGCCCTGCTCGGCCAGCAGCCGGGCCAGCTGCAGGCCGGAATTTTTCTGCGCCATTTCGAGCCAGATGCGGCGCTGCTCGCGCGGCTGGTGCACCGCCGTGATCTTGCTGCCCACCTGCTCGGCCAGCGCCGCCATCAGGTCCTTGTCGACCGGCTCGCTGCACACCAGGGTAGGCGGCGCCGGCACATCGATATAGTGCTGCGCAATAAAGGCTTCAAGCACCAGCGCTTCCAGCGACTTTTCCTTGAGCGGGCTGGCTGGCGCGTCAAATTCCGCGTCCAGCGCGGCAGCGTCGGTGGCGTTTTCCACATGCGTCGGGAAATAGGGCCGGTCGCCCAGGTGGCGGCCGCCGCGCACCATCGCCAGGTTGACGCAGGCCTTGCCGCCCTGCACCTTCACGGCCAGGATGTCCACGTCCACATCGCCGTTCTTGCCGCCAAGCTCCATGGACTGCTGGTGCAGCACCGTGGACAGCGCCGAAATCTGGTTGCGCAACTCGGCGGCCTGCTCAAACTCCAGCTTGTCGGCGTGCGCCAGCATTTTTTGCTCCAGATCGGTCAGGATTTCCTGTGTCTGACCCTGCAGGAAGCGCTCGGCATTGGCCGTGTCCAGCGCGTACTGCTCGGCCGAAATATGGCCCACGCAGGGCGCCGAGCAGCGCTTGATCTGGTACAGCAGGCAAGGCCGGGTGCGGTTGTTGAACACCGTGTCTTCGCAGGTGCGCAGCTTGAACACCTTTTGCAGCAGCAAGATGGTGTCTTTCACCGCCCAGGCGCTGGGGTAGGGACCAAAGTAACGGTGCTTTTTTTCAACCGCGCCCCGGTAGTAGGCAATGCGCGGGAAGGCCGCGCCCGACGGTGATGCGCCCTCTTTTGCAGCCTGCGCGCCAGTCAATTTCAGGTAGGGATAGCTCTTGTCGTCCCGAAACAGGATGTTGTATTTCGGGTTGAGCGTCTTGATCAGGTTGTTTTCCAGCAGCAGCGCTTCGGCTTCGGAGCGCACCACCGTGGTTTCCATGCGGACGATCTTGGTCACCATGTGGCCAATGCGCGTGCCGCCATGGTTCTTCTGGAAATAGCTGGTCACGCGTTTTTTGAGGTTGCGCGCCTTGCCAACGTAGAGCACACCGCCCTGCGCATCAAAGTAACGGTAAACGCCCGGCAATGCGGGCAGCGCGGCCACTTCGCTGAGCAGCTGGGGATCGAATTCGTGGGCTTGTGTCATGACATCCATGGAACGGGTTGGCCGTATTGTGGACAATCCTTTCATGAATCGCAGCCTGCAGTGGGACATTTTTTGCAAAGTCATCGACAACTTCGGGGACATTGGCGTGTGCTGGCGGCTGGCCGCCGACCTGGCCTCGCGCGGCCACCGGGTGCGGCTGTGGGCCGATGACGCCTCCGCGCTGGCCTGGATGGCCCCTGGCGGTTGCCCCGGCGTACGCGTGCTGCACTGGGCCGAGCCGCCCGACCTGCAGGAGGCGGGCCTGGCGCAGCAGCCACCCGACGTGATGGTAGAAGCGTTCGGCTGCGACATCGCGCCTGAATTCATAGCCTCTTGCGCACGTGCTGTAAGCGCTGGCGAGCTAAAGCCCCTGTGGATCAACCTCGAATACCTGTCCGCCGAGCCCTATGTCGAGCGTTGCCACGCCATGCCCTCGCCGGTGCAAGGCGGACCGGCGGCGGGCTGGACCAAATGGTTTTTCTACCCCGGTTTTACCGATGCAACGGGCGGGCTGCTGCGCGAGTCCGACCTGGCCGACCAGCAAGCCCGGTTTGACCGAAGCGCCTGGCTGGCCGCCCAGGGCCTGCCGTCAAGCGGCGAGAAGCGGGTGTCGCTGTTTTGCTACGAGCCGCCCGCGCTGGCGCGGCTGCTGGCACAACTGGCCGCGCATGGGCTGGACGGCCAACCCGTGCGCCTGCTGGTCGCAGCCGGGCGGGCCGAGAAGGCCGTCAAATCCATTCTTGATGAAAATATAGGCATCCAGCCCAATCAGCACGTGCATGGGAAGCTATCAATTTCATACCTCCCACTGCTCACGCAGCAGGGCTACGACCACCTGCTGTGGGCCTGCGACCTGAATTTTGTGCGCGGCGAGGACTCCCTGGTGCGCGCACTCTGGGCCGGCCAGGCCTTTGTCTGGCAGATTTACCCCCAGCACGACGATGCGCATCTGACCAAGCTGCACGCCTTTCTGGAGCGGCTGGACGCGCCGCCCTCGCTGCGGGCGTTTCACGACCGCTGGAACGCGCCAATTGCCGGCGACCCTGCCGCAGCCAGCCCAGCCGCAGACCTCGCGGATCTGGCCGACTGGCGAAACTGGGCCCGCTCGATTCGCTCCGGCCTGATGGGCCAGGACGACCTCTGCACCCGTCTGCTCCACTTTGCTGCAAAAAACCGTTAAAATCAAGGGTTTCGCGGATCAGCTCATGGGAGCCAGCCGCATAATTTGCCAATAAATCTGGCACAAGATCGGCACATCACTCGCCATAACCCGCCGCAAACCCGCCCACAGGTGCAAGCCAGGGCTCGGGTCAAGCGGCCTACTACCTCAGTAAAACTGCTATGAAAATCGCTCAAGAAATCCGCGTCGGTAACGTCATCATGCATGGCAAGGACCCGATGGTCGTGCTCAAGACCGAATACAGCCGCGGCGGGCGCAACTCCGCCACCGTGCGCATGAAGCTCAAGAGCCTGATCGCCACCTTCAACACCGAAGTCGTGTTCAAGGCCGATGACAAGCTGGACCAGGTCTTTCTGGACAAAAAGGAATGCACCTATTCCTATTTTGCCGACCCGATGTACATCTGCATGGACGAAGAGTTCAACCAGTACGAAGTCGAAGCCGAAAACATGGGCGACTCGCTGAACTACCTGCAAGACGGCATGGACCTTGAAGTGGTGTTCTACGACGGAAAAGCCATTTCCGTTGAAGTGCCCACCAGCGTCCAGCGCGAAATCACCTGGACCGAGCCCGCCGTCAAAGGCGATACCTCCGGCAAGGTGCTCAAGCCTGCCAAGCTGGCCACCGGTTTTGAAATCGGTGTGCCGATTTTCGTGGCGCAAGGCGATGTGGTCGAAATCGACACCCGCACCGGCGAGTACCGCAAGCGCGTCTAAGCGCCTGGATCAAGCTGCGCCCCCCCGGGCGCGTCGCTCACCTCAAAAGGCTCCTGACGGGGCCTTTTTTGTTGGCCTGGCGAACCTGTGCAAACAATCCGCTCGCTGGTTGACAATGGCGCATGGAACAAAATCAAGACCTCTCCGAAGACCGCCTGGCCAACGCCTGGGCGGAACTGCAATCGCTGTCCAACGACTCGGCACCGCTGCGCCCCAATGCCAACCGGCTGGCGTTTGCCGACCCCGAATTTTTGCTGCGGCGCGAAACACGCGGCATCCGCTTTCAGCTTGAAATGCTCAAGCCCGAGATCGACCAGCAGGCGCTGGGGGTTGAAAACACCATCGTGGTGTTCGGCAGCGCACGCTTTCCCGCACCCGAGCAGGCCAGCGCGGCCCTGAAGCTGGCCGAGGAAAGCGGCGACGAGGAAGCACTGGTGCTGGCCCGCCGGCATGTGCGCAACGCGCACTACTATGACCAGGCCCGCCTGTTTGCGCGCATTGTGGCAACCTACAGCAACCCGCGCCCGCCTTCGGAGCAGCTGTTCATCTGCACCGGCGGCGGCCCCGGCATCATGGAGGCGGCCAACCGCGGGGCCCAGGAAATGGGCGCGCTCAACGTGGGACTCAACATCGTGCTGCCGCACGAGCAGTCGGCCAACCCCTACATCTCGCCGTCGCTGAACTTCAAGTTTCACTACTTCGCCCTGCGCAAAATGCACTTCATGATGCGCGCCAAGGCGCTGGTGGCTTTTCCGGGCGGGTTCGGAACGCTCGACGAGCTGTTTGAAATCATCACGCTGGTGCAGACCAAAAAGGCCAAGCCCGTGCCCATCATTCTTTTTGGTTCCGAGTACTGGAAACGGCTGTTCAACTTTGAAGTGCTGATTGAGGAAGGTGCGATCAAGCGCGAGGACTTGGCACTCTTTCAATATGTCGACGATCCGCAACTGGCCTGGGACGCCATCAAGGACTTCTACAAGCTCTAGGCTTTTGGACCAGGGCCCGGAACGGGCGTGTCGGCATGCGTGCCAGGCGTCGTCTTGAGCAGCCAGGCCAGGCGCGACCCGGCGCCGACCATTGCGCCCGTGGCCCAGAACACGCTCGCGATGCCCACCAGCGCGCCGGCCGAACCAAACAGCATGGGCATGAGCACGCTGGAGGCATTGATCGCCATCAGCCGCAAGCCCAGCGCCTCGCCGTGGCGCGCCTCTGGCGTGATCTGGTGCAGCATGCTCATGACCATGGGCTGGACCATGCCCAGCGAAAAACCCAGCAACACGGAACACACGCCCATGCCCAGCGCCGAGCGCATCAGGGGATAAACGCCAAACAGGACGGCGGTGGCCAGCATGGAGCCGGCCAGTACCCGCCACTCCCGCAAGTGCGCCGCCACCAGCGGCATCACCATGCGGATGGCCGCAGCTGCGACCGCAAAGGCGCCCAGGATGGAGCCAATGACCGAGGCACTGAGGCCTCTTTCAAAGCCGAGCACCGGCACCACGAAGGTGTGCACATCCCAGCACGACGACAAGAACCAGTTGACCAGCATCAGCCGGCGAAACATCGGCTCGCGCAGCAAGTCCCAGGCTTTGGGCGGCCGGCCCTCGTTTGCGACAATCAGCGGCGGCAACTCGCGCGTTTTCCGCACCAGAAACCAGCTGGCAATCGGCAGCACCGCCATCAGGAAAAAAGCAGCGCGGTATCCCCCCAAACTGCCTGGCGCCTGGCCCGCATGGTCAATCAGCAGTCCGGCGCTGAAGGGGCCGATGAAGTTGGAGATCGCCGGGCCAATCGACAGCCAGCTGAACACCTGCCGCAGCTGCAGCACGCCAGCCGCAGCTCGCCCGACGTGGCGCTGCAGCGAGATCACGGCCGCACCAGTGGCGCCCCCGGTCAGTAACGCCGCCAGGCACAGCACCGGAAACACCGGAAAAGCCACCGCAGCGCCCGCCCCCGCCACAGCCGCCAGGACGCTAAAGCCCATCGGCCGCCGGAGGCCATGCCGGTCGACATAGCGACCCGCCGGCAGCGCCAGAAAAACCTGCGTCAAGGCAAAAAGCGCCAGCAGCACCCCCACCGCGGCCGGGCTGTAGCCCTCCTTTAGCGCCAGCAGCGGCGCGGCCAGGCGCGTGCCCGCCATGCAGGCGTGCAGACAGATCTGCGCCAGAATCAGGCGGGCCAGCTCACGGGTCATGGCGCGCGCATCAGTTGTCGTCCAGATCCTTGTCCATCGGAATCAAGCGGGCCGACTCCAGCTCTGGCAGGGCCTCGACGTTGCGCAAGGCCTTGCCCATGACGCGGCTGCGCTGCTCGGCATTGCTCAGGGTATTGAGCACGGTTTCGGTCTGTGACTTGACCTTGGCCAGCACGTCGCCGAACTTGCCGAACTCGGTCTTGACGGCGCCCAGCACCTGCCACACCTCACTGGAGCGCTTCTCCAGCGCCAGCGTCCTGAAACCCATCTGCAGCGAACTGAGCATGGCCAGCAGTGTGGTCGGGCCGGCCAGCGTGATGCGGTGGTCGCGCTGCAGACTCTCCATCAGGCCGGGGCGGCGCAGCACTTCAGCGTACAGGCCCTCGGTGGGCAAGAACAGAATCGCGAAGTCGGTGGTGTAAGGCGGCTCGATGTATTTTTCCGAAATGGATTTGGCCTCAAACCGGATCCGGACCTCCAGCGCCTTGCCCGCGATCTCGGCGCCCGGCGCATCGGCGCGCTGCTGCGCGTCGAGCAGGCGCTCGTAGTCTTCATTGGGGAATTTGGCGTCAATCGGAAGCCACAACGGCTCGCCCGCGTCCGACCGGCCCGGCAGCTTGATGGCGAAATCGACAGGATTCTTGCCGCCGCGCCGCGTCACGACCTGGGCCGCGTACTGGTCGACGGTAAACACCTGCTCCAGCAGGCCCGCCAGCTGGGCTTCGCCAAAGATACCGCGCGTTTTCACATTGGTCAGCAAATGCTTGAGGTCGCCCACGCCTTGCGCCAGTGTCTGCATTTCACCCAGCCCCTTGTGCACCTGCTCCAGCCGGTCGGCGACCTGCTTGAAGCTCTCGCCCAGCCGCGTTTCCAGCGTGTTCTGCAGTTTTTCATCGACGGTGCGGCGCATTTCGTCGAGCTTGGCCGAATTGGTCTGCTGCAGCTGCGCCAGCTGGTTCTCCAGCGTCTCGCGCACCTCGCCCATGCGTCGGGCATTCGATTCGCTGACCGACTGCAGCTGGGTCGTCAGCGTGTCCGACAGGCTTTGCTGCAGCAGGCTGAGCTGGCGGGAAAACGCATCAATCTGGGTGTTCTGGGTGCGCGTGGCTTCGGCGCTTTGCTGCACCAGCGTTTGCTGGAAAGTGGCCAGTGTCGAAGCCAGTTCCTGGCGGCTGCCGCGCGCGCTCTCGCTGATCTCGCGCCGCAGTTCGCGCTCCAGCCGGTCGTTGATCTCGGCAAACCCGTTGAGCAGTTCGGCCTGGCTTTCGCCCGAAACCAGTGCCGGCTTGCGCACCAGCAGCCAGACCAGCAGCAGCAGATTGGCCAGCAGCAAAGCCGCCGTCAGCCAGAATTCCATGGCTTGCGTCACTCTTTATTTAATCGCCAACACCGCAGGATTCAGCGGGGTTAAGGGCCTGTTTCCTGTAAAAAATGCGATCAGGTTGTCGGCCGCCAGATTGGCCATGGCCAGGCGCGTCGGAATCGTGGCGCTGGCGATGTGCGGCGTCAGCACCACATTCGGCACGTCCAGCAAGTCCGGGTGCACCAGCGGTTCGCCTTCAAACACGTCCAGCCCGGCGGCTGCAATGCGCTTGTCCTTCAGCGCTGCGGCCAGCGCAGCGTCGTCCACAATACCGCCGCGCGCAATGTTGACCAGCGTGGCGGTCGGCTTCATCAGGGCCAGTTCGGCCGCGCCAATCGCGTGGTGGGACGCTGGCGAATACGGAAGCACCAGCACCAGGTGGTCAGCGGTCTTGAGCAGCTCTTCCTTGCTGACATAGCTGGCCTTGCATTCGGCTTCGAGCGCGGCATCCAGGCGGGAACGGTTGTGGTAGATCACCTTCATGCCAAAGCCCAGCGCGCCGCGTTTGGCAATACCCTGGCCGATGCGGCCCATGCCCAGAATTCCCAGCGTGGCGCCATGGATATCGGAGCCCGCAAACATGTCGAAACTCCACTTGGTCCACTGGCCGGCGCGCAAATAATGCTCACTCTCGGTGATGCGGCGGGCGGTCGCCATCATCAGGGCAAAACCGAAATCCGCGGTGGTTTCGGTCAGCACATCGGGCGCGTTGGTGGCCAGCACGCCGGCGGCCGTCATGGCATCAATGTCAAAATTGTTGTAGCCCACGGCCATGTTGGCGCAGATCTTGAGTTGGGGGCAGGCAGCGAGCACCTCGGCATCAATGCGGTCCCCGCCGGTGGTGAAGGCACCGGCCTTGTCACGCAGCCGCGCTGCCAGCTCGGCCTTGGACCAGGTCTGGTCGGCCTGGTTGGACTCGACCTCGAAATATTGTTCGAGGCGGGCCACCACTTCGGGGAAAACAGCGCGGGCGATCAGGATTTTTGGCTTGCTCATGGAAAAGTCGGCTTTCTTTATTTGAACCAGATGAAGGTCATGATGATGAAGAGCGGGATCAACACCCCGCCCGACCACAGCATGTAGCCAAAAAAGCTTGGCATTTTCACGTTGCGGTCTTCGGCAATGGCCTTGACCATCAAGTTGGGCGCATTGCCGATGTAGGTGTTGGCGCCCATGAACACGGCGCCGGCTGAAATGGCCGCCAGCGTGGACCCAAAGGTGTTCATCATCGCCTGCGGGTCGCCGCCAGCGGTGTTGAAGAACACCAAGTAGGTGGGCGCGTTGTCAAGAAAGGAGCTGAGCGCGCCGGTGGCCCAGAAATACATGGCCGGGTCGGGCGAACCGTCAGGCCGGGTCACGGCGGACACCACCGCGCCGAACGGGCCGCTGGTGCCGGCCTTGAGCATGGCAATGACGGGAATAATGGTGAGGAAAATGCCCGCGAACAGCTTGGCCACTTCCTGCATTGGTCCCCAGGAGAACTGGTTGTCGGCATGCACCTTGGCCGCCGTGATTTTCAGCGACATCAAGGTGATGGCCACCAGCCCGGCATCGCGCACCAGGCCGGGCAGGCCGACGTCGGTGCCGGCGATGTTGAACACCACGGCCGATTTCCAGAAACCGCTGAGCAGCACCAGCCCGGCAATGGCGCCCAGCAGCCAGAAGTTGGCGGCGCCGTCAAACCCGATGCGCCCGGTGTCGGGTGTCGGGTCCAGCGGCGCGACTTCTTTGCGCTGGCGGTAGAACCACAAGTCCAGCGCATAAAAGATAGCCAGCAAGGCGCCCACCAGAAACAGCGTCTCGGGAAAGATATGCCGCACGGTCCAGAAAAAATCCACACCCTTGAGGAACCCCAGGAACAGCGGCGGATCGCCCAGCGGCGTCAGCGAGCCGCCGGCGTTGGAGACGATGAAGATAAAGAATACCACCACATGGGCCTTGTGCGCGCGGTTGTCGTTGGCCCGGATCAGCGGGCGGATCAGCAGCATCGATGCGCCGGTGGTGCCCATGAAGCTGGCCAGCACCGCGCCTATGGCAAGGATGGCGGTATTGAGTCCCGGGCTGCCGTGCAGGTTGCCGCGAATGTGAATGCCGCCGGCCACGGTAAAGAGCGCCGTGAGCAGCAAAATGAACGGAATGTATTCGGCCAGCAGCGCATGCATGAAGCTGACGCCGGCCAGACCAGGCCCGTACAGCACGGCGAAAGGCAACAGGAAGGCCAGCGACCAGGCGGCAGTGACCTTGCCAAAATGGTGGTGCCAAAAGAATGGCGCCAGCAGGGGCAGCAGGGCAATCGACAGCAGCAAGCCCGCAAACGGAACACCCCACAACACCGAGAGTTCGCTGCCCGGCAGTTCGGCCGCCCCTACCAGGCCGGGACTCAGTGACAACAGCGCCACTACCGCGGCCCAACGCAATGATTTCATTATTTTTGTCTCCAGTTTGCTGCGCGCCGCCGACGGCTGGCGCTGCCCGCCATTATCGAACGGGCAAATTCGTGGGTGAAGCGACATCAAACACCTGGCGCAGGTAGGCCATGTATTTCTCGTCATCGCACATGTTCTTGGACGGCGTGTCGGACAGCTTGGCCACCGGCTGGCCGTTGCAGCGCACCATCTTGATCACGATCTGCAGCGGCTCATAGCCCAGGTCATTGGTCAGGTTGGTGCCTATGCCAAAGGCCAGGTGGCAACGCGCCTTGAATTGCTGGTACAGCGCAATGGTGCGGGGAATCGTGAGCGCATCGCTGAAGATCAGCGTCTTGGTTTTGGGGTCAACGCGGTTTTTGGCGTAGTGCGCGAGCATGCGCTCACCCCACAAAAATGGGTCGCCGCTGTCATGGCGAGCGCCGTCGAACAGCTTGCAAAAGTACAGGTCGAAATCACGCAAAAAGGCGCTCATGCCGTACACATCAGACAGCGCAATGCCCAGGTCGCCCCGGTACTCTTTGGCCCACGACTCAAAACCGAACACCTGGCTGTCGCGCAGCCGTGGTCCCAGCGCCTGGCAGGCCTGCAGGTATTCGTGCGCCATGGTGCCCAGCGGCGTCAGGCCCAGCTTCATGGCGTACAGCACGTTGCTGGTGCCCGCCAGTTGCCCGGTGCTTCCGGTGCCCAGGCGCGTGGCCAGCGTCTGCAAAATCTCTTCATGCCATACCTTGCCAAAGCGCCGGCGCGTGCCGTAGTCGGCAATCCGCAGATCCCCGAGGCCCTTGGCCTGCAGCTGCCGGATCTTGGTGTCCAGGCGCTGCCGGCCTTCGGTGATGTCGGGCTGCTTTTGCGTGCTGCGAAAGTAGACCTCGTTGATGATGGCCAGCACAGGAATTTCAAACAGGATGGTGTGCAGCCACGGCCCCTTGATCGAGACCTCGATCTCCCCCGTGGGCAGGGCCGTGACGCTGACATATTTTTCATTGAGCCGGAACAGGCCCAGGAAATCAACAAAGTCGCTCTTGATGAAGCGCATGGCCTTCAGGTAGGCCAGCTCGTCGTCCTGGAACTGCAGGTGGCACAGCCCCCGGATTTCTTCCCGAATCTCGTTGACGTAGGACGCCAGATCCGCAATGCCGGGCGCGCCGGCATTGCGGCACTTGAACTGGTACTCCACTTCCGCACCCGGAAACTGGTGCAACACCACCTGCATCATGGTGAACTTGTACAGGTCGGTGTCGAGCAGGCTGGTGATGATCATGGAAAAAGCCAATAACCGCTTGGTGCGGTGGTGCAGTGGTGGACCGTGGTGGTGGGCCCCGCCAGCGGAGCCCGCTTCAACTCAGGTGCCCAGAAAATCCACTTCAAACAGCAAGGTGGCGTTCGGTGGAATCACACCGCCAGCGCCGCGTGCGCCATAGCCGAGTTCGGCCGGAATGACCAGGCGGCGCGTACCGCCGACCGACATGCCCTGCACGCCCTCGTCCCAGCCACGAATGACCTGGCCCGCGCCCAGTGCAAACTGGAACGGCTGGCCACGGTCTTTGCTGGAGTCGAACTTGGCGCCCTGCACGCCGTCGTTGTAAAGCCAGCCGGTGTAATGCACCTTGACCTGTTGGCCGGCCTTGGCAATGGCGCCGGTGCCCAGAACGGTGTCTTCGTACTGGAGACCTGACGGCGTGGTGGTGAGGGTCATGGCAATGTCCTTGTAAAAATATAAAAAACGACGAAAAAAATGGCGACAGAGAACTGGCGACAGGTCTTTTTCAGGAACCCCTGACTTTACCCGCAACCAGCAGCAGCACACGGTCGGCGCGGTCGGCAAACAAACGGTTTTGCTCGGCCACCAGCAAGGGCATGCCGCCCTGCTTGAGCGCCAGCAGGGAATCACGTATCGATTCGACCAGCACCGGCGCAATGCCTTCGCAGGGTTCATCGAGCAGCAAAATGCGCGGGCCCGTCATCAGCGTGCGGGCAATGGCCAGCATTTGCTGCTCGCCGCCGCTCATCTGCGCGGCCGGCCGCTTGAGCAGCTTCTTGAGCACAGGAAACAAATCCAGCACCCTGGCTTCTTGCGCGCGCGCATCCGGGCCGGCGGCAACCAGCAGGTTCTCGCGCACCGTCAGGCCGGTAAAAAGCCGTCGGTCTTCGGCCACGTAACCCAGGCCCGCGCGGGCGCGCCGGTGCGTCTCCCAACGCTCCATCGACACCGGACCGGCCGGCGACTGGTAGCGAATGGCGCCTTCAGTCCGCACTTCCAGCCCCATCAAGGCCTTGAGCAGCGTCGATTTTCCGGCGCCGTTGAGCCCCTGCAGCACCACCAGTTCACCGGGCCCGACCTGCAGCGACACCTCGAACAAGGCCTGCGCCGGGCCATAGAACGCGCTGAGTTTGTCGACTTCAAGCATGCGCGGCTCCTTGCGCCAGGCCATCGCCCAGGTAGAGACGGCGCACCGTGGGGTCGCGCGCGATCTCTTCGAACGACCCCTGCGCCGCGAGCCGGCCTTCAATCAGCACCAGCACGCGGTCGGCCACGCCCGCCACCGCGTCCATGTTGTGTTCGGTGTAGAGCACCGCCATGCCCTGCCCGGCCAGGCTTTTCACGAGTTGCATCAGGCTGACGCGCTCGGCCTCGGCCAAGCCGGCCGCCGGCTCGTCGAGCAGCAGCAATTGCGGACGGGCGGCAAGCGCCACGGCCAGCTCCAGCCGCTTTTTAGCACCATAGGGCAGGCTCAGCGCGTCGTGGCCGGCCAGGGCGTGCATGCCGGTTTGTTCCAGCAGCGCCAAAGCCGCCTCGCGTGACTGGGCATCAAGAATCTTGAAAGCCGAAATCGCCTTAAGCTCAAGCTGGACCTGCATGGCCAGCTGCACATTTTGTAGCGCGCTCAGAGCCTCAAAGACCTGCGCCACCTGAAACGTGCGCGCCACGCCATGGCGCAATCGGGCCGCCGGGTCCAGCTTGTTCAGCGCTTGGCCGCGCCAGGCGATCTGGCCCGCCGTGGGGGCGTACTGGCCCGCAATGCAGGCAAACGTGGTGGACTTTCCCGCGCCATTGGGGCCGATCAGGGCGACGCACTCGCCGGCCGCGACCTCAAAGCTCACGCCATCCACGGCCCGGATGCCGCCAAAATGCTTGACCAGTTGTTGCACCTGCAGCATCAGCGCGCTCCTTCATGTGCAGGGTAGGCGCGCAGCCGGCGCCGGCCCAGGCGGGCCAGAAAATCGCCCAGGCTCAGCAGGCCCGAAGGCGCGGCCACCATGATCAGCATGATGAACACGCCCAGCAAGCCGCGCCAGTAAGTCACTTCGCGGCCCAGTTCCGCGCTGGCGTAACTCAGCACCACGCTGCCGACCACTGCGCCCCAGAGCTGGTGCACGCCACCCAGCAACACCACCAGCAAAGCATCAACCGACGTGGACACGGCGGCCAGCGACGGAAACACCGCCCCCTTGTGCGCGGCAAAAAGCCCGCCCGCCAGGCCGGCCAGCACAGCGCTTTCCACAAAGATTCGGTACTTGAGCCAGCCCACGCTCAGGCCCGACGCGGCGGCGCGCAGCGGCGCATCGCGGCCCGCCTGAAGCGCAGCGCCCAGCACCGAGCGGCCCAGATGCCGCAAGGCAAACACCGACAGCAGCGCCAGCGCCAGCAGAAAGGCGAAAAAAAGCGGCCGGCCGGCGTCGTCCACCAGCACCAGCCCGATCAGCCCGTTGTCCCCGCCGGTCAGGCTGACCCACTGGGTGGCGGTGGCCCAGATCACCTGTGCCAGCGCCAGCGACAGCATCGCCAGATACACACCGCTGCTGCGCACCACCGCCGCGCCAAACACGGCCGCCACCCCCAGCGCGGCGGCGCAACCGGCGGCCAGCGCCACGGGCAGCGACGCACCCCACAGGCTGTGCGACAAGGCCGCGCCATAGCCGCCCAGCGCAAAAAAGGCCGCATGGCCAAAGCTCACCAGGCCGCCCAGCGCCATCATGGACTGCAAGCTGATGCCGAAAATCATCAAAATCAGGGCGTCGGCCGCCAGTGTTTGCCAGTACGGCCCACCGAGCCAGGCCAGGCCGGCCAGCAGCACCAAACCCAGGGCCAAGGCAGATTGCCAGACCCGCCCCAGCGAAAGGCCGCGAAACTTTTGCGCCACCTCGCGCAGGCCGCCGCCCACCTCATGCGCGGCCGCCGACACGCCGCTGATGCCCTGCGGCCGGATCACCAGCACCACCGCCATGGTCAGGAACACCAGCACCAGCGTAGCCTGCGGAAACACGCTGATGGCCAGGGCATGCACCAGCCCGATCAGCAAGGCCGCCACGAACGCACCGCCTATGCTGCCCAGCCCACCCATGACGACGACCACAAAGGTTTCCACAATCACGTTGGTGTCCATTTGCAGGTGGGCCGGCTCGCGCGGCAACTGCAGCGCCCCGCCCAGCCCGGCCAGCGCGCAGCCCAGCACCACGGCGCCCAGCATCAGCGGCTTGGGGTTCACGCCCAGCGCTGCCAGCATGGACCGGTCTTGCGTGGCCGCGCGCAGGCGCTGGCCAAACAACGAGCGCAGCAGCAGCAGGTGCAGCCCGCCCCAGACCAGCGGCCCCAGCGCAATCATCACCAGCTGGTAGACCGGAAAGAACTCGTCGCCGATTTGCACCGCGCCCTTGAGCCCCGGAAAACGCGGCGCAAACACCTCGCCCGGCCCAAAAAACCACTGCATCGCATCGTGCATCGCCAGCGTCAGGCCGAAGGTCGCCACCAACTGGTACAGCTCGGGCGCGCCCACCATCCGCCTTAGCAAGAAAAATTCGGCAATAGCGCCCGCCAGTCCTGCGCAAGCAGCTCCTAAACAAATAGCAAGCAGATACAGCGGCGCGCTGTCGCCCCAAGCCGGAAACCAGTTGGTGACCCAGTGTGCGGTGAACAGCGCGCCCAGCATGAAGAAACTGCCATGCGCAAAATTGACGATGCGCGTGACGCCAAAGATCAGCGTCAGCCCCGCTGCCATCAGGAACAGCGTGGTCGCGTAAGACAGCCCGCCAAGGAGCTGGACCACGGAAAACGTCATGTATTCAGTTCAATCCAGCCATGTGGTGAACGCTTGCGCCGGCACACGCGGCGTGCGAAAGGTGTTGACCAGCGCCGTTTCGTCGGCATAGCCCAGCGCCATGCCGCAGACCAGCATTTCGTTGTCCGCAGCGCCAATGTGCGGCAGGATGATTTTGGAAAAGCCGTTCCAGGCCGCCTGCGGGCAGGTGTGCAGGCCGTGGCCGCGTGCCGCGACCATGAGGTTTTGCATGAACATGCCGTAGTCCAGCAGCGAGCCGCGCCCCATCACGCGGTCCAGCGTGAACATGAGGCCCACCGGCGCGTCAAAAAACCGGAAGTTGCGCTGGTGCTGCGCGTGCATCTTGTCCTTGTCGCCCTTGGTGATGCCCAGCAGGCCATACAGGCCCCAGCCGTTTTCGCGGCGCCGGTCGATGTAGGGCGACACCCATTTTTCGGGGTAGTAGTCGTATTCCTCTTTGTAGTTTTCGGCCAGCGCGGGGTTGTCCCGCAGCGCGTCATGCGCCTGGCAGACCTTGTGGACCAGGCTGTCCTTGCTGGCGCCCTGCAGCACATAGGCTTTCCACGGCTGGGTGTTGGTGCCCGACGGGGCGCGGCTAGCGAGCTCGAGCAAATGCAGAATGAGCGCGCGGGGCACTGGCGCCGGCAAGAATTCGCGCATCGACTGGCGGCTTTCTATCGCGCGGTCCACCGCGTTGACGGGCGGCGGGCAGGCGCTGGTCGGGGCATCATCGGGGGCAAAATCGCCCGCCACGGCAGGATGGGAAGGAGAAGGGGAAGTGGCTGGTTTCATTGCAGGTGCTCCAGTACAGACAGTAATTCAGGCGGCAGGGTCGCCGGGCGGCGCGTGGCACGGTCCACGTAGACATGGACGAAATGGCCTTTGGCCGCGCAGGGCAGGCTGTCATCATGCGGGAACAGGGCCACTTCGTAGCGCACACTGGACGCGCCCACATGCGCCACCCGAATGCCGGCCACCACCGGCTCGGGAAAGGCCAGCGGCGCAAAGTAGTTGCACTGGGTTTCCACCACCAGGCCAATCACAGGCCCCGCGTGGATGTCGAGCGCGCCGCGCTCAATCAGCAGGCCATTGACGGCGGTGTCGAACCAGCTGTAATACACCACGTTGTTGACGTGGCCGTAGACATCGTTGTCGGACCAGCGGGTGCCGATGGCGCGAAAGGCCTTGTAGGCGCTGCGAAATTCGGCGTGGGGCCGCGTGGATGAAGTCATGAGGGCCTATTTTGCCAGCGCGTTGGCCGCATTCCAGCGCCGCCAGTAGTCAAGGGCCACGCGGTAGGTGTTCATCTGCACCTGCACGGTCTCGTCAATATGGACGCCATAGCCGCCCGCCATGGAAAACGCCAGCGGAATGCGCCGCTGCCAGGCCCAATCAAAAACGCGGCGGTCACGCGCTTCGAGGCCGTCAAAGCTCAGGGCCAGCCGCCCCAGGCGGTCGCCCACAAACGGGTCGGCACCGGCCAGATATAGCACCAGTCCGGGCTCAAAGCGCCGCGCCAGTTCATCGAGCGCATGCTCCAGCGCCTGCAAATAGGGCGCATCCAGGCAGCCATCGGGCAGTTCCACGTCAAGGTCGCTGGCCTCCTTGCGAAACGGAAAGTTCTTTTCACCGTGCAGCGACAGCGTGAACACCGAGTCGTCCTGCGCAAAAATGCTGGCCGTGCCGTTGCCCTGGTGCACGTCCAGGTCGATCACGGCGACCTTCAGCGGCTGCCGATGGGTGCGGTGCGCCCTGCCCCATTCCGCCTGCATCAGCCGGGCCGCCACGGCCGCGTCGTTGAACACACAAAAACCGCCGCCCTTGTGGGCATAGGCGTGGTGCGTGCCGCCCGCCATGTTGGCCGCAATGCCGTCGGGCCGGGTTCCAGCCGCCAGCCCCAGCGCGACCCGCGCCGCCGCCAGCGTGGCACCCACCGAGCGGCGCGCGCGCTCGGACATGCCGGGGCTCCAGGGAAAGCCGATTTCCCGCTGGGCGGGCGCAGGCAGCGTGCCGTGGCTGATGGCGCTGATGTAGTCTGGCGCGTGCACCAGCGCCAACTCGCCGTCGGTGGCGGCGGGCGCCTCCTGCATCTGCACCGCGGGCAATTCGTTCACCACGCGGTCGCGCAGCAGTTTGTACTTGGCCATGGGAAAGCGGTGCCCGGGGGGCAATGGAAGCACAAAGTTGTCGGCGTAAAAAGCTTGCAAGATGACGCAACCAGAAAAAAAGACCGCCCAAAAACCGGGCAAAACCGGCGCAGGATCGATTGTGAACCGAACGGTGCCACAGGCATTTTCAGGGCTTGCAACCGGTTGGCAGCGGTCCGGGAAACTAGGGCGCCGTGTCTAAAGTGTTGCATCGACACAAAAAATTGCTTGCAATGGCCTGGGTATTCCCTATACTTAAGCCATGTTGCAGTGCAGCAATTCAGCGCAAAGCAACTTTTATTGTTAACAAGATTTATTGGAGATATTAATTATGCTGACCGCTGAACAAATCATGGCTTCCCACAAAGCAAACATCGAAACCCTGTTTGGTCTGACCCAGAAAGCCTTTGAAGGCGTTGAAAAACTGGTTGAACTGAACGTGCAAGCCACCAAGGCCGCCCTGGCCGAGTCCGCCAACCACGCACAAGCCGTGATGGGCGTGAAAGACGCACAAGAACTGCTGGCACTGCAAGCCAACATGGTCCAGCCACTGGCTGAAAAAACCGCCGCCTACAGCCGTCACCTGTACGACATCACGTCGGCTGCCGGCGCTGAACTGAGCAAGACCGTTGAAGGCCAGGCTGCTGAAGCCCAGAAGAAAATCGAAGGCTTGGTCGAAAGCGCTTCCAAAAATGCACCTGCCGGCTCCGAAGCCGCAGTAGCCGCCATGAAAACCGCCGTTGCTGC
>JAUSDK010000233.1 GCA_030650875.1 Polaromonas sp.
TTTTGCCGGCGTTGGGCTGGCCGGCAATGACGACCTTGATGCCTTCTCGCAGGATGGCGCCCTGCTGCGTACGCTGCAGCACCATGGCCAGCGTGCGCTGAAGGCGGGTCAGTTGGCCCTGGGCATCGGCCTTCTGCAGGAAATCAATGTCTTCTTCGGGGAAATCGAGCGTGGCTTCCACCAGCATGCGCAGGTGCACCAGCTGGTCCAGCAGCGCATGAACCTCTTTGGAAAACTCCCCGGACAGCGAGCGGGCCGCCGATCGCGCGGCTGTTTCGGTACTGGCGTCGATCAGGTCGGCAATGGCCTCGGCCTGCGCCAGGTCGATCTTGTCGTTCAGGAAGGCGCGCTCGGTGAATTCACCGGGCTGGGCCAGGCGCAGGCCGGCGAGCCGCGGCCGGCCGGTGGCTGCATCATTTTCTGCCGCCGCCTCCAGGCAGCGTGCCAGCAGCAGTTGAAGCACCACCGGCCCGCCATGGGCCTGCAATTCGAGCACGTCTTCGCCGGTGTAGGAATGCGGCGCCGGGAAAAAAATCGCCAGGCCCTGGTCAATCGGCTGGCCGGCCGCGTCGCAAAAAGGCAGGTAGGTGGCTTGCCGGGGTGTCAGCGCGCGACCGCACAAGGCCTCGACCAACGGCACCATGGCCTTGCCTGAGATGCGGACGATGCCCACCGCGCCGCGGCCGGGTGCGGTGGTGATGGCAGCGATGGGATCGTGGTGACGGGCCAGCATGAGGGCACCATGTTAAAGGGCCGCGAAGCGGCCCTTTTTTTTGTTTACTTGAACTTCGGCAAATTGAACTGCGGCGGCACACCCATCCGGGTGTTGATCACCCACTGCTGCGCGATCGACAGCACGTTGTTGGTGATCCAGTAGAGCACCAGACCGGCCGGGAAGAAGAAGAACATCACACTGAAAATCAGCGGCATGAACCACATCAGCTTGGCCTGCATCGGATCTGGCGGCGCAGGGTTGAGCGCTGTTTGCAGCATGGTGGTCAGTGCCATCACGATGGGCAGGATGTAGTAAGGATCGGGCGACGACAAGTCGGTGATCCACATCACCCACGGCGCATTGCGCATTTCAACGCTGGACAGCAACACCCAGTACAGCGCAATGAACACCGGGATCTGGATCATGATCGGGAAGCAGCCGCCCATCGGGTTGACTTTTTCTTCCTTGTAGATCTTCATCATCGCCTGCTGCATTTCCTGCGGCTTGTCTTTCAGGCGTTCGCGCATTTCCGTGATCTTCGGGCTGACGGCCTTCATCTTGGCCATGCTGGCATACGCCTTGGCATTAAGCCAGTAAAACGCGATCTTGAGCAGCAGCACCAGGGCCACGATGGACCAACCCCAGTTCTGGATGAAACCATGCAGCGCATCCAGCAGCCAGTACAGCGGCTTGGCCAGAATGGTCAGCCAGCCGTAGTCCTTGACCAACTCCAGGCCGGGGGTCAGCACCTCCAGTGTTTTTTCAACCTGAGGACCGATAAAGAATTTTGAATCAATCGATTTGGTCGTGCCCGGCGCAACCGTGCCCACTGGCGTGATCATGCCCACGGCATACAGGTTGGTGTCGACCTTGCGGAAAAACAGGTCGCGTTTCAGGCCATCACCCAGAATCCAGGCCGATGCAAAATAATGCTGCACCATGGCCACATAGCCATTAGTCGCCTGTTTCTCCACGTCAACCTTGTTGCTTTCAATGTCCTTGAAATCAACTTTCTGGTACTTCTTGGCTTCGGTATAAATGGCCGGGCCCGTGAAGGTGGAGTAGAACGATGACTCGCCCGGCGGCTTGTTGCCGTCGCGTACCAGTTGCAGGTAAAGCTGTGGCTCGACGGCAGCGCTGGCTGTGTTGATCACATCGTGGCGCACCGCAACATCGTAGGCACCACGTTTGAGCGTGTAGGTTTTAACCAGCTTGACACCACCCATATCGGCCGACTCAAACTTGATCTGCAACTCGTTTTCACCGTCCTTGAGCGTGCGCTCACCGGGCACAACGGTCATCATCGCTTTATGCGTGGGGAAAGTGCCGCCGCCGCTGCCTGCAATCAGGCCGCTCTGCGCCACGTAAATACGGTTGGGACTTTCATCAAGCAACACAAAACCGACGTCCTTGTTCGTCATGTCCTTGTGCTTGGTGAATACCGAGTGAACCAGCGTCCCGCCTTCGGTGTCGAAAGTCAGCGACAGCACGTCGGTACTGACCACCACACGTTCTTTGGCAGCAGAAGGTGCCGTCGACGGCGCACCGGTCGGCACAGCGCCAGGTGTGCTGGCACTCATGCTGCCGGCAGACGAGGACGGCACCGAAGAAGCTGACCCCGCGGGCGCACCCACTGCCGGTAAATTGGTGGCAGGCGCCTTGGCGCTTTGCGTGGCCGATGGGAAGAAAGTGGCTTTGTGGCCGTTAAAAACCTGCCACTGGTCCCACAACATAACCATGGAGAAACCAAAAATCACCCACAAAATGGTGCGGCGGATGTCGTTCATGACGGCGTCTTTTTAGAAGGGGTGGAAGTCACAGGTGTGACCAGACGGGTGAAAAGTGAGCGTGAGTCCCTGGGTGGCACGGGATCGTGGCCACCGTCGCACCAGGGTCCGCAACGCACCAGGCGGCGCAGCGTGAGGTAGCTGCCCATCGCCGCACCGTGGTGCTGCAGAGCCTGCAAAGAATACACCGAGCAACTCGGCTCGAAGCGGCAAACGGATCCCAGCCAGGGCCTGAGCAACAGGCGGTAGCCCTTTACCAGGCCGATCAACAGCGTTTGAGGGAGACGTACCAGCGCAACAACGAACGATTTCATACGGCCTGCGCCCCAGCCTGCATCAGCGCTTGCACTTCAGCGCGCACCGCCAGCTTGAGTTGTTCAGAGCTGGCGCTGATGAATTCCTTGCGAGAAAACTCACGCCGCAAGCGCACCACATAGGCGGCAAGCGGGTACTGCTGCGAAAAATCATCACTCACGGTGTAGATCTGTCGTTTGATGGCGTTGCGCGTGACGGCTCTTTTGGCCCAGCGCTTTGGAACCATCGCACCTATCCAGGTTGTCTGGACAGGAAAGAGCACACGCGCATCAGGCTGTGCTTCGGACTTGGCTTGCACAGCTTTTGCGTCCAGCGCATTGCGGTGCAATGCGAAGTGCGTCGTTCTTGCAACAATGCTGCCGGCAAGGACTGCCTGGAACTGAGGTCGGGTTTTTAACCGCTGCACTAGCGCAAAGCGTCAGTTCAGAGAAGGAAACCGGTGCAAAGCCTGCAAAAAGCGGGCTTAGACGGCCAGGCGCTTGCGGCCTTTGGCACGACGTGCAGCAATCACTGCGCGGCCGCCACGCGTTTTCATGCGCGTCAGGAAACCGTGGGTACGTGCGCGCTTGACTTTGGAAGGTTGGTATGTGCGTTTCATGATAAATCCTACTAGCCTTTATTCGGCTTATTACGGGGCTGTCAGCTGCAAAGCTTCACTTGGCGATTCGAATGATCTTGGCGGCCTTACAACACAACCAACTTGACAAGTTTGCTCAACCTGCAAACACCTGCAGCGATCCGGTTGCTCAACTCCGTATGAAGTCAACAAAAAGGCCGTGCAAGCGCTATCAATCCGCTACGAATCGGGAAAACCCGTGATTATCGCAGATTTCAAGAAGCTGGCAACCGTCATGGAGGCAGCAGATGGCGAAAGCTTGCGATCAGCCCATCTTTTGAAGCAACTCCTGTGGCAAAACAAGCTTGCAGAAGGCTCATTTTCGTCGCTCAGCGCGGAAGTTTCACGCCATGCACGCTCTTTTTTCGGGCGAGTCCTCGTCAACAGCGGCGCCAGCCGCCTTGGTTTTTGCCCGTCCAGACTTCTTCTGTATTTATCTTTATTTCTTTAATTCAAATTAGTAGCAGTAGTAAAGGGCGCACTTTTCTGTGGATAGCCTCATTTTTTTCATTCAAATCAAGGACTTGGCGTTTGTTTAACCCTGTGCTCACAGCCTTATGAACTTTCACGCCGGAGATGAATAACTTTGAATTTTCAGCCAGCCCTGTGGATAACCTTGGAGTTGTTCAAAAGTTGTCCCCATGGTTATGCGTAAAAAATAATTTTTTCAAAAAAGGCCGACTTTTTAATGCATCAATGCTTTTTTTCTGAACACCAGGCAAGTTTTGAACTGGCAGGGTCATACAGGCGGCAGCCCAAAGTTTTTGCAACAACACCGCGCTTGAAGCGGCATCTGCTCCGCGGTTACCCGGTCATCTTGCTGTGTCAGCCGTCGCGCCAGCGCAGAAGCCCTCAATTTGTGGATAACTTGGCAGCACGACTACAATTGCGGGTGCTTAAAATTAACAATATCCACAAGCAGCTGTGCACTGCTTCCCCTTTGCAGACCGGTCAGAATCAGTCATGAGTGAAGTGCCTGTTTTTAGTGCAAGTCACGATTTGTGGCAAGAATGTGTTGACCTTCTGGCCCAGGAATTGCCCGAACAGCAGTTCAACACCTGGATCCGTCCGCTGGTGGTCAACATTGCCCCCGACCTGTCCAAGGTGACGGTTCAGGTGGGCAACCGCTTCAAACTCGATTGGGTTCGAGCCCAGTACGCCGCCCGAATTTCCGCACTGCTTGAAAAGCTGTCAGGTCAGCGAATCCCGCTTGAGTTAGCGCTCGCTCCCCGGGAAACTCCTGCCAAATCAGCCCCGCTGGTCCGAAGCTTTGAAGGTGCGGCGGTTTCCGGCCCTGTCCATCAAGCCGTGCCAGAAGAATCCGCGGTGCTTCCGTTCAAGAACCGGATCAATACGGCGCTGACGTTCGATACCCTGATCGAGGGCACGGCCAACCGCATGGGCCGTGCCGCTGCGCTCCACGTGGCCAGCAGCCTGGGCCAGCTTTACAACCCGCTGTTTATTTATGGCGGTGTCGGGCTCGGAAAAACCCACCTGATGCACGCCATCGGCAATAAATTGCTGGCGGACAACCCGGCGGCCAAGGTTTTGTACATCCATGCCGAGCAGTTTGTGTCGGATGTGGTGAAAGCCTACCAGCGCAAGACCTTTGACGAGTTCAAGGAACGCTATCACTCGCTTGATCTGCTGCTGATTGACGATGTGCAGTTTCTGGCCAACAAGGACCGTACGCAGGAAGAGTTCTTCAACGCCTTTGAGGCCTTGCTGACCAAAAAATCGCACATTGTGATGACCAGCGACACCTATCCCAAGGGGCTGACTGACATTCACGAGCGTCTGGTGTCGCGCTTTGACTCTGGCCTGACGGTGGCCATTGAGCCGCCAGAGCTTGAAATGCGGGTGGCCATTTTGCTGCGCAAGGCTGAAACGGAGGGCACGACCATGCCCGAAGAAGTTGCGTTTTTCGTGGCAAAAAATGTGCGCTCCAACGTGCGCGAACTGGAAGGTGCGCTGCGCAAAATCCTGGCTTATTCGCGCTTCAACCACAAGGAAATCTCGATCCAGCTGGCCCGGGAGGCGCTGCGCGACCTGCTGTCGATCCAGAACCGGCAGATCTCCGTTGAAAACATCCAGAAAACGGTGGCCGATTACTACAAGATCAAGGTCGCCGACATGTATTCGAAAAAGCGGCCCGCCAGCATTGCCCGGCCGCGCCAGATCGCCATGTACCTGGCCAAGGAACTGACGCAAAAAAGCCTGCCCGAAATTGGCGAGCTGTTTGGCGGGCGCGACCACACCACGGTGCTGCATGCCGTGCGAAAAATGTCGGCCGAACGCCAGCTCATGAGCGAGCTCAACCAGCAACTGCATGTGCTGGAACAAACCCTCAAGGGCTGATAAAACATGACGCGGCAACCATGTGGACAACTTTTTAACAACTCATGACTTATCCACAGAAGCAGATGACAATCGAAAGTTGTTCATATCTGGCCGCCAAGCTCGGGAGACTCTGGACACAGGGTTAAACAAACGCCAAGTGGTTGATTTTAAAAGGGAAATGGTGACTATCCACAGAAAGTCGCTACCCTTATCACTACTACTAATTTGAATTAAAGAATTAAAGATAAATACAGAGGAAGACATGATCGTTCTGAAAGCCACTCAAGATAAAGTTTTGTCAGTCCTGCAATCGGTCGCCGGCATTGTGGAGCGCAGGCACACCTTGCCTATCCTGGCCAACGTACTGATTCGCAAAACAGGTGGGCAATTGCAGTTCACCACCAGCGATCTTGAGATCCAGATCCGCACCATGGCTGAGCTTGATGGCGACATGGGCGACTTCACCACGACGGTGGGCGCCCGCAAGCTGATTGACATCCTTCGCTCCATGCCCAGCGACCAGACGGTGTCACTGGAGTCCGCCCAGAGCAAGTTGATTTTGAAAGGCGGTAAAAGCCGCTTCACGCTGCAAACCCTGCCAGCCGAAGACTTTCCGCTGGTGCAGGAGGCCGCCAACTTTGGTCCGGCGTTTTCAGTGCCGCAAAAAGTGCTCAAGGCCTTGCTCAACCAGGTGTCGTTTGCCATGGCGGTGCACGACATCCGCTACTACCTCAACGGTATTTTGTTTGTGGCCGAAGGCAACCAGCTGAGCCTGGTCGCCACCGACGGCCACCGGCTGGCGTTTTCGTCGGCGACGCTCGACGTTGAAGTGCCCAAACAGGAAGTGATCCTGCCGCGCAAGACGGTGCTTGAACTGCAGCGCCTGCTCAGCGACAAGGAAGGCGCCATCGAGATGCAGTTTGCCGGCAACCAGGCCAAGTTCAGCTTCGAAGGCATGGAATTTGTCACCAAGCTGGTCGAAGGCAAGTTTCCCGACTACAACCGCGTGATTCCCAAGAACCACAAAAACATCATCACGCTGGGCCGCGTGCCGCTGCTGGCCAGTCTGCAACGCACCGCCATTTTGACCAGCGAAAAGTTCAAGGGCGTGCGGCTGAACGTCGAGCCCGGAACGCTGCGCGTGGCGTCGAACAACGCCGAGCAGGAAGAAGCAGTCGACGAACTCGACATCGACTACGGCGGCGACGCGATCGAAATCGGTTTTAACGTCACCTATCTGATTGATGCGCTCGCCAACATGAGCCAGGATATGGTCAAGATCGAGCTGGCCGATTCCAACAGTTCGGCCTTGCTCACCATTCCCGACGACGCGGCGTTCAAGTACGTCGTGATGCCGATGCGTATTTAACGCATATTTGACGCTAAATAACGTCAAAATGACACACAAACCCGCGGATTTGCGGGTTTGCTCATTGAAGAGATTGAAGAAACCGGAAAGATCCGACCATGAGTGAAGAAAACAAAGCTGGCGAAGTCGATCAAGTGCACGTCAATGACGGCGCTGCAGGCGAGGGAAGTTCCAATTTCCAGCCCAAGATTGACACCAACCAGGCCGGCGCGTCCGAAGCCTATGGCGAAGGCTCGATCCAGATTCTGGAAGGGCTGGAGGCGGTGCGCAAGCGTCCCGGCATGTACATCGGCGACACGTCGGACGGCACCGGCCTGCACCACCTGGTGTTCGAGGTGGTGGACAACTCCATCGACGAATCGCTGGCGGGTCACTGCGATGACATTCTGGTCACCATCCACACCGACAACTCGATTAGCGTGGTGGACAACGGCCGTGGCATTCCGACCGGCATCAAGATGGACGACAAGCATGAACCCAAGCGTTCGGCGGCTGAAATTGCCCTGACGGAACTGCACGCTGGCGGCAAGTTCAACCAGAACAGCTACAAGGTGTCGGGCGGCCTGCACGGCGTGGGTGTGAGTTGCGTGAATGCCTTGTCCAAGATGCTGCGCCTGACGATTCGCCGCGACGGCAAAGTCCATGTCATGGAATTCTCGCGGGGCTTTGTGCAAAACCGCATCATTGAATCGGCCCAGGGCGTCGAAGTTTCCCCGATGAAGGTGATGGGCCCGACCGACAAGCGCGGCACCGAAGTGCACTTTTTGCCCGACACCGACATCTTCAAGGAAAACAACGATTTCCACTACGAAATCCTGAGCAAGCGCCTGCGCGAGCTGAGCTTTTTGAACAACGGCGTGCGCATTCGCCTGAAGGACGAGCGCACCGGCAAGGAAGACGACTTTGCCGGTGCTGACGGCGTCAAGGGTTTTGTTGCCTTCATCAACAAAGGCAAAACCGTTTTGCACCCCAACGTGTTTGCCGCCATGGGCGACCGCCAGAGCGACCAGGGCACCAACATCGGCGTTGAAGTGGCGATGCAGTGGAACAGCGGCTACAGCGAGCAAGTCCTCTGTTTTACCAACAACATTCCGCAGCGCGACGGCGGCACCCACCTGACCGGCTTGCGCGCAGCCATGACGCGGGTGATCAACAAGTACATCGACGACAGCGAACTGGCCAAAAAAGCCAAGGTCGAAGTCACCGGCGACGACATGCGCGAAGGCCTGTGCTGCGTGCTGAGCGTGAAAGTGCCCGAGCCCAAGTTTTCAAGCCAGACCAAGGACAAGCTGGTGTCCAGCGAAGTGCGCGGCCCGGTCGAAGACATTGTGAGCCGTCTGCTGCACGACTACCT
Organism: Polaromonas sp.; assembly: GCA_030650875.1. Taxonomy (GTDB): domain Bacteria; phylum Pseudomonadota; class Gammaproteobacteria; order Burkholderiales; family Burkholderiaceae_C; genus Polaromonas. The sequence continues at coordinate 8,497 of JAUSDK010000233.1, forward strand.
GCAGGAACGCCCCAACGATGCCAAGATCATCGTGGGCAAGATTATTGAAGCGGCGCGGGCCAGGGAAGCCGCCCGCAAGGCGCGCGACATGACGCGCCGCAAGGGCGTGCTGGACGGCATGGGCCTGCCCGGCAAGCTCGCCGACTGCCAGGAAAAAGACCCCGCCGGCTGCGAAATCTACCTGGTCGAGGGAGATTCCGCTGGCGGCTCTGCCAAGCAGGGCCGCGACCGCAAGTTCCAGGCGATTTTGCCGCTGCGCGGCAAGATTTTGAACGTAGAAAAAGCCCGCTATGAAAAGCTGTTGACCAGCAATGAAATTCTGACGCTGATCACCGCGCTGGGCACTGGCATTGGCAAGGGCGGCGGCGTGGGCGGCACGCCAGGCGCCGACGACTTCAACGTCGCCAAGCTGCGCTACCACCGCATCATCATCATGACCGACGCGGACGTGGACGGCTCGCACATCCGGACGCTGCTGCTGACGTTCTTCTACCGGCAGCTGCCGCGCATCATCGAGAACGGCTACATCTACATTGCCCAGCCGCCGCTCTTTCGCGCCAAGCGGGGCAAGTCCGAAACCTACATCAAGGACGAGCGCGATCTCGAAACGTTCCTCATCAAGCGGTCCGTCGAGGCGCGTGTGGTGCGCATTCCGTCCGCCAATCGCGAAATTTCCGGCGCGGAGCTCGAAAAGCTCCTGCAGAAGATGATCGCGCACCAGAAATTCCTGCAGACGGTGGAGCGCCGCGGCCACCCGCGCGAGATCGTCGAGGCGCTGCTCGAGGCGGGCGCGGATCGCGAGTACTTCGCCGACAAGGCCAAGCTCGAAGGCGTGGCCGAGAAGCTCACGACGCCGGCGCGATCGATGACGGTGCAGCCTGACGAGGAGCACAACCGGTACCTGCTGCACATCGAGGATCGGTCGAGCGGCTACCCGCGCCAGCACACCATCGGCGTCGATTTCGTGACGGCCGGCGAATATCGGACGCTCGTCGCCAACCACCGCGACATCCCGACGCTCGGCGGCGACATCATCGTGTCAACGACCGCCCAGGCGCCCCAGGAGGCCGAAGAGGACGAGGATCCGGCCGCTGCCGAGGCGAAGCCCGCGAGGGCCAAGGCGGCCCCGCCGGCCGACGTCACGCTGCACTCCCTTGACGAGCTGGTGGAGTACTTCATCACCGCCGGCAAGAAAGGGATCGCGCTCAACCGCTACAAGGGCCTCGG
>JAUSDK010000237.1 GCA_030650875.1 Polaromonas sp.
CCACTTTCACGTCACGCGCGACCTGCTGGAACTGCGCAACCTGGTGCAGGTAGCCAGCCTCATCGTGCGCTCGGCCCAGTTGCGCCGCGAAAGCCGGGGCCTGCACTTCAGCCGCGACTACCCCGAACTGGCCGCGCCGGCCGCACCGACCATCCTGGTGCCGCCCGTCGCCTGAACCGGCGCCCCCCCTTTTTTCACCCCTGCAAGGATCCACATGCCCCACCTGATCGTCGAATATTCCCGCAACCTGGCCGGCTTCCCAGAGGCGCAAGCCCTCACGGAACTGAACCAGGCCGTGACCGCCAGCCCCGAGATTGCCGACGAGGCCGACCTCAAGACGCGCTTCATGGTGGCCAACAGCTTCGCCATCGGTACCGCAGCCGAGCCGCGCGCCTTTGTCCATGCCCAGCTGCGCGTGCTGTCAGGTCGCACGCCTGAAGCCAAGCGGGATTTGTCAGAACGCATCGCCAGCGTGCTGCGCCGCCTGACACCCCGGCCCGCGGGCGTGCTGGTGCAGCTCAGCGTGGAGCTGGTGGACATGGACCGGGGCTCTTACGTGAAAGAGCGGCTCTGAGATTTATCGGCCGGGCTTTTTTATGAATCAAATCGCGCTCTGTCCCCAACAGGACGGGCGCTGACAGTTCATTTTTTGAACAGCCGTTAACGAGCCTTCGTTCAGTCCATGCGGATATTGCTGGCGCGAATGACCTTGGCCCACTTGTCGCGCTCACTTTTGGCATAGGCGCCCATTTGGGCCGGTGTGCTGGGAATCGCTTCCAGGCCCAGCGTCTGAAACCTGGCCTTGACTTCTGTGCTGTCCAGCGCCGCCACCAAAGCCTTGCTCAGCGTGGCAATGGCCTCTGGCGGCGTGGCCGCAGGCACCACCAGCCCTTGCCAGGCATAGGCTTCAAAGCCCTTCAAGCCTTGTTCGGCCAGCGTGGGCAAGGTATTGAAGCTGGCGATTCGCTTCGGGCTGGCCACGCCGATCGGAATCAGCCTGCCAGACTGGATGTGCTGGTAGCCGCTGGCGGTGTCAACGAACATGAAGGGCACCTGCCCGCCAATGACGTCCTGCACCGCCGGTGCGGCGCCCCGGTAGGCCACGTGCACCAGCTTGAGCCCGCTGACCTCGCGGAACAACTCGGTCGCCAGGTGGTGCGGACTGCCTGCGCCGGGCGTCGCATAGCTCACGCCGCTGGCTTGCTTTTTGGCCCAGGCCAGGAACTCCGGCAAGGTCTTGGCAGGCACGCTGGGGTTGACGACCAGGATCATCGGGAAGCGCGCCATCAGGCCGACCGTTGCAAAGTCCTTTTCGACGTTGTAGCTGAGCTTGGAATACAGGGATGGGTTGGCGGCCATCGTGGCCGTGTCGCCCGTCAGCATCACGTAGCCGTCAGCCTTGGCCTTGGCAACGTAGTCGGCGCCGATGTTGGTGGCCGCGCCAGGCTTGTTGTTGATGATGATGGGCTGGCCCAGCGTCTTGCTCATGGGCAATGACAGAATGCGGGCCACCACATCCGAGCCGCCGCCGGCGGGGTAAGGCACGACCCATTCGATCGGCTTGTCAGGAAATGCAGCCGCGGCCAGCGGCAAGGCAAGTAGGGCGAGGCTCAGCCAGCGACGCAGGGTTGGGGGGTAGCGCATAGGAACTCCAGTGATGTCGGATCAAGAAAATCTGCACCGGTTCAGCGAAGGAAATACGGCACCGGGCAGACAAAGCAGGCCGATGATAGAGACACATGGTTGCGGACGCAACTAGGGTATGTACTCACCCGGGGCGGCCTTCAGCGCGGCCATGACCGCATCAAGCACTTCTCATTCATCAGCGTCTGCGGCGCCCTCGACCGCTACCCGCGCATGGGCGACCAGCCGGTCGAGCAGGTAGTCCAGTTGCGCGCGCTCCGCGGCATTCAGGCAAGAAGCGATCTCGTCATTGCGGCGCCCGATCACGCGCATCAGGCGCGCACAGACCTCCGCGCCCGCTGGTGCCAGGGTGAGCACAACGCCGCGCCCGTCGGTGGCACTGGCCTGCTTGAGCACCAGGCCCTGATCGACCAGCGCCTGTGCGGCCCGGCTGGCCTGGCCCTTGTCCAGGTTGGCCCGATAGGCCAGGTCCTTGACCGACAGCGGGCTGAACGCGCCGATGGCCGTCAGGCAGCGCCCCTCGCTCAAGGGTATGCCGGCATCGACCACATAAGCGACCTGGGTGGCCCGGTCGGTGAGCTTGGACAGGGTGTGCAGCCGATGGGTGATCGTGCGTTCGAGAGAGACCGAATCAGTTGGGGAGGACATCACAGCGCAGGGGGTCCAAGGAAGTGGTTAACGGGCCACTATACGTGACGCCAGCACCCGGCATGCTTGCATTCGGCATCAGGGTTAATACTGACGAAGTTTTGCGTGAAACCCTCAATAATAGTTGTGCGCGCAACCAATTGCCTCGATCACCGCACCGAAGCCCCACCATGCACCAACCCACCACCGAAGCCCGTCCTTCCATTTACTACAACTACCAGGTGTTCAACCCCTGGCTGCCTTCAGCGCATGCGGCGCAGGACCGCAAGAAGGTCGTGATCGCCGGCTCCGGCCCGGCGGGCATGGTGGCGGCGCTGGAGTTGGCCCGCCTGGGCGTGCCCAGCGTGGTGCTGACGTCGGAACTGCAGGTATCGCAAGGCAGCCGCGCTATCGTGTTCACCCGCCGCTCGATGGAAATCCTGCAGCAGGTGGGCGTGGCCGACCGCATGACCGAAAACGGCCTGCCCTGGCGTTTCGGCAACTCCTACTACCGTGGCCAGCGCGTGTTTCGCATGGAAGCCCCGCATGAC
>JAUSDK010000256.1 GCA_030650875.1 Polaromonas sp.
GGCCTCTCCGCCAAAAGCAAAGGCGACAGGCTGGGCCTGCGGGCTGCGGGCCAGGTAATACACGGCGTACCAGGTGGTGAGCAGCGTCAGCGCCAGCAGCATGACAAACGGAATGCGCACTGCCAGCGCCGGGTCCAGAAAGGGCAGCAGTTGGATGGCGATGGCGCCCAGCCAGTAAGGAATCAGGGCCTCAAATCCGGTGGTCTGCCCCAACAACTGGGGCTGCAGCCAGTGGGCGGCTGAAGCGGCGAGTTCGCGCATCACGCCAAACGCGGCAATGTCCTCGTTTTTCCAGGGGCCACGCCTTAAAAATCCCGGCAATATATAGGCCACCGCAAACAGCAGCAGCGCCAGGCGTGGCAGGCGGCGCACGGCTGACTGGGCAATGAGAGCGGGGGACGGCTTGTTCAAAACGGATTGTTGATCAGGAAAGACGTTGTGTCTAAGGGTGGAGTCTAGCGGCGGGCGTCATCTCAGGCTGCCCGCGCAACATGCGGCCAATTTTGACGAAAAAAAAGCAGCCTGAAATTCAGGCTGCTTTTGGGCAGGCTGGCGAAGAGTCTTCGCAGCTTACTCGGCCGCTGCGGGAGCGACTTCTGCTGCAGGCGCGGCTTCCTTGGCTGCGGTCTTGCCGAAACGGTTGCGGAAGCGTTCGACGCGGCCACCCATGTTGTCCACGGATTTTTGCGTACCCGTGTAGAACGGATGCGATTCGCTGGACGTATCAAGCTTGTACAAAGGCAATTCGCGGCCGTCTTCCATTTTCACCATTTCTTTGGTGTTGGCGCACGAACGGGTCACGAACTTGAAGTTGTTGGACATGTCCAGGAAACAAACTTCGCGGTAATTGGGGTGAATGCCTTCTTTCATGATCTTTCCTTTTTCATTGTTTTGGTAGCCACCCAGACCAGTTCCAGGCACTTTCCATGAAGCCCATGATTATCACATGAAATCACGGCGGTATCGTCGTGGCCATGCCATCCGGGGCCGCGGAACCGGCTTTGCCGGGCCGCAGGCGCAGCGGCCCCCTCAGGGGGGCAGCGCAGTACGCGAAGCGACAAGCGTGGGGGCACTATCTCTAGCCACCCCGGCGCATCATGTCGAAGAATTCGTGATTGTTCTTGGTGGCCTTCATGTTCTTCAGCATGAGTTCCATTGATTCGATCTCGTCCATGTTGTACATGAACTGACGCAGAATGCGCGATTTTTGCAGGATTTCCGGGGCCAGCAGCAACTCTTCCTTGCGGGTGCCGCTGCGGTTGAGGTTGATCGCCGGGAACACGCGCTTTTCATACAGGCGGCGGTCCAGGTGGATTTCGCAGTTGCCGGTGCCCTTGAATTCCTCAAAGATCAC
>JAUSDK010000257.1 GCA_030650875.1 Polaromonas sp.
CCCTGCTTCAGGCTGGCCAGCGGGAAGGCGCCGGTTTCGCGCGGGTACGGCCGGTCCCAGTCGGCGCCGAGCAGGCTGGCGGCGGTGTGCGGGGCGTGCTTGAGCGGGTTGTTGTCCTGCGGCCATGTTCCGGCTTCCACCTGGCGAATCTCGTCGCGGATGGCGATCATGGCGTCGATGAAACGGTCCAGTTCGGCCAGGGTTTCGCTTTCGGTCGGCTCGACCATCAGCGTGCCGGGCACTGGAAAGCTCAGCGTGGGCGCATGAAAGCCGTAGTCCATCAGGCGCTTGGCCACGTCTTCGGCGCTCACGCCGCTGGTTTCCTTGAGCGGGCGCAGGTCCAGGATGCACTCGTGCGCGACATGGCCGTTTTCGCTCGCGTACAGCGTCGGGTAGTGGTCTTTGAGGCGGGCGCTGATGTAGTTGGCGCTCAGGATGGCGATCTCTGTTGCCTGCTTCAGGCCGTCAGGGCCCATCATGCGGCAGTACATCCAGCTGATCGGCAGCACCGCCGCATTGCCCAGCGGGGCAGCAGAAATGGCGCCCACGCCGTTGACGGGCAGGCCGGCCGTGGCATGGCCGGGCAGGTAGGGCACCAGGTCTGCCACCACGCACACCGGGCCCACGCCGGGGCCGCCGCCGCCGTGCGGAATGCAGAAGGTCTTGTGCAAATTGAGGTGGCTCACGTCGCCGCCAAACTCGCCCGGTGCCGCCACGCCGACCAGCGCGTTCATGTTGGCGCCGTCTACATAGACGCGGCCGCCATGCGCATGCACCAGCTCGCACAGTTCCCGGACCTGGGTCTCAAACACGCCGTGGGTGCTCGGGTAGGTGATCATCACGCAGGCCAGATTGGCGCTGTGCTGCTCGCACTTGGCCTTCAGATCGGCCATGTCGACATTGCCCTGCGCATCGCAGCCGGTGACCACCACCGTCATGCCCGCCATTTGGGCGCTGGCCGGATTCGTGCCGTGGGCTGACGACGGAATCAGGCAGATGTTGCGGTGGCCCTGGCCGTTGGCATCCAGATAGGCCTTGATCACCAGCAGGCCGGCGTATTCGCCCTGCGAGCCGGCATTGGGCTGCAGGCTGATGCCGGCGTAGCCCGTGGCCTGGCACAGCCAGTCGCGCAGTTGCCGGTCGAGTTCGGCATAGCCCTGCAACTGCTCTGGCGGCGCAAACGGGTGGATGTTGGCAAATTCGGGCCAGGTGATGGGGATCATCTCGCTGGTGGCGTTGAGCTTCATGGTGCAGCTGCCCAGCGGAATCATGCTGCGGTCCAGCGCCAGGTCCTTGTCGCTGAGCATGCGGATGTAGCGCAGCATGCCGGTTTCGGAATGGTGGGTGTTGAACACCGGGTGCGTCAGGAATTCGCTGCTGCGGCGCAGGTCGGCCGGAATCAGCGACTCGATGCCTTGCTCGAAGCTGCTCACCACCGGCTGGGCCTGGCCGGGCTCGGCAAAAAACGACCAGAGCGTTTCAATGTCCTTGCGGCTGGTGGTTTCGTCGAGCGACACGCCGAGGTGGTTCTTTAAGCGAAAACGCAGGTTGGCGCCCGCCTGACGAGCGCGTTCAGCGATTGAATTGGTAGCATCCCCGGTCTTGATCGTGACCGAGTCAAAGGCGCCCTTGCTGGTGATCTCAAAGCCCATCTCCTGCAGGCCATGCACAAAAATGGCGGTGTAGGTGGCCACGCGCTCGGCAATGCGCCTCAGGCCCTGGGGGCCGTGGTAGACCGCGTACATGCTGGCCATCACGGCCGGCAACACCTGCGCGGTGCAGATGTTGGAGGTGGCTTTTTCGCGGCGGATGTGCTGCTCGCGGGTCTGCAGCGCCAGCCGGTAGGTGGGGTTGCCGTGCACGTCCTTGCTGACGCCCACCAGCCGGCCCGGCAGTGAGCGCTTGAATTCGTCGCGGCACGCCATGTAGGCAGCGTGCGGGCCGCCATTGCCCATGGGCATGCCAAAGCGCTGCGTGCTGCCCAGCACGATGTCGGCGTCCCATTCGCCGGGGGGCGCCAGCAGCGTCAGCGCCAGCAGGTCGGCGGCCACGCACAGCGCGGCGCCGTCGGCATGGGCCTGGCCGGCCAGCGGCCGCAGGTCATGAATGCTGCCGGTGGTGGCCGGGTACTGCGCCAGAACGCCGAAATAGTTGCCTTCAGCCATCAGCTGGGGCAGGGTGCTTGACGCGGTGCTGACCTTGACTTCGATGCCCAGCGGTCGGGCGCGGGTCTGGAGCACTTCGATGGTTTGCGGGTGGCAGTCGCCCGCCACCAGGAACACATTGCTTTTGCTTTTAACGCTGCGTTTGGCCAGCGTCATGGCTTCGGCGGCGGCGGTGGCTTCGTCGAGCATGGAGGCGTTGGCAATGGGCATGCCGGTCAGGTCGCAGACCATAGTCTGGAAGTTGATCAGCGCTTCAAGCCGGCCCTGGGAAATCTCGGCCTGGTAGGGCGTGTAGGCGGTGTACCAGGCGGGGTTTTCCAGCACGTTGCGCAAAATCACGCCCGGCGTGTAGGTGCCGTAATAGCCCTGGCCGATATAGCTTTTGAACACCTGGTTTTTGTCGGCCATGGCCCGGAGCTGCTTGAGCGCTGCGGCCTCGGTCACGGGCGGCGGAATCGCCATCGCGCTGCTGCGCGCAATCGAGCGCGGCACGATGCCGTCAATCAGCGCCCGGCGCGAGGCCGAACCCACCGCGCTGAGCATGTGGGCTTCGTCCGCCGCATCTATGCCGATGTGGCGCGCAATGAATTCGGAAGGGTTCTCAAGCGCGCCCAGGGGCGTGGCGGATGGCATCAACATATCAGGGTTCCGTGTCAGGCGGTTGCAGAAAAATCAGGCGGCTGAAAATTTGGTGTAGCTGGTCTCGTCCATCAAGGCGTCGAGCTGCGAGGCGTCAGACAGCTTGATCTTGAAAAACCAGCCGGCGCCCAGCGGGTCGCTGTTGGCCAGCGACGGATCGTCGCGCAGGGCTTCATTGACCTCGGTCACTTCGCCGCTGACGGGCATGTAGACGTCGGCGGCAGCCTTGACCGACTCGACCACGCCAGCGGTGTCTTTCTGGGCAAAAACGCTGCCCACGGCAGGCAGTTCCACAAACACCACATCGCCCAGCGCGTCCTGCGCATGAACGGTGATGCCGACGGTGGCGGTGTCGCCTTCAATGCTCAGCCATTCGTGGTCTTCGGTGTACTTGACGGTCATGCGGTTCTCCAGTGGGGTTGTTAAAAAAAGGGGGACGAATAAATCAGCCGCGAATTAGCCGCGGTAGTAACGGGTGGGCACAAACGGCATGGCCGCCACCTGCATGGCCACTGGCTTGCCGCGCACCAAGGCGTTGACGCGGGTGCCGATGGCCGCAAATTCTGGCGCGACGTAGCCCATGGCGACTGGCTGGTTGATGCTGGGGCCCAGCAGGCCGCTGGTGACTTCGCCGATGGGCGCGCCGTCCGTGCTGTGCAGGGCGGTGTGGTCGCGCACCGGAATGCGTTCAAGCGCGATCAGGCCGACGCGCTTTCTGGTCAAGGTGGCCGGGTTGTCTAGCTGGGCCAGGATGGTGGCCGCGCCCGGAAAACCGCCTGCGCGCGCGCCGCCGGTGCGCCGCACTTTCTGGATCGCCCAGTTCAGCCCTGCTTCGACCGGCGTGGTGGTGGTGTCGATGTCGTTGCCGTACAGGCACAGGCCGGCTTCCAGGCGCAGCGAGTTGCGCGCGCCCAGGCCGACGGGCTTGACTTCGGGCTGGGCCAGCAGGGCGCGGGCCAGTGTGTCGGCCTGCGCTGCGGGCACTGAAATTTCAAAGCCGTCTTCGCCGGTGTAGCCGCTGCGGGTCACAAAGCAGTCACAACCGGCCACCGTGAAGCGGCCGCCGCTCATGAACACCAGTTGCTCCACGCCGGGCGCCAGGCGCTGCAGGGTGGTGACGGCCTCTGGCCCCTGCAGGGCGAGCAGCGCCAGGTCGGGCAGTGGAATGACGTTGCACAGATGACCAATTTTTTCCTGGATGTGCGCGATGTCGCCCACCTTGCAGGCGCCGTTGACGATGATGAAAATGTCGCCTCCGTTGGCTGCATCGGCATAGTTGCGGTTGACAAACATCAGGTCGTCGATGATGCCGCCTTCGTCATTGAGCAGCAGGCCGTAGCGCTGCTTGCCGGGCGCCAGGTCGATCACATCCACGGGAAGCAGGCTCTCCAGTGCCGCGGCAGCAGCTGGCCCGACCAGGCGCAACTGGCCCATGTGGGACACGTCAAACAGGCCGGCCGCCGCGCGGGTGTGCAGGTGCTCGGCCATCAGGCCCGCAGGGTATTGCACGGGCATGCTGTAGCCGGCAAACGGCACCATGCGCGCGCCGAGTTCCACGTGCAAGTCATGCAGCGGCGTTTTCAGAAGGGGCGCTGCCGTGGCAGCAGGGGCGTGGGACGGGGTGTCGGACATGGCGTTTTCCGGTGGGGCATACCTGTAATTCATGGCTCAAAAGCCATGGTCTGCCCCTGCTGTCCTCTTTACCTGAGAGATTCGCCTGGCGATGCAGGGTTGCTCCTTCGGTGGGCCGCTTTGAAAACGGCCTCTCTCCAGTAGGGTCCGCCCCCCGGCGCGGTGCGCTGGAGAGCGGTTGCCAGTCCTTTTGCCTGAGCGTTCAATGCACCCTTGGGGGTGTCACATGCGCCTTCGGCGGTTTTCACGGTGAAAACTCTCTCCTGGGAGGTAAAGTGTAGCCGAGCGGAGCGGCCTGCTATCCCTTGCGTTCTCCGTAATTTATCGACCCATTGCGCTTCAATAGATTTGCGCCGCGATGGCGCGTACATGCTTGAGCAGCAGGTTCGCGCCGGGTGACAGCAAATGATTGCGCCGCATGATGATGCCGAAGCTGTCCATCTTGCAGGGAAGGGCTAGGGGCACAATTGCCAACTCGCTGGACTGCACGTAATAACGTGCGGCCTCCACCGGCATTACATGCAGGAAATCGGTTTGCTGCAGCAGGCTCTTGATCACCGACATCGAAGTGGTTTCAACCACGTTGGACGGCGTTTCCAGGTCAATACGGCGAAACATCATGTCAAACCGGTGGCGCAGAATGCTGCCGCGAGGCGACAGTATCCAGCTGGCTGCGGCCAGGTCTTTCAAGGTGAGGTCGCTGCGCGCCAGCATGGGATGTCCGATGCGCGCCACCGCGCACTCGGTTTCTTCCGACAGGTCTTCGTACAGCAGGTTCGACGCATCCTCCTGCTCCAGGATCCGTGCGATCAGAAAATCCAGTTGCCCGCGCTGGAGTCGCTCCAGCAGCACATCGCTGGTGTCAACCTGGACGCCGATGCAAAGCCTTGGGGCTTCTTCCTTGGTGCGCACGATCATCTGGGGCACCAGCGTCATGGATGAGGTGATGATCACACCGATGTTGACCTGCCCCGACAACCCGGCCTGTAGCGTGGCAATCGACTCCTGCCCTTGCGACAGGTTGGCGAGTGCCATCCTCACGTGGCGGATCATCGTTTCGCCATAAAGCGTCGGCCGGATGCCGCGCGGCAGCCGCTCGAAAAAAGGCACGCCGAAGAGCTCTTCAATGTCCTTCAGCATTTTTGATGCTGCGGGCTGGCTCATGTTGGTTTCCCTGGCGGCTTGGTGAATGTTTCGCGCCTCGTCCAGGGCAATCAACAAAAACATCTGGCGGGTTTTGAGCTGGGTGCGTACGCGCCGCGCAAGGCCTGTGTCGCTGAGGGGGCTGTTGGTCATGGGATTAATTGCAATTGCAGTCTGGACAAAGGATATATAAAATTGTATCGGCTGCTTGAATTTATTCATTTGTTTTGCATTCTGCAAGTCCCTAAGATCCTGCAAAACGTCATAGCTATCAGATCAAGGAGACAAGATGTCCAACCCAAAAAACCGTGTGTTGCGGTCAGCCGCCTGGTTCGGCACCGCCGACAAGAACGGTTTCATGTACCGCAGCTGGATGAAGAACCAGGGCATTCCCGACCATGAATTCCAGGGTAAGCCCATCATCGGCATCTGCAACACCTGGTCCGAACTGACGCCCTGCAACGCCCACTTCCGCAAGATTGCCGAGCATGTGAAGCGCGGCATTTCCGAGGCCGGTGGCTTTCCGGTCGAGTTTCCGGTGTTTTCCAATGGCGAATCGAACCTGCGGCCGACCGCAATGCTGACGCGCAACCTGGCCAGCATGGATGTGGAAGAGTCGATTCGCGGCAACCCGATGGACGCGGTCGTGCTGCTGGTCGGCTGCGACAAGACCACGCCGGCGCTGCTGATGGGCGCCGCCAGCTGCGACATCCCGACCATCGTCGTGACCGGCGGCCCGATGCTCAACGGCAAGCACGAAGGCCGCGACATCGGCTCCGGCACGGTAGTCTGGCAGCTGCACGAAGCCGTCAAGGCCGGGCAAATCACCCTGAACCAGTTCATGTCGGCCGAAGCCGGCATGTCGCGCTCGGCCGGCACCTGCAACACCATGGGCACGGCTTCTACCATGGCCTGCATGGCCGAGGCGCTGGGCACGTCGCTGCCGCACAACGCCGCCATTCCGGCGGTCGATGCGCGCCGCTACGTGCTGGCGCACATGTCGGGCATGCGCATCGTCGAGATGGTGTGGGAAGACCTGAAGCTGTCCAAGGTGCTGACGCGCGAGGCTTTTGAGAACGCCATCCGGGTCAATGCGGCCATTGGCGGCTCGACCAATGCCGTGATTCACCTCAAAGCGATTGCCGGACGCATCGGCGTGCCGCTGGAACTGGAAGATTGGACCAACGTGGGCAAGGGCACCCCGACGCTGGTGGATCTGCAGCCGTCGGGCCGTTTCCTGATGGAAGATTTTTATTACGCCGGCGGTCTGCCGGGCGTGCTGCGCCGCATGGGCGAGGGCGGCCTGCTGCCGCACAAGAATGCGCTGACGGTCAACGGCAAGTCGATCTGGGACAACGTGCTGGACGCGCCCATCTACAACGATGAAGTGATCCGGCCGCTGGAAAAGCCATTGGTCGAAGACGGCAGCATGTGCATTTTGCGCGGCAACCTGGCGCCGCGCGGCGCGGTGCTCAAGCCTTCTGCGGCCACGCCTGCGCTGATGAAGCACCGGGGCAAGGCAGTGGTGTTTGAGGATTTCGACCACTACAAGGCGCGCATCGGCGACCCGGACCTGGATATTGATGCCGACTCGGTGATGGTGCTCAAGAACTGTGGCCCCAAGGGCTATCCCGGCATGGCCGAAGTCGGCAACATGGGCCTGCCGCCCAAACTGCTGGCGCAGGGGATCACCGACATGGTGCGGATCTCGGACGCCCGCATGAGCGGCACCGCCTACGGCACCGTGGTGCTGCATGTGGCGCCCGAAGCAGCTGCCGGTGGTCCGCTGGCCATCGTCCGTGACGGCGACTGGATCGCACTCGACAGCCATGCGGGCAAGCTGGATCTGGAGATCAGCGACGCCGAGATGGCGCAGCGCCACGTCGAGCGGGAAGCTCGGCAGGCCCAGCAGACAGTGCCGCCCAAGAGCGGCTACCAGCAGCTCTACATCGATCGGGTGTTGCAGGCCGATGAGGGCTGCGATTTCGATTTTCTGGTGGGATGCCGCGGCGCCGAGGTGCCCAAGCATTCGCACTAAGCATGAGCGCTGCGTGACTTTGAAAGATACCCATGACTCCATCCAAGAACGTTCGCTACAAAGGCGTATTCCCCGTGGTGCCCACCACGTTCACCGAAAGCGGGGCGCTTGATCTGCAAAGCCAGAAGCGCTGCGTCGATTTCATGATCGATGCGGGCTCCAACGGCCTGTGCGTTCTGGCCAACTTTTCCGAGCAGTTTTTGCTCTCGGATGACGAGCGCGAAGTGCTGACCAAAACCATCCTTGAGCATGTCGGTGGCCGGGTGCCGGTGATTGTGACCACCACCCACTTCAGCACCCAGGTGTGCGCCCAGCGCAGCCGCCGTGCCCAGGACCAGGGCGCCGCCATGGTCATGGTGATGCCGCCCTACCATG
>JAUSDK010000258.1 GCA_030650875.1 Polaromonas sp.
GGGGTTTGGATCGGCTCGCCGAGGCGGTCCACCATGCGCTGCGCCAGCGTGCGGGCCGCCGCCACCGTGATCTGCTGGCCCAGCACGGCGCGCACGGCCAACTCGTAGCCATCGAGCGCCCCCGGCACGCGCAGCCCGTCGCCACCCGGAAAAGCGCCCTGCAGCACACTGTTGATGGCGGCCGGGTCGGCGTCCAGGTCAAACATCGCGCGCACCCGGCGAATCACCAGCGGCAGCGCTTCTCGCAGCGAGTCGCTGACCTGTAGCACCAGCTGGCTGCGCGCCTCGTCAAAGCGGGCGAGCAGCCAGCCGGCATGCACCTTGCCGCCCGATTCCACGCGGAATGTCCTTCCAGCGCAAGGCTGACCGGCATCCATGGCGACAAATTCAATAGCGGAAATCGACCGCTTGCTGAAAAATTCGAGCATCGCCGCGACGTCGTAAGGCGGGCGGTAGCCCAGCCGCACCGTGATCCCGCCGTCTGCGGGGCGGGCGCCCTGGCGCCGCAGTTGCGTCGGGTTGAGCTGGTAGTGCGCCAGAAACGCGGCATTGAAGCGCCGCACGCTGGCAAAGCCGCTGATCAGCGCGACCCGGGTCACTGGCAGGCTCGTGTCGGCCAGCAGCTGCTTGGCGGTCAGCAGCCGCCGTGTCTGCAGATACTGCAGCGGCGACACGCCAAACTGCGCCTCGAAAATCCGCCGCACATGGCGCTCGCTCACGCCCAGCCGCGCGGCCAGCCTGGCCACCGAGGGCGCGGCGTCACCCCAGGCCTCGGGCTCGTCCAGCAAGCGCGCCGCCTGGTGCGCCAGGACGTAGGCCGCATCCTGAATTGACCACCGCACCGAATGCGGCGCCAGCTCGGGCCGGCAGCGCAAGCAGGGGCGAAAGCCGGCCTGCTCGGCCTGCGCCGCATGGGCAAAAAAGCGGCAGTTTTCACGCCTGGGCGTGCGGACGCGGCAGACCGGGCGGCAGTAGATGCCGGTGGATGTCACGCCGGTGAAAAATCGGCCGTCAAAGCGGGCGTCCTTGGCCTTCAGGGCCCGGTAGCAGTCGTCGCCGGCCAGGGCGGTGGTGTCGGTCGTCATGCGGAAATGATACGCCGGGCCGGGCGCTGGAGTAGCCGTTTCCGGACCTGTGTCCCACAGGCTGTGAGCTGGGGTTGCCGCAGAGGCGCCGCCTACAATCGGGCTTCGTCAACTTTCAGAAAGCCTTCTTCCATGCAAGTCAACGCATCCATTTTCAAGGCCTACGACATTCGCGGTGTGGTGCCGTCCACCATCAACGAAGAGGTCGCCGTCGCCTTGGGAAAAGCCTTTGGCACGATCGCGCTGGCAGAGGGTGAAACCACCGTGGCGGTGGGGCGTGACGGGCGGCTCAGCGGGCCTTCGCTTAGCGCGGCGCTGATGCGCGGCCTGGCGGCGGCGGGCGTGAACGTGGTCGACGTGGGCATGGTCACCACGCCCATGCTGTACTTTGCGGCCAACACGCTGGCGAATAGCGGCATCCAGGTCACCGGCAGCCACAACCCCAAAGACTACAACGGCTTCAAGATGGTGCTGGCCGGGCGCGCCATTTACGGCGACGAAATCCAGGCCCTGCGCCGCATGATGGAAGCCGAAAGCTGGGCCTTGCCCGCCGCAGGCGGCCGCATCAGCCAGGCCGATGTGGGGCAGGCCTACCGCGAGCGCATCGTGGGCGGCATCACGCTGTCGCGGCCCATGAAAATCGTCATTGATTCGGGCAACGGCATTGCTGGCGCGTCGGCCCCCGCCATTTTCCGGGCGCTGGGCTGCGAGGTGACCGAGCTGTTCAGCGAGGTCGACGGCAACTTCCCCAACCACCACCCCGACCCGAGCAAGCCCGAAAACCTGAAGGACCTGATGCAAGCCCTGCAAAGTGGCGACGCCGAACTCGGCCTGGCCTTTGACGGCGACGGCGACCGGCTGGGCATCGTCACCAAGGACGGCCAGAACATTTACCCCGACCGCCAGATGATGCTGTTTGCGCGCGACGTGCTGAGCCGCGTGCCGGGCGGCACCATCTTGTTCGACGTGAAGTGCTCGCAGCGCCTGGCGCCCGAGATCGAGGCGGCCGGCGGCGTGCCCATGATGTACAAGACCGGCCACTCGCTGATCAAGGCCCGCATGAAGGAAGTCGACTCCCCGCTGGGCGGCGAGATGAGCGGCCACATCTTCTTCAAGGAACGCTGGTACGGCTTTGACGACGGCACCTACGCAGGCGCCCGCCTGCTTGAAATCGTGAGCCGTTCGCCTGACGCGGGCGTGGTGCTCAACGGCCTGCCGACCAGCTTCAGCACGCCCGAGCTCAACGTCGCCTGCAAGGAAGGCGAGCCGCACACGGTGGTCGAGGCGCTGATCCAGGCCGTTTCTTTCCCCGCGCCGGCCAAAATTTCCACCATTGACGGCGTGCGCGTGGACTGGCCCGATGGTTTCGGCTTGATCCGCGCGTCCAACACCACGCCGGTGCTGGTGCTGCGTTTTGAAGGCCACACGCAAGACGCGCTGCACCGCATCGAGGCCGACATGCTCGCCTTGCTGCGCAGCATCAAGCCCGACGCGAGTTTTGCCGCTGCCGCGCATTAAGCCGCCAAGTGTCCCGCGCCCTACCTGAATCCACCGATGGGGACGCTGACGGCCGCCGCGCCGGGCCGCCCCAAGCAAGGCCAGCCCCCTTGGGGGGCAGCGCAGTACGCGAAGCGACAAGCGTGGGGGTCAGAATTTTGTTGGTCAAGCTCTCGTCGCTGGGCGATGTGGTCCATGCCTTGCCTGTCGTGCAGGACATCCGCGCCGCGCTGCCCGACGCGCAGATCGACTGGGTGGTCGAAAAATCATTTGCCCCGCTGCTGGCCCTGAACCCTGCGCTGGCCCGCGTCATTCCGTGCGAAATCCGGCGCTGGCGCAAGTCGCCCTGGTCGGCTGCCACGCGCCGCGAATGGCGGGCTTTTCGCGCGCAACTGCAGCAGCAAGCCTACGACGCGGTGATCGACCTGCAGGGTCTGAGCAAGTCGGCGCTGGTGGCCTGGCTGGCGCGGCTGGCGCCGGGCGGCCGGCGTTACGCGCTGGCCAACCAGACCGAAGGCTCGGGCTACGAGGCGCCCACGCGCTGGGTCGCTGACGTGGCGATCCGCATCGCGCCGCACACCGCCGCCGTGCAGCGCTCGCGCGAGCTGGCGGCGCGTGCGCTGGGCTACCCGATGCAGGCGGCGCCGGATTTCGGACTAAAAATACCTCTGGCGCAGCAGGGGCGGGTGCAAGATGCGCCTGAAAAAAGAGCAAACATGATCGCCTTCGTGCACGGCACCTCGCGCGCCGACAAGGAATGGCCGTTGACGCACTGGGTCGCGCTGGGGCGGCGCTTCAACGCGGCGGGCTACCAGATCGCGCTACCGCATGGCAATGCGAAGGAGCGCGCAACCAGCCAGGCCATCGCCGATGCGCTCAATGCGCACGCGCCGGCCAGCGCCTCCGTCTGGCCGCTGCTGGCGCTCGATGCGCTGACGCGGGAACTGGCGTGCTGCGCCGGCGTGATCGGTGTCGACAGCGGCGTCAGCCACATTGCCGTGGCGCTCGACTTGCCGCATGTGCAACTCTACAACTTTGACACCGCCTGGCGCACCGGGCCGGTCCCGGCCGGGCGTCAGGTCAGCGTGTTTGCCCAGCCCGTGCCTGGCGTGGACGCCGTCTGGCAGGCTTGGCTGGCGTGCAGCGCATGAACGCGCTGGCCCTGCGCCTTTATTCGCTGCTGATGTGGCTGGGCCAGCCGCTGCTGCGCCGCAAGCTGGCGCGCCGGGGGCAGCAGGAGCCGGGCTACCTGGAAGCGGTGGACGAGCGCTTTGGCCGCTACCAGCAGCCCGGGGAAGCCACGTCTGAACTGGTCTGGGTGCATGCCGTGTCGCTGGGCGAAACCCGCACTGCCGCCATGCTGCTCAAAGCGCTGCGCGCGCAGTACCCCGGGCTGCGCCTGCTGCTCACACACGGCACGGCCACCGGGCGCGCCGAAGGCGCCAGCCTGCTGAGGCCGGGCGACGTGCAGGTTTGGCAGCCGTGGGACAGCCCGGCCGCAGTGGCCCGTTTCCTGGACCACTTCCAGCCGCGCCTGGGCCTGCTGATGGAAACCGAAATCTGGCCCAACCTGGTGGGCGCCGCGCGGGCGCGCAGCCTGCCGCTGGTGCTGGTCAATGGCCGCCTGTCTGAAAAGTCCTTGCAGCAGGCGTTGCGCATGGCGCCTTTGTCGCGTCCGGCCTACGGCGCGCTGTCGGCGGTGTACGCGCAAACCGAGCTTGACGCCAGCCGCTTTCGCCAGTTGGGTGCGCCAGTGGCCGGCGTGTTCGGCAACCTCAAGTTTGATGCCACGCCCGATGCCGCCCAGTTGGCGCAAGGTCGGGCCTGGCGCCAGGCGCTGGCGCAGCCGGTGCTGATGTTCGCCAGCTCGCGGGAAGGCGAGGAAGACGCATTTTTTAAGGAAATAAAGGCTGTGGCGCAGGTGCAAGGGGGGCAATCATCTATAAATTCAGTAGCAAATGAGCCTGCCAGGACCTTCAAGGCCTTGATCGTGCCGCGCCATCCCCAGCGCTTTGACGCGGTGGCATCGCAGGCCGCGCAGCACGGCCTGCGCGTGTCGCGCCGCTCCACATGGGCAGGCAACCCCGCGAATGACCAGGAGGCGATGGATGCCGATGTCTGGCTTGGCGACTCGCTGGGCGAGATGGCGCTGTACTACGGCCTGAGCGACGTCGCCTTGCTGGGCGGCAGCTTTGCGCCGCTGGGCGGCCAGAACCTGATCGAAGCGGCGGCCTGCGGCTGCCCGGTGGTGATGGGGCCGCACACCTTCAACTTCGCCGAAGCGGCCGGTCAGGCCGAGGCCGAAGGCGCGGCGCGGCGCGTGGCCAGCATGGCCGAAGCGGTGCAGGCCGGCTTGGGGCTGGCGGTGGATCCGGCTGCGCTGGCGCAAGCGGTTGCGGCCGCGTTGGCGTTTGCGGCGCGCCATCGGGGCGCGACATGCAAAACGCTGGAGTCCTTGCGGACTTACCTGTAGTCCCCCAGGTCAGCCCCGAGGCAGCGGGGCAAAGCGGCCCATGCGGTGGGCCAGCTCGACAGCGGAATGGACCTGCAGCTTTTCAAACAGATTGGCCCGGTGGAACTCCACCGTGCGCGGCGTGATGCCCATGTGGTCGGCAATGTTCTTGTTGTAGTGGCCCTGCAGCAGCTGGTCCAGCACCTCCCGCTCGCGCACA
>JAUSDK010000015.1 GCA_030650875.1 Polaromonas sp.
GCCGCCATGAACAGCATCAGCGTACTGAAGAACTTGCCCACCGGGTCGCTCTTGCCCAGGTAGAAATGCGCATACACAATGATCAGCAGGCCGATGCCGGTGATCAGCAGCGCAAACATCAGCGCCAGCCCGTCCAGCCGCAGCCCCACGTTCATGCCAATTTCGGGGACCCAGGGAATGAATTCGTACAGCACCTCGCCGCGCATGACGGCAGGCGCCTGCAACAGCAGCAGGGCCAGGCTGGCGGCCGTGATGGCGGCAGCGATCCCGGCGGTGCGGCCACGGTGGCCGGCGCTCAGACGGGCGCCAGAGCAGCCGGTGAGCAGGGTGCCCAGCAGCAGCGGCAGGCAAATAATAAAAAGTAGCAAGGTCTGGACCTCTTTCAACGAGCGTTCATGTGAGGGGACGCACTTTTGGGGAGCGCGTCGCTGTCAGTGAACCTTGGGTTGCAGCGGCCAACTCCAGGCAGCGGGTAAATTGCAGGACGTTCAGGACGCCCTGCCGGGCGGCTTGCCGCGCCGCAGCAGCACCACCACCAGCGTGATCACCGTGATCGGGATCACAAAACTCATCATGGCGGTGGAGAACATGCCGAGCGCGTCGTGTTGCTGGGTGGCCAGAATCAGGTAGGTGACATAGGCGGCGTAGTAAAGCAGAAAGACGCCGCCTTCCCAGCGCGCGATTTCACGCCCCGTCATGAACACGGGCAGGCAGGCCAGCGCGACAGCAATCATCACCCAGATATCAAAGTGGAGTATGGCCGCAGGCATGACCAGGCCAAGATCGCCCGACACCAGCCCGGACAGGCCGAGGCAACCCAGAATGTTGAAGGTGCTGCTGCCCACCACGTTGCCCACCGCGATGTCGCGCTCGCCCTTGATGGCCGCCATGACCGAGGTGGCAACCTCCGGCATGGACGTGCCGGCGGCCACGATGGTCAGGCCAATCACCAGGTCGCTGACACCCAGGGCCTTGGCAAAGATGGTAGATGCGGTGACCAGCCAGTCGGAGCCCAGCACCAGCAGGCCCAGCCCCACCGCGATCAGCAGCAGTTGCACTGGCAGCCTGGCGTCCCAGCCACCGGGCGCCGCGGGCTGGAGTTCAGCGGCGTATTCGTCTTGCGCGCTTCGGGTTTCGGCACGCGACTGCACGATCAGGAACACCGTGTAGGCGATCAACAGTGCGAACAGGATCGCGCCATCGAGAAAACCAAGCTTGCCGTCCAGGCCGAGCACCAGCAGCAGCAGCGAAGCGCCAATCATGATCGGCACCTCCTGGCGAATCAGCTGGATGTTGACCACCAGCGGCGTGATCAGCGCGGACACGCCCAGCACGAACAGTACGTTGAAGATGTTGCTGCCGACCACGTTGCCGATGGCAATGTCGGTCTGGCCGCTCAGGACCGCACTGGTCGAGACGGCCATTTCAGGGGCGCTGGTGCCAAAGGCCACAATCGTCAGCCCGACCACCAGCGGCGAAATGCCAAAGGACAAGGCCAGTTTGGACGCGCCGCGCACCAGCAACTCGGCACCCAGCATCAGCCCGATCAGACCGCCAATGAAAAGCAAAATGGTCATGTCGGGCCTTTGTACAAGTTCAGTGCGAGGTGTTTGGCGGGGGTGACATCAGCTTGTCCGTGTAGGCAATCGCCAGCGCGCTGAGCAGGAAGGTGATGTGAATCACGGTCTGCGCGATCAACACCCGGTCGGTGTAGTTGCCGGCATTGATGAAGGTCTTGAGCAGGTGAATCGAGCTGATGCCGATGATGGCCGTGGCCAGCTTGACCTTGAGCACCGAGGCATTAACATGGCTCAGCCACTCGGGCTGGTCGGGGTGGCCTTCCAGGTTCAGGCGGCTCACAAAGGTTTCGTAGCCCCCCACAATCACCATGATCAGCAGGTTGGAGATCATGACCACGTCAATCAGCGCCAGCACGACCAGCATGATGACGGTCTCGTTCAGCGTGGTGATGGGGGCATCGGTTTTGTAGCCAATGCTCGTGATCAGCGCCTGCAAGGCTGGCTGGCTGCCAAAGGCCGCCTCAATCAGGTGGAGTAATTCCACCAGAAAATGAAACACATACACGCCCTGGGCCGCGATTAACCCCAGGTACAGCGGCACCTGCAGCCAGCGGCTTGCAAAAATCAGTTTGGGCAGGGGGCGAAGCGGGGCGGGTTGTGAAGGAGTGGGTTCTGACATGGTGGTATGGGCTGTAAAGTTGGAGAATTGTAGGGGGCACGGCAAAGCGGCCTTTTATTGTGGAAATTTGTAAGCTTCAAGCCAGTCAGTGGCCTGTAAGTGCAAAGGCTGAAAGTACCCGGCATCTAAAGACACCAAGGAGACTACACCGATGAGCGCCTCAACCTCTACCTCTAACTCAGCTATTCAGTCCACGCTGGTTGAAAACCGCGTATTTCCGCCCAGCGACGCCATGGTCAAGGCGGCCCGCATCTCGGGCATGGACGGCTACTATGCACTGTGTGCCGAAGCCGAGAAGGACTTTGAAGGTTTCTGGGCTCGTCTGGCGCGCGAAAACCTGGTCTGGAACAAACCATTCACCCAGACCCTGGACGAATCCAACGCGCCGTTCTACCAGTGGTTTGCCGACGGCGAGATCAACGCATCGGCCAACTGCCTGGACAAGCACATGGGCACGCCGGTAGAAAACAAGACGGCCGTCATTTTTGAAGCCGACGATGGCACGGTCACCAAGACCACCTACAAGGAACTTCTGGCGCGCGTCAGCCAGTTCGCCAACGCGCTCAAGGCCGAAGGCATCCAGAAGGGCGACCGCGTCCTGATCTACATGCCCATGACGCTGGAAGGCGTGATTGCCATGCAGGCCTGCGCCCGCATTGGCGCCACCCACAGCGTGGTGTTTGGCGGCTTTTCGGCCAAGGCGCTGCAAGAACGCATCATTGACGCCGGCGCGGTGGCGGTCATCACGACCAACTACCAGATGCGCGGCGGCAAGGAACTGCCCCTCAAAGCGATCGTGGATGAAGGCCTGGCGATGGGCGGCTGCGACACCATCCGCTCCGTGCTGGTGTACCAGCGCACGGCCACGGCCTGCAACATGGTGGCCGGGCGCGACAAGACCTTTGACGAAGCGCTGGCCGGCCAAAGCACCGAGTGCGCGCCCGTGCCCGTGGGCGCCGAGCACCCGCTGTTCATTTTGTATACCTCGGGTTCCACCGGCAAGCCCAAGGGCGTGCAGCATTCCACCGGCGGCTACCTGCTGTGGGCCAAGGTCACGATGGACTGGACCTTCGACCTGAAGCCGGACGACGTGTTCTGGTGCACCGCCGACATCGGCTGGATCACCGGCCACACCTATGTGGCCTACGGCCCGCTGGCGGCCGGTGCCACCCAGATCATTTTTGAGGGCGTGCCCACCTACCCGAACGCTGGCCGCTTCTGGCAGATGATCGAGCGCCACAAATGCACGATTTTCTACACCGCGCCCACGGCTATCCGCTCGCTGATCAAGGCCGCTGAAGCCGACGAAAAAGTTCACCCGGACCGCTCTGACCTGTCCAGCCTGCGCATCCTGGGCTCGGTCGGCGAGCCGATCAACCCTGAAGCCTGGATGTGGTACTACAAAAACATCGGCCATGAGAACTGCCCGATCGTGGACACCTTCTGGCAGACCGAAACCGGCGGCCACATGATGACGCCGCTGCCTGGCGCCACGCCGCTGGTGCCCGGAAGCTGCACGCTGCCGCTGCCCGGCATCATGGCCGCGATTGTGGACGAGGTCGGCAACGACATTCCCAACGGCACCGGCGGCATCCTGGTGATCAAGCGGCCCTGGCCGTCGATGATCCGGACCATCTGGAACGACCCCGCGCGCTTCAAGACCAGCTATTTCCCCGAAGAAATGGGCGGCAAGATGTACCTGGCCGGCGACGGCGCGGTACGCAGCGAAGACCGCGGCTACTTCCGCATCACCGGCCGCATCGACGACGTGCTCAACGTCTCGGGCCACCGCATGGGCACCATGGAAATCGAGTCGGCGCTGGTCGGCAAGTCAGACTTGGTGGCTGAAGCTGCCGTGGTGGGCCGTCCGGACGACCTCACGGGTGAAGCCATCTGCGCCTTTGTGGTGCTCAAGCGTTCACTGCCGTCCGGCGAAGAAGGCAAGCGCATTGCCAAGGAACTGCGTGACTGGGTGGCCAAGGAAATCGGCCCCATCGCCAAGCCCAAGGACATCCGCTTTGCTGAAAACCTGCCCAAGACCCGCTCCGGCAAGATCATGCGCCGGCTGCTGCGCTCGATTGCCAAGGGCGAGGCCGTGACGCAGGACACTTCCACGCTTGAAAATCCGGCCATTCTGGACCAGTTGGGCCAGGCGTATTGAGCCTCGAATAGCGCCTTCTGGCGCTATTGAAATCATAGTTGCTAGCGCCCGATCAGTATGGGCTAGAACTAAAAAACCAACAAAAATCCCGCTCAGTGAGCGGGATTTTTGCTGGGCGGCGAACAGCCCTTATTTCTGGGTCAGTATCCAGGCCACCAGCTTTTTGGCCTCGTCAGCGCTCACCTGCGGGTTGGCCGGCATGGGCACCGGGCCCCAAACGCCGGCGCCGCCCTTCATGACCTTGGCCCCGAGCTTGTCGCTGGCGTCTTTCTGGCCGGCGTACTTGGCAGCGACGTCCTTGAAAGACGGACCCACCAGTTTTTTGTCCACGGCGTGGCAGGCCATGCAGTTCTTGGCGGTGGCCAGCTGCAGGTCAGCCAGCGCGGGCGTGGTCACTGCGAAACCTGTTGCGGCGCAAGCGATAACCGATAGAATTTTTTTCATGGAGTGTCCTCAAGGCTGAATGATGGATTCGGATACAGTCAATCAACGGGATTGTAGGGACTCTGGTTGACCCCGGCCCCGGGCCCAAAGCGCCAAGCCCACCGCAGGGCGATTAAAACCTTCAGGAGTTACATATGTATTTCTTACTTATCGGGCTTGTCGCCCTGGCCATGAAATACCTGGAGCTTGACCCCGTAGCCGCCTTGAGTTGGTGGATTGTGCTGACGCCTTTTGCGCTTGCGGTGGCCTGGTGGGCCTGGGCCGATGCCTCGGGCTACACCAAGCGGCGGGAAATCGAAAAAATGGACGCCCGCACAAAGCTGCGCATCGACAAGCAGCGCGCTGCCATGGGCATGTTGCCCAAAAAGAAGCGCTGAAACAGGCGCCTGGGCGGGCTGCCTGAAGCCGCCCTGATACAAAAGCAAAGAGCCCGTGAAGTTTTGTCACGGGCTCTTTGCATGACAGCGCTTTACAGCGCAGCGGCCATCAATAATCGTCAAGCACCGCGCCCTTGCTGGCGCTGGATGCGTTGAAGGTAAACTTGGCCTGCACACCGCGTATGTAGCGCGGCAGCGGCGCCTTCCAGCTCACTTTGCGGCTCTCCAGCTCGGCGTCGCTGATGTTCAGCTGCAGTAGCAACTGGCGCGCGTCAATCGTGATCGAGTCGCCTTCCCGGATGAACGCGATGTTGCCGCCCGCCGCCGCTTCAGGCGCCACGTGGCCCACCACCATGCCCCAGGTGCCGCCCGAAAAGCGTCCGTCAGTGATCAGGCCCACGCTTTCGCCCAGGCCGGCGCCAATCAGCGCGCCTGTGGGTGCCAGCATTTCAGGCATGCCGGGACCGCCCTTGGGGCCCAGGTAGCGCAAGACCATCACGTCACCCGCCACGATCTTGCCGGCCAAAATGGCGGCCAGGCCGGACTGCTCGTCGTCAAACACGCGGGCCGGGCCGGTCATGACCGGGTTTTTCAGGCCGGTGATCTTGGCCACGCAGCCTTCGGGCGACAGGTTGCCTTTCAAAATAGCCAGATGGCCTTGCGCATACATGGGCTTGTCGATGGGACGGATCACGTCCTGGTCGGCACGCGGCGCATCGGGCACATCCTTGAGTACTTCGGCCAGCGTCTGGCCCGTGATGGTGATGCAGTCGCCATGCAGCAGGCCGGCGACCAGCAGCATTTTCATGACCTGCGGGATGCCGCCGGCCTGGTGCAAGTCCACGGCCAGGTATTCGCCCGACGGCTTGAGGTTGCACAGCACCGGTGTTTTCTGGCGCACGCGCTCAAAGTCGTCAATCGTCCATTCGACGCCGGCCGCATGCGCAATGGCCAGAAAGTGCAGCACCGCGTTGGTCGAGCCGCCGGTGGCCATGATCACGGCCACGGCGTTTTCAATCGACTTGCGCGTCACGATGTCGCGCGGCTTGATGTCTTTTTTGATCGCCTCGACCAGAACCCGGGCCGACTCCTTGGCCGAGTTGACTTTTTCGTCGTGCGGATTGGCCATGGTGCTGGAGTAGGGCAGCGAAATGCCCAGTGCCTCGAACGCGCTGGACATGGTGTTGGCCGTGTACATGCCGCCGCAGCTGCCGGGGCCGGGAACCGCGCGGCGCTCGATTTGCAGCAGGTCTTCGTCGCTCATGCGGCCGGCAGCGTTTTCGCCCACGGCCTCAAACACGCTGACGATGTTGAGGTCCTTGCCCTTGTAGTGGCCCGGCAAGATCGTGCCGCCATAGACAAAAATGGCTGGCACATTGGCGCGCAGCATGCCCATCAGGCCGCCCGGCATGTTCTTGTCGCAGCCGCCAATCACCAGCACGCCGTCCATCCACTGGCCCTGCACGCAGGTTTCGATGCAGTCCGAGATCACTTCGCGGCTGACCAGCGAATACTTCATGCCCTCGGTGCCCATGGCCATGCCGTCCGAAATGGTGGGCGTGCCAAACACCTGCGCGTTGCCGCCGGCTTCTTCAATCGCATCAATCGCCGCGTCGGCGAGTTTTTGCAGGCCGCTGTTGCACGGCGTGATGGTGCTGTGCCCATTGGCCACACCGATCATGGGTTTCTTGAAGTCCGCTTCCTCGTAGCCCATGGCGTAGTACATGGAGCGGTTGGGCGCGCGGGATTTGCCCTCGGTGATGTTCTTGCTGCGGGGATTGAGCTCGATCGGTTTGATGTCCATGGGGCGTCTCGTGAGGGGTTTGTTGGAAACGCCAAGTATGCGTGCTTTGGCTGATTCTTTCCAATCCATTATTCATGCTGTATTAATATCTGCAGCATATGACCGATCCTGTCACTTATCCTGTCACTTTTCCGGATGTGCGCAAACCGCCGCTGATTGAGCTGCGCCTGTGGCGCCAGTTTCTCGCCGTGGCGGAAGAGCTCCATTTCAGCCGCGCCGCCCAGCGCCTGAACATGACCCAGCCGCCCCTGACCCAGGCCATCGCCCAGCTGGAGGCCACGCTGGGGCTCAGGCTTTTTGACCGTACCAAGCGCAGCGTGCAGTTGACGGCGGCAGGCGCTGCCCTAGTGGCTGAAGCGCGCGATCTGCTGGCGCGCGCGGCCGCCATGCCCGGCCTTGCGCACGCCAGTGCCGACGGCGAAGCGGGGCGCTTGCGGCTTGCCTTTGTGTCCACGGTCGGGTTTGATTTGCTGCCGCGCTGGGTCCGGGCCTTTCGCGAGCAGTATCCCAAGGTGCAGCTCGAACTGATCGAGGCGACAGGAGATGTTCAGCTCGAAGCCTTCGGACGCGGTGAAATTGATGCCGGCTTCATCCTGCATTCGCCGGGGTTTGCACCGCCGGGCCTGGTCTGCAAGCGCCTGTCCAGGA